>NZ_JBXWRT010000017.1:0-79291 GCF_059613045.1 Ruegeria sp. BHSC037
TCTGTCGCGGGCCGATCTGCCGCCGCCCGATACCAGTCGGTGGGTCGCCTCTAGGAAGGCCATGGTAGTGCGCGGCGTACTGTATGGCCTGATCACGTTGTCGGACGCCAAGAAACGCTATGGGCTGAGCGACGAGGAGTTCAACAGCTGGGTTGCGGCGGTGGCCGAACACGGAATCGATGCGCTGAAGGTGACGGCCTTAAAAAAATATAGACAACCTAAAGGCGAAAGCGAATAAATGAATCAACGGTAACGTCAGATTAACCATTTGTGGTCAGGCTCGGATCAAACCGGAATGAACAGACCTGAACTGGAGCAGCAGAATGCGCATACTTCTTGTCGAGGATGATCCCACAACGTCGAAAAGCATCGAACTGATGCTGACACACGCCAACCTGAACGTCTATGCGACGGATCTGGGCGAGGAAGGGATCGATCTGGCGAAACTGTATGACTATGATCTGATCCTTCTGGACCTGAATCTGCCGGATATGAACGGTCATGAAGTGCTTCGCCAGCTGCGCATCGCCCGAGTTGAAACGCCGATCCTGATCCTGTCGGGGGCCGATGATACCGAAAGCAAGATTAAAGGGTTCGGTTTCGGGGCCGATGATTACCTGACGAAACCGTTCCACCGCGAAGAACTGGTGGCCAGGATCCACGCAATCATCCGACGGTCGAAGGGGCATTCGCAGTCGATTATCCGCACCGGCAAGATCGCGGTGAACCTGGATGCCAAGACCGTCGAGGTGGACGGGCAGGCGGTTCATTTGACCGGCAAGGAATACCAAATGCTAGAACTGCTCAGCCTGCGCAAGGGCACGACCCTGACCAAGGAGATGTTCCTCAACCACCTCTACGGCGGGATGGACGAGCCGGAACTGAAGATCATCGACGTCTTCATCTGCAAGCTGCGCAAGAAGCTCAGCAATGCCACCGGTGGCGACAACTATATCGAGACTGTCTGGGGGCGGGGATACGTGCTGCGCGACCCCCAGAAGGACGGTATCGAGGAAAACCGCCTGGCCGTCGGCGCCTGATCGGCCTCGAGCACGCCGCCGGAGGTCCAGGGCGGCAATTCCACTCACGGCTCAGCACGTCTGGACCTGGCCATGGCCTCGCCCTATCACTGGTGCCAACCAGACATGACAGGGCGAGGCCATGAGCAATCCGATTCCCGTGCAAGACCTGACCGAAGACCAGGCCAAGGAGGAGCTGGCGCGCCTGGCGTCCGAGTTGACGCGGGCGAATGATTTGTATCACGGTGAGGACGCTCCAGAGATTTCCGACGCGGAATATGATGCGCTGAAGCGCCGAAATCAGGAAATCGAGGCGCGGTTTCCGCATCTGAAACGCCCGGACAGCCCGAGCGAACAGGTCGGGGCTCGCCCGTCGGACGGGTTCGAAAAGGTTCGTCACGCGGTTCGGATGATGTCGCTGGGCAACGCTTTCGACGAGGCGGATGTGCGGGACTTCGTTCGGTCGGTCCAGAAATACCTGGGGCTCCAAGAAGACAAAGTGCCTGAATTTACCGCCGAGCCGAAAATTGACGGGTTGTCACTGTCCCTGCGCTATGAAAACGGCACGTTGGTTCAGGCCGCGACCCGCGGTGACGGTGAGGTAGGCGAGAACGTCACTGCCAACGCGATGACCGTTCGCGACATTCCGAAAACTCTCACCGATGCGCCCGAGATCCTGGAGGTCCGGGGCGAGGTCTACATGTCGCATGAGGATTTCGCCCGGCTGAACCAGAAACAAACGGAAATCGGGGGCAAGCTGTTTGCAAATCCCCGAAACGCGGCGGCGGGATCGCTGCGCCAGTTGGACCCCGAAGTCACCCGTTCGCGCCCACTTCGGTTCTTCGCATATGCTTGGGGCGAGCTGTCCGAACCGCTGGGGCGTACCCAGGTCGATGGCCTGTCCCGGCTGGCCGCCTTGGGGTTTGCCACCAACGAATTGACGCAACTGTGCCGCTCGGTTGATGAGATGGTGTCCCACTACCGGGCGATCGAAGAGCAGCGCGCGACACTGGGCCATGACATCGATGGCGTGGTCTACAAGGTGAACGACCTGGCGCTGCAGGCGCGGTTGGGCTTTCGCTCGACAACGCCGCGTTGGGCGATCGCGCACAAGTTTCCGGCCGAAACGGCCTGGACCGGGCTCGAAGCAATCGACATTCAGGTCGGCCGAACTGGCGCGCTCAGCCCGGTTGCGCGCCTGCACCCGGTGACCGTGGGGGGCGTGGTTGTATCGAACGCCACGCTGCACAACGAAGACTATATCGCCGGGCGTGACGCCAAGAGCAACGTGATCCGCGATGGCAAGGATATCCGCGTCGGCGACTGGGTGCAGGTCTATCGTGCCGGTGACGTGATTCCAAAGATCGCCGACGTCGATCTGAGCAAACGCCCCGACTGGGCCGTGCCTTTCGAGTTTCCGACCAAGTGCCCCGAATGCGGCAGCGATGCCATCCGAGAGGAGGGCGACGCTGTGCGCCGCTGCACAGGTGGGGTCATCTGCCCGGCGCAGGCCGTTGAAAAGCTGAAACATTTCGTTTCGCGAAAGGCTTTCGACATCGAAGGTTTGGGTGCCAAGCAGATCGAGATGTTCTATGAAGATCCTGATCTGCCCGTGAAAACTCCGGTGGACATCTTCACGCTGCAGCAACGCGACGCGAAGAACCTGAACAAACTGGCCAACCGCAAGGGCTGGGGCCGGCAGAGCGTTGCAAAATTGTGGGCCGCGATCGACGAAAAGCGCACCGTTCCGCTGGCCCGGCTGCTGTTTGCACTGGGGATCCGCCATGTGGGCGAGGCTGCGTCGAACCTGCTGGCCAACCACTATGGCTCGTGGGAGGCGTTTGAAAAAGCGATGACTGCCGCCGCCGGTTTTGAGGGCCCCGAATGGCAGGAACTGCTAAGTATCGACGGCGTGGGCGAGGTAATGGCCCGCACCCTGGTTTCTACATTCGAGCAAGAGGCCGAGCGGAAAACCATTGACGACCTGGTGGCGCAGTTGAACGTGCTGGATGCGGTCCGGCCCGATACAAGCAACAGCCCGGTCGCGGGAAAGACCATCGTGTTTACCGGAACGCTCGAGAAAATGACCCGCGCCGAGGCCAAGGCCCGGGCCGAGGCATTGGCGGCCAAGGTGTCCGGCTCGGTCAGCAAGAAAACCGATATCGTGGTTGCGGGTCCGGGTGCCGGGTCCAAGGCCAGAAAGGCGGCCGAACTTGGCGTCAAGGTCCTGGATGAAGACGAATGGCTGCACCTGATCGGGGACGCATGAGCGGGCGCCCCGAGCAGCTCTTCCCGCTGTTTGCGGGACTCGAGACGCTGGACGGCGTCGGCCCCAAAACGGCCCGTCTGTTGGGGCAGATTGGGCTTGAGACGCCGCGCGACCTGCTGTTCGCCTTGCCTTATGCGGTGATCGACAGGCGCAGACGTGACACGATCCACGGCGTTGACCTGCCGGCGACCCTGACCGTCGAAGTGACCGTGGGTGCCCATCGTCCGCCGCGCAACCGGGGCGGCGCCTATCGGGTGTTTGTGCAGGACAGCCAGAGTGATTTCCAACTCGTGTTCTTTCATGCGCGCGGCGACTACCTGAAGAAAATCCTGCCGGAAGGGGCGCGGCGGGTGATTTCGGGAAAGCTGGAACTGTTTGACGGTACGGCCCAAATGGTTCACCCCGATCATGTCGTGCCGATCGATCAGGCCGGGTCCATCCCGGAATTCGAGCCGATCTATCACTTGACCCAGGGGGTGACGCAGAAAACCGCCTTCAAGGCGGCGCAAAGCGCGCTGGCCCGGGTGCCGGATCTTGCAGAATGGGCGGACCCGGCCTTGGTTCAGCGCCGGGGATGGCCGGGATGGCCCGAAGCGATCCGCGACGCCCACAATCCACGCGGTGCCGATGACGTTGCCCCATTCGCACCCGCACGCGAGCGTCTGGCCTATGATGAGCTTTTCGCCCACCAACTGACCCTTGCCCTGGCGCGGCAGCGTGAGCGCAAGTCGCGCGGGATCGTCAGCGTCGGCACCGGCGCTTTGCAGTCGAAGGTGCTGAAAAAACTGCCCTATCAACCGACGCAGGCACAACAGCGCGCAATCCGCGAGATCGCGGCCGACATGGCCTCGGACGCGCGGATGAACCGGTTGCTTCAGGGCGATGTCGGCGCGGGCAAGACATTGGTGGCCTTCATGGCCTTGTTGATCGCCGTCGAGGCCGGCGGTCAGGGTGTGATGATGGCGCCGACCGAGATTCTGGCCCGTCAGCACCTGGAAGGGCTGCGCCCGCTGGCCGAAGATGCCGGTGTGGTGCTCGAGATCCTGACCGGGCGCGACAAGGGCGCCGATCGGCGCGCGAAACTGGCGGCCTTGCAGGCTGGGGACATACAGATTCTGGTCGGAACCCATGCGGTGTTCCAAAGCGATGTCGCGTTCAAGGATCTGCGGCTGGCCATCGTGGATGAACAACACCGGTTCGGGGTGCGCCAGCGGATGGAACTGTCGGAAAAGGGCAGGGGTGCCGATGTTCTGGTCATGACCGCCACGCCGATCCCCCGCAGCCTGGCGCTGGCACAATACGGCGACATGGACGTGTCGGTGCTTGATGAAAAGCCGCCCGGGCGCAAACCGGTCAAGACCGCGATCGTCAGCACGCAACGCATGAACGAGGTTGTGGACCATCTGCGACGTGCGATTGGCGAGGGGCGGCAGTGCTATTGGGTCTGCCCTCTGGTGGATGAATCCGAGGTTTCGGATCTAACCGCCGCCGAGGAGCGGTTCAAACATCTGCGGGCGCAATTGGGCGAAGGCGTGGTCGGGCTGGTGCATGGCCAGATGCCTCCGTCCGAGAAAGACGCGGCCATGGCGGCCTTTCAGGCGGGGCAGACCAAGGTGCTGGTGGCCACGACGGTGATCGAGGTCGGCGTTAACGTGCCCAATGCCACGATCATGGTTATCGAACGCGCCGAGATCTTTGGCCTAGCGCAACTGCACCAGCTGCGCGGGCGGGTCGGGCGCGGCGAGGGGGCCTCGACCTGCCTGTTGATGTACCAAGCCCCGCTGAGTGAGGGCGGTCGCAGGCGGCTGGAAGTGCTGCGCGAAACCGAGGACGGATTCCGCATCGCGCAGACCGATCTTGAAATGCGCGGAGCAGGCGACCTGATCGGGACGGCGCAATCCGGCTTGCCCCGGTTCCAGATCGCCGACTTGGAGAGGCAGGCCGGATTGATGGAAATCGCCCAGACGGATGCCCGTGCATTGCTGGCCATCGACCCCAAGCTGACCACCGAGCGCGGCAACGCGGCGCGCGTTCTTCTGTGGCTGATGAAACAGGATCAAGCGATCCGTTTGATTTCAGTGGGTTAGGGCCTCAGCCCCCGAATAGTTCACAAATGTTCTCAAAAAGTTCTTTACCGACTCGGGGAAATGTGAGAACAAAAGGTCAACAAAGTATTAAAGCCAGACCGGAGGAGACGCCATGCTGAGCCAGATCAAGACCGCAATCAGCCGTTCGCAAAGCACGCTGCTGCAAGATGCAGCTGGCGCGGCGTCCTTGATCGTGATGCTGATGGTGGCGCTGCATCTGCCTGTCGGGTTCTGACCCTTTCTGCCTGCGATCTCGTGCCGATAGCACCGCGCTGTCATCCCCATCTCAGTCAAGGGTGACCTGCCTGTCCCAAACCCCTTGAAGGGGCCGTGCCTCGGCCCCGCGCGGAACCCGGACCCCACACGAGACACGCATGACTGCCGCCGCCCTTTCGCCCGGAAGGAGCGGCGGTTTTTTATAATTGTCCCGTCTTGATGATTTCCAGCAGCGCCGACAGAACCGAGTTGGCCGCGACCGAGGCGAGGATCATGCCCATCACGCGGCTGATGATGGCAGCGCCGGAATGACCGATCAGGCGGATGATCGGCTCGGCCAGCAGCATCAATACAAAGGCGGCCGCCAGCACCGTCAGCATGATCAGCGCGGTGATGCCCTGATCGACCAGGCTGTAGCGGTGATTGTCGGTCAGGATGACGATGGCCAGCATCGCTCCGGGCGAGGCCAGAGACGGCACCGCCAGCGGGAAGATTGCGGGGTTGTGCTGGTGCAGCTGGTCCTGCCGGTCTTCCTCGGCCACGCGTTGGTCGACCTCGGGTTTGCTCTCGCCAAAGATCATCGACAGGGCGAACAGAAACAGGATGATTCCGCCAGCCACCTGGAACGAGTTCAGGCCGATATCGAGCGCCTCGATCAACAATTGGCCGAACACCAGGAAGAATAGCAGGACGCCCGCGCTGACAAGGGCCGCCTGCAGGGCGGTCCGTCTGCGCGCGGCGACATCGATGCCGGCGGTTACGGCGATGAAAACCGGAATGGTGCCGATCGGGTCGATGACGACCCACAGGGTCACGAAATGTTCGAGCAGGTTTTCCATTGAAATCTCCGGCAAATATGGCCGGAGGTTAAATGCAACGTGCTGAAAATGCCATGTTCAGGCGCAATTGGCCTGTTCCGCCTGCGCCATGGCCTCGGCGGTGGCGTCCAACGCCAGCATGATCGAGGCGTGGCGGTTCTTGTAGTCGCGCGCGGGCATCAGCACCTCGAGCCCGTCAAAAGGCGCGTCAGGGGCGGGGCCTTCCTGTTTGAGCATGGCCTTGAGTTGATCGCGCGCCTGCTCGATCTGAGCGCGCGTCGCACCGATCACGGCACCGCCGACCACCGAGGCCGCGGCCTGGCCAAGCGCGCAGGCTTTCACATCCTGCCCGAACTCGGAAACCCGGCCATCCTTCACTTTGACGTCCACGGTGACGGTCGACCCGCACAGGGGCGAGCGTTTCTTGACGGTTGCACCGGGGCTTTCCAGGCGCTGCAAATGCGGGATGTCGGCGGCCAGTTCAAGAATGCGGCCGGAATAAAGCTTGATCAGATCGGTTTCGCCGGACATGGGTTCCCCTCGCTGCGTGTTCCCCATACATAGTGGCCATGTTCTGGGATGCAAAAGGTTTTTGCCATGTCGCGCGCCGTCTCGTTTGACCCGTCAACGCTGAAATTCAACGAAACGGGGCTGATCCCCGCCATCGCCCAGCAGCACGACACCGGAGAGGTGCTGATGATGGCCTGGATGAATGCCGAGGCCGTGCGCAAGACGCTGGAGACCGGGCGCGTGACCTATTGGTCTCGCTCGCGCCAAGCGTTCTGGATCAAGGGCGAAAGCTCGGGCCATGTGCAAAAGCTGGTCGATCTGCGGGTGGATTGCGACCGCGACTGCCTGCTGGTTCTGGTCGATCAGACCGGCCCGGCCTGTCACACCAATCGGCGCAGCTGCTTCTACACCGCCGTCCGCGATGGTGATGAGGTCGAATTGATGGCGCCGTTGGCCTGACGGCGGTGCCTCACAACCCGACCATTGCGCGGATGTCCTGCGGCGAGGCGCCTTCCTCGCGATATTTCGCGATTGCGCGGGCGTCGTCGCGTTTGGCCAGCCGCTTGCCCGTTTCATCGCGGATCAAGCGGTGATGGTGATAGATCGGCGTCGGCAGTTCCAGAAGACGTTGCAGCACAACGTGGATGCAGGTGGCCTTGAACAGATCCTGCCCGCGCACCACATGGGTGATCTGCTGCGCGGCATCGTCCAGAACCACCGACAGGTGATACGAGGTGCCCATTCCGCGTCGGGACAGAACCACGTCACCGACGCCACTGCGCAGTTGATCAGCCTCGATGGAGATGGCCCCGGTCTCTCCGCCGGGACCGTGACCTTGCTCGATGAATGCCAGCGCTGAATTAGTCGTTTTAGCAGATGGTTGGAGAGCGGAGTTGATCTGTTTCAAGGCCTCGGCCATGTTCAGGCGCAAGGGCAGGTCGGTCGGTCGCGGCTGGCGCGCTGAATCGGGGTTCCAGCGTGCGCGGCATGTTCCGGGATAGACGATCCCGTCCGGGCCCAGCATCGGCTGGCCTTCTTGTGGCGCGCTGGCGGCCGCGGCGATGTCGCGGCGGTTGCAGGTGCAGGGATACAGCAGGCCGCGCGCCCACATTGCGTCCAACGCGCGGTGATACAGGTCCAGCCGATCCGATTGCCGCATGACCGGTTCGGGCCAGCTGAGGCCCAGCCAAGCCAGATCGTCTTTCAGTTGCGCCTCCCAATGGGGGCGGGCGCGGCTCTGGTCGATGTCCTCGATCCTCAGCAGAAACGTCCCGGCCCTGGCGTGGGCCATGTCATGGGCCAGCAGCGCGGAATAGGCGTGCCCTAGATGCAGGGGGCCGGTTGGAGATGGGGCGAAGCGGGTGATGAATGTCACAGTTTTTCAACGATATAAACGTCGGACTTCAAATCCAGACCCGGAAGGTGTGGCCCGTGTTCGCGAAACAGCAGCCGCGCGGCGCCGATGTCCAGCCATTCGCTCAGGCGGACGGTATAGGCCGGGTCCTGCAGAGTGTGATCGTTGAACGAAAAGGCCAGCAGGCCCCCTTTGGGCAAGGCCTTCATCAGCATGTCGAAGGTTTCGGGCGGCGCTGCGCCTGCGCCGATCACACCGATGGCCGTGATGGCGCGATAAGCGCCGGTTTGCACGGGGCTGGGGTCGGTAATCTCGAAGGGGGTCAGGCTGCGATACACGCCCTTGGCCTCGGCGCCCTCCAACATGCGCGGGGTCGGGTCCATACCGTCGATCACGCGAAATCCGGCCTTGTGCAGCGCAACGCCCGACAGACCCGTGCCGCATCCGTAATCCAGCACGGGTTCCTGCGGGTGCGGAAACCTGTCCCACAGCGCCTCGGCCACGCGGCCCGGAGTGGCATAGCCGTGTTCGGCCACTTCATCCTCGTAGGACGCGGCCCATTTCTGATAATGCGCCTGCGTTTCCTGGGGCGAATTCAGCTCATAGGTCTTGTCGAGGTATTTTTTGCTCATGCGCTCAGTCTAGGCGGGCGCGGCGTCCTGCGTCCAGTCGGCTTGGGCCAGCCACGCCTGCCATGCGGCCTTGGCGCGGTCGGTATAGGCCTTGTAGCGGTCCTTGCGGCCACGCCGTCCGCCTTTCAACCCGTCGACCGGCCGGAATAGGCCGAAGTTGACGTTCATCGGCTGAAAGGTCTTGGCCTCGGCCCCGCCGGTGATGTGATGGATCAGCGCGCCCATGGCGCTGTCCTGCGGAACCGGGGGCAGGGAGTGGCCCAGAATCTCGGCAGCCGCCAGACGTCCGGCCAGCAGACCCATCGCGGCGCTTTCGACATAGCCTTCGACCCCTGTGATCTGTCCGGCGAACCGGATGTTCGGCCTGGTTTTGAGCCGCATCTGCGCGTCCAGCAGGGTGGGCGAGTTGATGAACGTGTTGCGGTGGATGCCGCCCAGCCGGGCAAAGCTGGCATTCTCGAGCCCCGGAATCATCCGGAACACCTCGGTCTGCGCGCCGTATTTCATCTTGGTCTGGAATCCCACGATGTTGAACAGCGTGCCCAAAGCGTTGTCGCGGCGCAGTTGTACCACCGCATAGGGTTTGACGTCCGGCTGGTGCGGATTGGTCAGGCCCACCGGTTTCATCGGCCCATGGCGGAGGGTCTCGCGGCCCCGTTCGGCCATCACCTCGATCGGCAGGCAGCCGTCGAAATAGCCGGCGGTCTCACCTTCGTGGAACTCGGTCTTGTCGGCGGCGAGCAGCGCATCGATAAAAGCTTCGTACTGGTCGCGGTCCATCGGGCAGTTCAGATAGGCGGTTCGTTCTTCCTCGGTCTCGCCCTTGTCATAGCGCGACTGCATCCACGCCTTGCTCATGTCGATCGTGTCGGCATAGACGATCGGGGCGATCGCGTCGAAAAAGGCCAGCGCTTCGGCGCCGGTCTCGCGCTGGATTGCCTGACCCAGGGCGGGTGAGGTCAGAGGGCCGGTGGCAAAGATCCAGTGGCCTTGGTCCGGCAGCTCTGTCACCTCTTCATGGCTGACGCTGACCCGGGGGTGCGCTTTCAGGCGCGCGGTGACGGTCTCGGCAAAAGGCTCACGGTCGACGGCCAAGGCACCGCCGGCGGGCAGGCGGTGGGCATCAGCGCTGGCCATGATCAGCCCGTTGGCCGCGCGCATCTCCCAATGTAGCAGGCCGACGGCGTTCTGCTCGTCATCGTCCGACCGGAACGAGTTCGAACACACCATCTCGGCCAGGTTGCCGGTCTGGTGCGCAAAGGTGCCAGTTTCGGGGCGCATTTCGTAAATCACGACGTCCACACCCATCTCGGCGGCCTGCCATGCGGCCTCGGATCCGGCCATGCCGCCGCCCACGATATGCAATTTCTGTGTCATGCGCGTTCACATAAGCCACGCGGGCCGATTGCGCAACGGTCAGCCACACTCACACGCACTGCTGCGTCAAGCCATTGAAAAAGGGGAAAAATCTTGGGGTCGCCGCTGCGGGAATCTTAGCGCCAGTGAGAGAGACCGGCTGGAGGGACCTTCCGCCCACGGCGACCCAAAAGAATGTCAGAGCCTAGGCTCTGTCTCAGCATTGCCACAGAGTTGCCCTTTTGGAAAGTGAAAAAATGCGAACATTCCAGAATTTTGTTCATCACCTTTGCGTCATTGCGTCCAATTGGGCGGTCGTTTTTCGATGAAGGCGGAAATTCCTTCCTCGGTGTCGCGATGCATCATATTCTGTGCCATTACCTCTCCGGCATAGACATAGGCCTGTTCCAGCGGCATCTGGATCTGCTCATAGAACGCCTGCTTCCCGATCTTGACGGCAGCCCCCAGTTTCGAGGCCAGCTTTTCGGCCAGGGCCCATGTTTCCTGTTGTAACTCGGTTTCGGGGACCGCGCGATTGATCAGGCCCAACTCGGCTGCGCGTTGGGCCGGGATGAAGTCGCCGGTGGTCAGCATTTCAAAGGCCTGTTTGCGCGGGATGTTGCGGCTGAGCGCGACCATCGGCGTCGAGCAGAACAGGCCGATATTCACGCCGTTCACACCGAACCGGGTGCTGTCTGCCGCGATGGCCAGATCACAGGTCGCCACCAACTGGCATCCCGCTGCGGTAGCGATCCCGTGAACCTGCGCGATCACCGGCTGGGGCAGCGACTGGATCGACATCATCATCCGCGCGCAACGGTTGAACAGGTCGGTGAAATAGGCCTTGCCGCCGTCCTCGGCCTGACGGCCCGCCGTCATCTGTTTCAGGTCGTGGCCGGCGCAGAAAGCCTTGCCTGCGCCCGACAGGATCACCGCGCGGATGGACCGGTCATTGCGCAGGGCGTCCAGTTCGGTTTGCATCGCGGCCAGCATCTCGTCGCTCAGGGCGTTCAGCCGCTCGGGCGCGTTCAGTTTCAGATGGGTGATCGCCCCGGTGTCGCTACGTTCCAAAATTGCCATCTTGCCCTCCTGCTGGCTGTCGGGCCAACTCTAGGTCGGCAAATCGAGGAGGGGAAGCATGTCATTGGCAATGAACAAGGAAGAACTGTCGCAGTACCTGGCGCAGGTCTTTCCGCAGGTACACAGGGATTTCGTGATCGAAGCCCTGACCGAGGACACGATCACCATGCGCCTGGTTGTCGAAGACCGGCACCTGCGCCCGGGCGGCACCGTGTCCGGGCCCTCGATGTTCGCCCTGGCCGATGTGTGCGTCTATTCGATGGTTCTGGCGCGAAAGGGCCGGCAATCGCTGGCGGTGACCACCAACAGTTCGATGGATTTCCTGCGCAAGCCCGAAGGCGGCACCGATCTGATCGCGCATTGCCGGTTGCTCAAGCTGGGGCGGTCGCTGGCCGTGGGGGACGTGTTGATGTATTCGGACGGGGCCGACGCCCCCTGCGCCCGGGCCAGCATGACCTATTCGCTGCCCCCCGCGGGCTCGGCTGCGGCGGCGTTCGGATGAAAAAAGGCCGGGGACTGACCCCCGGCCCAGGAAGAGGTCCCGCGAACGGGACTGGGGATGCTTTATTCGATCCAGAAATGGCGTCGGCTTTCGCGGTCCGCCTCGAAGCGGTTCAGTCCGACATCGCGCAGCAGGCGATCATCCAGCTTGCCAAGATTGATGCGGCTGCGGCGCCGACGTTCCCATTTGGTGACAGTAGCCGCAAACCGTACGGCCAATGCGGCGACCAACGGCAGCCGCGGGCTGTCGTTCAGCAGCAGAAGGGCGGAGGTGTGCATTGCGCGTGTCATCTGGGTATCCTTCCAAAATTGTATTGACACAAAACTTAAATGCTCGGTACATTGTCGTGGTACACTCGGGATTGTGATGAAGGCAAAGGAAGAATTGTAATGGATACAATTTGGCCGCAGGCGTTGCCTGAATCCAAGGGACCCAAATATACTCTTGTGGCGGACACAATCCGAAGGGCCATAGAAAACAATACGCTAAAGGTTGGAGCGAAACTGCCGCCGGTGCGCGAGCTGGCCTATCGGCTGAAGATCACCCCCGGTACGGTGGCGCGGGCCTATTCGATCCTGACCGACGAGGGATTGCTGAGCGCCGAGGTCGGACGTGGTACATTCGTGGCGCCGCCGAAGACGCCTCTGCTGGATGACGTATGGTCGCGGCAGTTGCATTTGCGCGATGACAAATACGAAAAGAATGTAAGCCTATTCAGCCCCCGTCTGCCGGATGTGGGGCAGGTGGCCCTGATCCGGTCCTGCCTTGCCCGCGTGGCGCAGAGCGATCCGGCCTTGTTCATGAACTATCCCACCCGCGAGGCTTATCAGGGCGTGCGGCAGGCGGTGGTCGACTGGCTTTCCGACCTGCCGCTTGGCGCTTTGAACGCCGACGACGTCGTGCTGACCCATGGTGGCCAAAGCGGGTTGTGCGTTGTGTTCCAGACCCTATTGCGCGGGCCGAAACCCGTGGTTCTGGTCGAGGACCTGTCCTATGCCGGGTTCCGCCGCGCCGGTGAGTTGATGCGGGCCGAGGTCGTCGGGGTAAAGATGGACAAGTGGGGCATCGACCCCGAAGCGCTGGATCATGTACTGCGCCAGACTCCGGCGCAGGCGATCTGCGTCTCGCCCGAGGTGCAGAACCCGACCGGCAGCCACACGCCACTGGAGCGGCGTCAGGAAGTGGTCGAGATCGCCCGACGGCACGACCTGCAGATCATCGAGGACGATTGCTATCGCATGGGCGAGGCGCGTGCGCCCAGCTATCGGGCGCTGGCGCCCGATCGCGGCTGGCATGTCTCGTCCATTTCCAAGACCCTGACACCGGCCCTGCGTGTGGGTTTTGCCATCGCTCCGCGTGACCGCGGCAGTGATCTACGTCGGTCGGCCGAATACGGCTATTTCGGCCTTGCCCAGCCTTTGGCCGAACTGACCCGTCTGCTGCTGACCGATCCCGCGGCCCGTCGACTGGCGCGGGATGTGCGGGTGAAGATGGGGGAGTATGTGCGTGTGGCGGTGAATGCTCTGGGCGGGTTCGATTTGAGTTGGGATCCGGAAATTCCCTTTGTGTGGCTGCACCTGCCGTCAGGCTGGCGCGCCGCTGCTTTCAGTCGCGCGGCCGAGCGTGAGGGGATTCAGATTCGATCCGCCGATGAATTCGCCCTGCGGGACGGGCGCGCACCAAACGCTGTGCGCATCGCGATGAACGGACACGTCTCCCTGCGGAAATTCGAAGAAGCAATGTTGCGCCTGCGTATCCTGCTGGACAATCCACCCGAGCAAATCAGCGTCTGACTTTGTGGGGTAAATAAATACCTATTTTGCAACTCATTGAAAATAAACGCTTAAAACACTTTGGTTGCGCTTGACCTGAAGTTTCCTTGCGTCTAGATACCCATTCATCGAATTCGGGCCGCCTCGGCAGGGGCGGTCTTTCACATCAAACAGGATTGTCCTGACATGAAAACCTTCTCTGCAACTCCTGCAGACATCGACAAGAAGTGGATCCTGATCGACGCCGAGGGCGTTGTTCTGGGCCGTCTTGCCTCGATCGTCGCCATGCGCCTGCGTGGCAAGCACAAGCCGTCGTTCACCCCGAACATGGACATGGGCGACAACGTCATCGTCATCAACGCCGACAAGGTCCAGATGACCGGCAAGAAGCGCGACGAGCACTTCTACTGGCACACCGGCCATCCGGGTGGCATCAAGTCGCGCACCAAGCAGCAGATCCTGGAAGGCGCGCACCCCGAGCGCGTGGTCTACCAGGCCGTCAAGCGCATGCTGCCGGGCAACCGTCTGTCGCGCAAGCAGATGACCAACCTGCGCATCTATGCCGGTGCCGAGCACCCGCACGAAGCCCAGGCCCCCGAAGTTCTGGATGTCAAATCCATGAACAAGAAAAACACCCGGAGCTAATGACCGATGGCTGATCAGATCAATACTCTCGAAGAGCTGAGCGCCGTCGCAGGCGTTGAAACCGTGGCCGAAGAAACCGTCGTGCGCGAGCCCGTGCGTGACGAGCTGGGTCGCTCCTATGCAACCGGCAAGCGTAAAGACGCTGTTGCCCGCGTTTGGATCAAGCCGGGCTCCGGCAAGGTCACCGTGAACGGCAAAGACCAGGACGTGTATTTCGCACGGCCCGTTCTGCAGCTGATCCTGCGCCAGCCGTTCCAGGTTGCCGGTGTCGAAGGTGAATTCGACGTGGTCGCAACCGTCAAAGGCGGTGGCCTGACCGGTCAGGCCGGTGCGGTCAAGCACGGCATCTCGAAAGCGCTGCAGCTGTACGATCCCAGCCTTCGCGGCGCGCTGAAGGCCGCAGGCTTCCTGACCCGCGACAGCCGCGTCGTGGAACGGAAGAAATACGGCAAGCGCAAAGCCCGCCGTTCGTTCCAGTTCTCGAAGCGTTAATCGCTTCCGAGGGCACAAAATGGAAAGGGCTCGCATCCGCGAGCCCTTTTTTCGTGGTCGGAAGTTGGTGTTATTCCTCGTGCATCTTCTTCCACGCCCCGTTTTCCACCACGCTGACATAGACCGTATCGGCGCCCTGATGGTCGTCGGGGCCAAAGGTCATGTGGTTGCCCACCAGATCATCCTGATAATCCAGTGACTCCATCGCAGCGATAAAGCTGTCATGTGTCAGCTCGGGGCCGGCGGCCTCTAGCGCCTTGACCATCATTTCGGCCGCCGCATAGCCCAGCATCGAAAAGCCCACCGGATCTTCGCCGGTGGCGGCCTTGTATTCCTCGATGAAGGCCTTGGGGGCGGGTTCATCCGCGCGGGCCCACAGGTCCTGCCACGAAGCGGCGGCGTAAAAGCCGTCGGTCACGCCACCCGGCACCTGTGCCACCACGGTCAGGAAACTGGCCGAAGTGCCTAGGAACTTCATGTCGGTCAGGCCCATCTTCTTGGCGGTGCCGACCACGGTGATGGCCTGCCGCACGCCCAAGGCGATTGTTACGATGTCGCAACCTTCTTCCTTCAGCTTGCTCAGCGAGCCCACGAAATCGGTTTCGTCAGGTTTATGAGTGGTTTCCGCGGCAAAGGTAATGCCGGCTTCATTGGCGCCTTCCTGGCTGCCTTCAAGGATTTCTTTGCCGAAATCGGTGGGCAGATACATCGTGCAGACCTTGTCGCCGCCGAATTCCTGCGCCAGATATTTCACGCCCACGCGCGCCTGGTCGTAATAGCTGGAAAACGAGGTGAACTTGTTCTTCATCGGCTCCTGCAGCATCTGCCGCGCGGCCGACAGGGGGGCGACGTTGGGAATGCCTTTTGGGTCCAGCAGTTTGAACCCGGCCAGGTTCATCGGCGTGCCCAGCGATTGCAGCATCGCAAACACCTTGTCGCGGTTCAGCAGCTTGTTGTAGCCCTGCATCGCGCGCGGCATCTGGTAACCGTTGTCTTCGACCACATAGCGGATCTTGCGGCCATGCACGCCGCCATTGGCGTTGACCCGGTCGAACACCACGTTCGCGCCCTTGGTGGCCGGAACCCCCACGGCGGCAAAAATGCCGCTTAGGTCATTGACCGACCCGATGACGATCTCATCGTCGGTCACGCCTTGCGTTTCGGCCCAGCCCATCGAGGCCAGGGCGGACAGGGCGGTTGCCGCCGCCAGCCGTCTGATTGCTTTGGTCATGTGTCTTCCTCCCTTGGGATTGATCCCTGTTCTATTTGTACATGTCTTCAATGAGATGCGCGTGTTTCTTTTCCACCAGGCTGCGTTTCAGTTTCATCGTCGCGGTCAGTTCGTCATCTTCGGCGGTCAGCAGCACGTCGATCAGGCGGAAATCCTTGATCTGTTCGACCCGCGCGAATTCCTTGTTCACCGCGGCCACTTCCGCGCCGATCAATTCGCGCACCTCGGCTGCAGCGCAGAGCGAAGCGAAGTTCGAGAACGGCACTTTGCGATCCTGCGCGAACTTCTCGACGTTTTCCTGATCGATCATCACCAGCGCCGTCAGGTACTTGCGGCGGTCGCCGATGATCACCGCGTCCGAGATGTAATGCGAGAACTTCAACCGGCTTTCGATCTCGGCCGGGGTGATGTTCTTGCCGCCGGCGGTGATGATGATGTCCTTGAGGCGGCCGGTGATGGTGACATAGCCGTCCGCGTCCACGTGCCCCATATCGCCGGTGCGCAGCCAGCCATCGGCGGTGAAGGTTTCGGCGGTCTTGGCATTGTTGCGCCAATAGCCCTGGAACACGTTCAGGCCGCGGATCTGGATTTCGCCCTCGTCCGAGATGCGCAGGTCGATCCCCGGTGCGGGCTTGCCGATGGTACCGATGTGGTTGGCCTCGGGCGTGTTCAGCGTGGCGATGCCCGAGGTCTCGGTCATGCCGAAGCCCTCGACCAGCGGCACGCCGATGGCCCAGTACCATTTCAGCAGCTCGGGCGAGATCGGGGCCGCGCCCGACCCGCCGCGCCGCAGCCGGTCCATGCCCAGCATCCGGCGCAGGTTGCGCAGCACCAGCCGGTCCCACAGCCAGAAATTCGCGGCCACCGCCGGCGGCGCCGGTTTGCCCTGCAGGATGTACTCGGCCCGTTTCATCCCGGCCTTCAGCGCCATGCCAAAGGCGGCACGCCCGGCCGGGGTGGCCTCTTGCGCCATGATCAGCACCTGCGAATAGATCTTCTCCCACACGCGCGGAACGGCGGTGAAGGTCGAGGGCGAAACTTCCTGAAGGTTGGCAAAGACCGTCTCGGGGCTTTCCGCGAAGTTCACCGTGCATTTCGAGGCCAGCGGGAAATAAATCGAAACATCGCGTTCCAGGATATGACACAGCGGCAAAAAGCAGAGCTGCTCATCCGTCTCCAGCGCGGGCAGGCAGCGTGCGCCGCATTCGATCGCGGCCATGATGTTTTCGTTGCTAAGCATCGCGCCCTTGGGCATGCCGGTGGTGCCCGAGGTATAGATCAGCAGCGCAGTGTCCTGCGGCGTGGCCAGCGCGATTTCGGCTTCGAATCGGCCCGGCTCTTCGCGCTCGGCCTCACGGCCGAGGGCATAGAGATCCTTGATCATCATGCAGCGGGGATGGGCCAGGTCGTGCAGGCCTTCGTCTTCAAGGATGATGACCTTCAACAGGCCGGGCACCTCGTCTTCAATGTCCAGAAACTTGTCCAGCTGCTCCTCGTCCTCAACGATCAGAAAGCGGCTGTCGCTGTCATTGACCAGGTATTTCAGCTGGCTGGCGGAATCGGTGGTGTAGACTCCCGAGGCGATGCCGCCGACGCATTGGATGCCCAGATCGAACCAGGCCCATTCCTTGCGGTCCTCGGACAGGATCGAGACGACCTCACCGCGTTGCAGTCCCAGCTTGCGCAGCGCCAGCCCGATCCATTTGGCGTGCTGCCAGTAGTCGGCCCAGGAATAGGATTTCCAGATGCCCAGATCCTTTTCCCGATGCGCGGTGCGGTCGCCCAGGGCGGCGCAGCGTTTCTGGAACAGCTCGGGGATGGTAACGCAGCCATCGACCCTCACGGGGCGCTGGCCGGGCGTGGCGTTGAATTGAACGCCGTTGATGGTGGTCTGCGGGGGCAGGGTGGTCATGTTCATCCGGCTCACCTCCACGTCTTCTTGCGTTTCCAGCGGCGGTTTTCCCGCGCGCCTTCCTCCTGCACGCCCAGATAGAAGTTCTGGATGTCCTCGGACCGCATCAGCATGCCGGCGGGGCCGTCCATCACGATGCGCCCGACCTCCATGACATAACCATGATCGGCCAGTTCCAGCGCGGCGTTGGCGTTCTGCTCGACCAGCATCATGGTCATGTTTTGCTCGTCGTTCAAACGTCTGAGGATGCCGAAGATCTCTTGGACCAGCAGCGGCGACAGGCCCAGCGAGGGTTCGTCCAGCAGCATGATGCGCGGGTTGGCCATCAGGCCGCGGCCGATGGCCAGCATCTGCTGCTGCCCACCCGACAAAGTGCCGGCCTCTTGATTGCGGCGTTCCTTCAGGACCGGGAAGTAAGAAAACACCAACTCGCGGTCGCGCTCGATCTGGGCCTTGTCGTGCAGGGTATAGGCCCCCAGGCTGAGGTTTTCGTTCACCGTCAGCAGCGGGAACACCTCGCGCCCCTCGGGCACATGCACGATGCCCTTCTGGACGATCTTGTGCGGCTCTAACCCTTGGATTTCCTCGCCGTCGAAGGTGATGGTTCCCTTTTCCGGGTCCATCACGCCCGAGACGGTCTTCATCAGCGTCGTCTTGCCCGCCCCGTTGGCGCCCAGGATCGAGACGATCTGGCCCGGGTGCACGTCCAGCGACACGCCGCGGATCGCCATGATCGGGCCATAGAAGCTTTCGATGTTGCGGATGCTCAGAATCGGTGCGCTCATGAGGCTTTCCCCAGATAGGCTTCGACGACGGCGGGGTGCGATTGCACCTGCGCCGGTGTCCCTAGGGCCAGTTTCGCCCCATCGGCCATGGCCAGCACCCGGTCGGACACGCCCGATACCAGCCCCATGTCATGTTCGACCATCAACACTGTGATCCCCATCTGCCGCCGGATGTCGTCGATCCACCAGCGCATGTCGGTGGTTTCTTCGACCGACAGCCCCGAGGCCGGTTCATCCAGCAGCAGCAGCTTGGGGTCGGTGGCCAGCGCGCGCGCGACCTCGACCACCTTGCGGACGCCGTAGGGCAGGCCGGCGATCATCTTGTCGCGATAGGCCTGCAGGTCGAGGAAATCGATGATCTCTTCGACCTTCTCGCGGTTCTCCAGCTCTTGCCGGCGGGCCGAGGGAGTAAAGAATACCTCAGACAGCAGGTTGGTACGCCGGTGGCGGTGCCGCCCGACCAGCAGGTTCTGCAACACGGTTGCATGTTCGAACAGCTCGATGTTCTGGAAGGTGCGCGCCACGCCATAGGCGGCCACGCCCGAGGGCTTGACCTGCAGCAGATCGTGCCCGTCGAAACGGATCTGGCCCGCGTATGGGTCGTAAAAGCGCGAGATCAGGTTGAACACCGTGGATTTGCCCGCCCCGTTCGGTCCGACGATGGCAAAGACCTCGCCTTCTTCGACCGAAAAGGACAGGTCGTTAACCGCCGTCAGGCCACCGAATTTCAGGGTGACGTTCTCGAATTCCAGCAGGCTCATCTCAGGCGCTCCGTCTTGAGATAGGATTTCTGCCGCTTGAACATGTCCTTGCGGTAGAAGGGGAACAGCTCGAACCAGGTACGGATTTTCAGCCAGCGACCATAGATGCCCATCGGCTCGAACAGGATGAACCCGATCAGGATCATGCCGAAGATACCGAATTCCAGCCCCGGAATGGCGACGGTTCCGCCACCGAACAGGGCGCCTGCATATTCTTTGGCGATCGACAGGAACTGCGGCAGAAACCCGATGACGATGGCGCCCAGAAACGCGCCGTGGATCGAGCCCAGCCCGCCGATCACGATCATCATCAGCAGCTGGATCGAGATCACCACGCTGAAGGTTTCGTTGTTGAAGGCCCCGGCATAGAGGCCCATCAGCGCACCCGCCCATCCGGTAACGGCGCAAGACAGGGCGAAGGACACTGTCTTGGTGCGCGCGATGTCGATGCCCATCGCCTGCGCGGACACTTCCGAGTCACGCACCGCGATGAAGCTGCGCCCCAGCGGCGTACGCAGAAGGTTGATATAGCCCAGCGTGACCAGAACCGTGACGGCCAGCACCAGCCAGTAGAACTGCTCGGGCGTGCCCCAGCGATCGACCAGATGGCCGAATATCTCGACCCCGCCCATGTATTTGCCCGCCACGCCGCCGGTGATCGGTTCGGCAAGAACGATGAGGTCGTCCATCAGGATCGACAGAGCCAGGGTGAAGATCGCCAGATAGATGCCGTGCAGCCGCAGGGCAGGAATGGCGACAGTGACCCCGGCGATACCGGTCAGAATGCCGGCCAGCGGAAATGCCACCAGAAACGGCACGCCGGCCTCGATCAGGATCACGTTGGCATAACAGCCAAAGGCCAGAAACGCCGCGTGGCCCAGGCTGGCCTGGCCGGTATGCCCGGTCAGGATCATCAGGCCCAGCCCGGCGATGGCCCAGATCAGAACGTTCGTCAGCTCTCCCAGATAGAACGCGTCCAGCCACCACGGCGCGGCAAAGACCACCGCCAGCAGGAGCAGGTAGAGCGACAATTGGTATCCGTCCTTCCACGGGCGGATGTCCTGCATATAGTCGGTTTTGAAAACGATCCTCATGCGCTCAGACCTTCTTCACCCGGACCTGGCTGAACAGGCCGTGCGGACGGAAGATAAGCACCGCCAGCAACAGCGCATAAGGCGCGATCTGGCTGTAGCCCGCGGCGATGTAGCGGCTGGCGAAGGGTTCGATCACGCCGACGATCAGGCCGCCCGCCAAGGCTCCGGGCAGGCTACCGAACCCGCCGATGACCGCCGCCGCAAAGGCCTTGATCCCCAGCAGCCCGGTGGTTGGATCGACCGAGCCCTTGGCGGCAAACAGGATGCCCGCGATCCCGGCCACGACACCGGCCAGCCCCCAGATGAAACCCTGCACACGCTTGACCGGCACCCCCATGTAATAGGCCGCCAGCTGGTTCTGCGAGGCGCCTTGCATCGCCAGACCCAGCTTGGTCTTGCTGAAAAACACGTAGAGCGCCCAGGTCAGCAGCACGGTCACGACGATGACCGCCACGTCCTCCATCCCCAGAACCAGGCCGCCAAAGCGGACCTCCTTGCCGGCCAGCGGATTTTCCAACGTCTGCGGCTCGTGGCCCCAGATCAGCCCGGCGACAAAGCGGATCACGAAGCCCAGGGCGATGGTCAGGATGACCACGGCGGTCTGGCTTTCTCCGAACAGGCGGCGGATGATCAGCCGATCCAGCAGATACCCCAGCGCGCCCATGATCCCCAGCGAGATGGGTAGGGCCAGCCAGAAGGGCAGGCCCATATATTCGGTATTGGTCAACCCGATGGTGACGAAGGCGCCCAGCATCATGAAATCGCCCTGGGCGAAGTTCACCGCTTCGGTCGCCTTGTAGATCAGCACGAAGCCAAGCGCGATCAGGCCGTAGACACAGCCATTCGCCAGCCCGCTGATCAGCAGCTGTGCGTTGTCCAAATTCTCCTCCCAATTGCCGGTTGGCCCGGCGTCTTTTGCGCACCCCGGATCTCCTCCAATCTCCGGGGGGCTTATTCTACTATGGCGTGATGATGACCTTCCCGTCACTCTTTTTCATCGCATCGGCCAGGCCCGACACGATGTTCCTTAGCGGCAGGTGCGCGGACACGTCGGTTTTCCAGCGTCCGTCGGCAAACCGGGCTTGCACTTCGGCCACCACGCGCATCTGGTCCCCGGGCGGCGTGGACATCATCCACTGAGTCAGCCAGAACCCTTCGATCCGCTTGCTCATGAAAATCATTTGCCCCATCTGGGTCAGTCGCGGGGCCTCGGTGCTCAGCTTGCCATAGCTGACCCAGCGCGCGCCGTTGGGCATGGCGCAGAAGATCTGCTCGGACAGCTGGTCGCAGACCGCATCCAGAAACACGCGCGGTTTCAGGGTTGCGCTGGTCTGCGCGAATTTCTCGACAACATCGCTGTCGGTGGTCACAAGAACCTCGGCCGCGCCGTAGGATTTCAGCAATTCAACCGCCTCGGCTCGGCGAACCATGGCGATGGGCTTCAGCCCCAAATCACGCCCCAACCCGCACATCAGCTTGCCCAACTGGCTGGTTGCCGCCGATACGACAAAGGATTCTCCGGCCGATTTGGCGATATCGACCATCGCCATCGCAGTCAGCGGGTTCACGATCTGCGCGGCCCCGTCGTCATCCGAAATCTCGGCGCGCAACGGGATGCACATCTGTGCCTGGGTCAGCGCATATTCGGCCCAGGCCCCCGAACCCGAGGCGACGAAAGCCACGCGCTGGCCCATCAGCGCCTCGGCCCCTTTTCCGGTGGCGACCACGTCACCGCACCCCTCGAAGCCAGCCGGGGCGCCCTTGACGCGTGACTGGCCGTATTCACCCTTGATGAAGTGGATGTCGGACGGGTTCACCGAAGCGGCGCGCAGACGGATCAAAACCTGACCGGGCCCCGCAGCGGGCACCGGGATTTCGACCTCTTCCAGCCAGTCCGAGGCTTGCTCGATCACAGGTCCGGTGGCGGTTTTGGCGTATCCTTCGAATTTCTGCACCACGGCGAACATGGTTTTGGGCAACTCGGTCACTTTGCTCTTCCTCTTGGGTCGTTACCCGATTTTTTGTGGCCCGTCCCAAGCGGGTGGATTGCCCGCACGCTGGGATCAACCAAGGCCACAGCCGATCAGGGCAGCCTGTTGGAGCCAAGCCAAGCAAATGCGGCCCTGTCCGTCAATCGACCCGTTCCGTTACGTTACGGAAGCGGCTCGGCTTGGCCGGACATCCTGCGCCATGCTGCCGGGCGGCCCAGGAAAACCTCATTGGATCAGCAGGTTGCGTAATTCCTGCAGCTTCAGGGCGGCGGTTTCCGGGGCGGCCTTGATCTCGTCCAGAATGGCAATGACCTTGGCCTGGATGTCCTGGCTCAGCTGACTGTTGCGCACCTCGTCAACCATCTTGTCATAGTCGAACTGATCCGCGGTCAGCATGCCCTCCTGAACCCAAGCGTTGATCAGTTCGCTTCCCTGAGCCGTCAGCGCAGCCACCTGATCGCTGGTCTGATCGGCAAGGTCAGTGGCGGCCTGATCCGCCTGCTCGGCAGTTTCCGAGGCCTGCTCGACGACTGAAGACGCAGCTTCGCTGGCTTGATCTCCAGCTTCCGAAAGTGCTTGCTC
This sequence comes from Ruegeria sp. BHSC037, assembly GCF_059613045.1. Taxonomy (NCBI): domain Bacteria; kingdom Pseudomonadati; phylum Pseudomonadota; class Alphaproteobacteria; order Rhodobacterales; family Roseobacteraceae; genus Ruegeria; species Ruegeria sp. BHSC037. The sequence goes on from NZ_JBXWRT010000017.1 coordinate 23,109, forward strand.
TGCGGCTTCGGTCACGGCGGTCGCGGCGTCGCCGATGGCCTCTCCGGCCTGTTGCGCGGCCGATTCAAGTTTCTCGGCCGGAGTGGGTTCGGGTTGGTTCAAATACAAATAGGCGCCGACGCCTAGAACGGCGATGACGGCGACAAGGATCAGGCGGGACATCACGGGTCTCCTCTTTGGATGCATGGTATCGAGATGTGCTCAAACTAGTTGAGTTCAAAGGGGAAAACCCGTGTTTTCCTTCCCCGATCCGCGTTTGAGCCGCCGGGCGCTGATCGGCGCAGTTGGGCCGGCAAGATCACGCCGTCACGGGAAAAAGGCGCGATGAATTCATCCAAGCCGCGTACTGCAATGCGATCATGTATAGTGATAGTGGCGGAGAGACAGGGATTCGAACCCTGGGTGGGCTTGCACCCACAACGGTTTTCGAGACCGCCCCGTTCGACCACTCCGGCACCTCTCCGCGGGGGTCTGTGAGGGGGGGATTTAGTGATGATCGCCGGAGGGTGCAAGCAGAAAATTCGTCAATATCGCATCCGGCCGATTTTCCATTGCCTGAGCGGTGAAATATCCTAGGCTGAAGCCCATGCAATACTCCATTACCTTCATCGCTCGTATCGCTATTTTCTCGCTGGGTCTGCTGTTTGCGCTTGGGCAGGCGGCACAGGCCGCAAGCCGAGACCGGATTGAGGCCTTCCTGGAAACCACCGGATTCGACGTGGCGCTGGAGAGCATCGCGCTGGCGTCCGCTTCGGCGCCTCAGATGGTGGGGATCGACCCCGAGGGGTTCGGTTCGCAATGGACACGGTTGTCGGAAGAGGTGTTCGACACCGAAAAGATGCACGAAACCGCTGTGTCCATACTGGAGCAGACGCTTAGCGACGAGGCCCTGACCCATGCGGTCGAGTTCTATGCCTCGGATCTGGGACAGCGACTGGTCGAGGCGGAGAACGCCTCGCACATGATCGAGGACGATGACGCCAAGCAGGCCGAGGGTCTCAGGATCGTGGCCGATCTGGTCCGAGAGGGGTCGATGCGGGTCGAGATCCTCAAGCGGATGAACAGGGCGATCGACGCCAGCGAAACGGCGCTGCGGGCGGTCCAGGAAATCCAGGTGCGTTTTCTTCTGGCTGCCAGTGCGGCCGGTGTCATCGATCTGCAACTCGACGCCGACGGCCTGCGCGCGATGATGAAGGCGAACGAGACCCAGATGCGCCAATCAATGCAGCAGTCGGCGTTGGCCAATGCCGCTTATACTTATCAACCCTTCTCGGACGCCGATCTCGAGGCCTACACCCGCGCGCTCGAGCATCCGTTGATGCAGCAGGTCTATGAACTGCTCAATGCGGTGCAGTATGAGATCATGGCGAACCGGTTCGAGACGCTGGCCGCGCGGATGGCCGAGCTGCGCCCGGTTCAGGACATCTGATGCGGGTCGTTCTGACCCTGTGGCTGATCTGCGCCGGATGGGCGGCCGCCGCGGCAACGTCCGAGACGGCCGAGCGGTTGGCTGCAGCGCTGCACCTGCGCGAAGTGGCGCATATCCTCAGCAACGAGGGCGTTCAGCAGGTCGGTGACATCGACGCGGCCATGCTGGAGGGCCGGGGCGGCTCGTATCTGCGGGCTCAGATCGAGGACCTCTATGACCCTGCGTGGATGCATGATCGGCTGATCGAGTCCCTGGACGCCGGGATGACCGCGACCGAGATGACACAGGCGGCCGTGTTTTTCGAGGGCGAGACCGGCCGGACGGTCGTTCGGCTCGAGAATTCCGCCCGGCGGGCCTTTTCGGAAGAATCGATCCGGCAGGCGGCCTTGGACGCCCTTGCCGGGGCGGATCAGGAGGCCGAGTTCTTTCGCTTGATCGACGAATTTGTCCAGATCAATGATCTAGTGGACCAGAATGTCGCCGGCACCCTCGGCGCGGATTACGCGTTTCTGCGCGGGCTCGCCGACGGGCAGGGCGTGGTCGCGGACAGTGACCAGATGCTGGCGCAACTGCTCGAACAGGCCGGAGAAACCGAGGATGACACGCGCGAATGGCTGTATTCGTTCCTGATGTTGGCCTATGGTCCGCTTGATCCGGTGCAGCTGCGCGAAAACATCGCTTTTTCCCGGACCGAGGCCGGCCGGGCGCTGAACCGCGCGTTGTTTGCGGGGCTTGGCGACATGTACGAGGATCTTTCCTATCAGGTTGGCTTTACGGTGGGGCAGGTTCTGAACGCATCAGATCTTTAGGCGCGGTTTGGTGTTGACTTTGGGCCGGTATCCATGGATAAGCGCGCATCCCGGCCGGAACCTCCGCGCCGGGTCTCGTTATTGCTGGCCGGACGGGTGCGCCCTGATGGTCGTTCATCCGCCCGAAAAGGGCGCGCTGTTCGAGGTGGCTTTGGCCGAAACACCCGTCTGACGGGGACCACAGAACGCGGTAGAAAAAGGAAAGACGCATGTTTGCAGTCCTCAAGACTGGCGGCAAGCAGTACAAGGTTCAGGCGGGCGACGTGCTCCGCGTTGAAAAACTGGCTGCCGACGCTGGTGAAAAAGTCCAATTCAACGACGTTCTGATGCTGGGTGGCGATGCCCCCGTTGTCGGTGCGCCGTTCATCGATGGCGCGGCCGTTCAGGCAGAAGTGATCGAACAGATCAAAGGTGACAAGGTCATCAAATTCGTCAAGCGCCGCCGCAAGCACAGCTCGAAGCGCACCGTTGGCCACCGTCAAAAGCTGACCCTGGTCAAGATCACCGACATCCTGCCCTCGGGTGCGGACAAGTCGGGCGTCAAGGCCGCCACCGGTTCCGCACCGGCAGGTGAAGTTGCGAAAGCAGCGAAACCCGCCAAGAAAGCCGCTGCCAAGGCAGAAGCCCCGGCCGCTGCTGCCGCTGACGATCTGACCAAGATCACCGGTGTTGGTCCCGCAGCTGCCAAGAAACTGGCCGAGGCCGGTATCGAAAGCTTTGCCGCTCTGGCCGCCTTGTCGGACGAGCAGATTGCTGCTATCGAAACGGTCAAAGTGAAACCCGAATGGGTTGAGCAGGCCAAAGAGCTGGCCAAAGGCTAAGGAGAGAGAGAATGGCACATAAAAAAGCTGGCGGTTCCTCCCGTAACGGCCGCGACTCAGCGGGTCGTCGCCTTGGCGTGAAACTGTATGGTGGCCAGGCTGCCGTTGCAGGCAACATCATCGTGCGTCAACGCGGCACCAAGTTCTGGCCGGGCGAAGGCGTGGGCATGGGCAAGGATCACACCATCTTTGCAACTGTCGATGGCGCCGTGAAGTTCCACAAGGGACTGAAAAACCGCACCTTCATTTCGGTCCTGCCAGTGGCGGAGGCCGCAGAGTAAGCCGAAACCCAGAAGGTTTAAGAAAAATTCATGGGGGACCGGCACAAAGTGCCGGTCCCTTTTTCGTTTTGACGCAGATGTGATCGAAAACCCCGATGCCCGTTGCGACCACCAGTTTCCTGATCTTTGCCGCCAGCCAGGTCGGCACGCCGGGACCGGCCAACATGGTCCTGTTGGGAACGGGTGCGCGCTATGGGTTCCGCGCGGCACTGCCTTTCGTGGCGGGCGTGATTCTGGGCAAGCAGCTGATCATTTGGCCGCTGGGCTTTGGCCTTCTGCAACTGTCAGAACAGGCCCCCACCGCGTTTGCAGTTCTGAAATATGCTTCGGCGGCATATATTTGCTGGCTTGCGTGGAAAATCGCCAACCTTCGCCTGTCCAATCAGGGCGCAGGCGAGTCGGTTCCCGGATTCTGGGCCGGGTTGGTGGTGCATCCACTGAACCCCAAGGCGTGGGCGATGATCATCGCGGGGTTCACCGGTTTCGTAGCGGCGGGGACATCGGTGCTGAGTGCGACGCTCACGATCGCGCTCGTTCTGTTGACCTGCCAGTTGGTCCTGCATCCGATCTGGACCTTTGCGGGGGATAGAATTGCCCGCGTGGTTGCGGGAAGGCCGGCGGAAAAATATCTGATGTGGACTCTCGCGGGTCTGACTGTTGCATCCGTACTTTTCGTGTTGTTCGGAGGAGGAACACACCAATGAAACTTGAGGCAATCATAAATCAGCCGGTCATTGAAACCGAGCGGTTCGACCTGCGCCCGCTGCGCCGGTCGGACATGGGCCTGATCGAGCATTACGCAGGGGACGAGCGCGTGGCGCGCATGACCACGTCGATCCCGCACCCTTTGCCGCCCGGTTCGATCGAGGCTTTCGTAACCCGCGCCATGGCCGAGGATCGGGACGAGGACGTCTGGGCCATGGACGCCACCAAGGATGGCGGGCCCGAGTTGATCGGGGTGATCTCGCTCAAGCGGCTTGATCGCAACCAGTCCGAAGTCGGCTATTGGGTCGCGCCCTTGTACTGGAACACGGGCATCGCCTCGCTGGCGGTGGAAGCGCTGGTTCAGGCGAACCCGCTGGAAAACGCCACGATGTTTGCCAGCGTGTTTCAGGACAATCCCGCCTCGGCGCGTGTTCTGACCCATTGCGGGTTCCAGTATCTTGGCGATGCCGAAAGCTTCTCGGTGGCGCGCGACGCAAATGTGCCCACCTGGACGTACAGCAAAAAACTCTGACTTGTGGCCGATGGGGCCTTTGCAGTAGGGGACTGACATGAAATTTCTCGATCTTGCAAAGGTCTACATCCGGTCCGGGGCCGGCGGTAGCGGGTGCGTCAGCTTCCGACGCGAAAAGTACATCGAATACGGCGGCCCCGATGGCGGGGACGGCGGCAAGGGCGGGTCCGTCTGGGCCGAGGTCGTGGACGGGCTGAACACCCTGATCGACTTCCGTTATCAGCAGCATTTCTTTGCCAAGAACGGCCAGCCCGGCCGGGGCCAGCAGCGCACCGGCAAGGATGGCGACGACATCATCCTGCGTGTGCCCGTCGGAACCGAGATCTTGGACGAGGATCAGGAGACGGTGATCGCCGACCTGACCGAGGTGGGGCAACGTGTCCTGCTGGTGCGGGGTGGCAATGGTGGTTTTGGCAACCTGCATTTCAAATCGGCCACAAACCAGGCGCCGCGCCGGGCCAATCCGGGGCAGCCGGGCGTAGACCGTACACTCTGGTTGCGTCTGAAATTGATTGCCGATGTGGGGCTGCTGGGCCTGCCGAATGCGGGCAAATCGACCTTTCTGGCCGCCACCTCGAACGCCCGGCCCAAGATCGCCGATTATCCCTTTACCACGCTGCACCCCAATCTGGGCGTCGTCGGCGTGGACAACGTAGAGTTCGTGGTGGCCGACATTCCCGGCCTGATCGAAGGCGCGCATGAAGGCCGCGGCATCGGCGACCGTTTCCTGGGCCATGTCGAACGCTGCGCGGTGTTGCTGCATCTGGTCGATGGCACGTCTGAGACCATCGCGCAGGACTATCACACCATCATCCACGAGCTTGAGGCCTATGGCGGCGCGCTGGCCGACAAGCCCCGTATCACCGTGCTGAACAAGATTGACGCGTTGGACGAAGAACAGCTTGAACTGGCCAAGGCCGAGCTGGAAGAGGCCGTGGGTGGCCCTGTCATGACCATGTCGGGCGTCGCCCGGCAGGGCGTGACCGAAGTTCTGCGAGCCCTGCGCGCCCAGATCGACGAGAACCGCCTGCGCCAGAAACCCACCGAGGAGCGCGAGACGTGGCAGCCCTGACCGACGCAAAGCGCCTGGTGGTCAAGATCGGCTCGGCGTTGCTGGTCGATCGTGCGACCGGCAAGCTGCGTTCGGACTGGTTGCATTCGCTGGCGCAGGACGTGGCGTGGCTCAAAGGGCAGGGGACGGATGTGGTTCTGGTCTCTTCCGGTTCGATCGCCCTGGGGCGCGGTGTTCTGGGCCTGCCCGCAACCGCACTGTCGCTGGAGCAATCTCAAGCCGCTGCCGCCGTCGGGCAGATCCGGCTGGCGCGGGCCTATGAAGAGGCGTTGGCGCCGCACAACATCACCACGGCGCAGGTTCTGGTGACGCTCGAAGACAGCGAGAACCGCCGCCGGTACTTGAATTCGCGCGCGACGCTGGAAACTCTGCTGGGTTTGGGTGTTGTGCCCATCGTGAACGAGAACGATACGGTGGCCACGGATGAAATCCGTTACGGCGACAATGATCGCCTAGCCGCGCAGATCGCCGTGACCGTCGGTGCGGACCAATTGATTCTGCTGTCCGATGTCGATGGATTCTACACCGGCAACCCTGCCGAGGACCCTTCTGCCACCCGGTTTGACGTGATCGACGCGATCACGCCCGAGATCGAAGCGATGGCCGGTGACGCCGGTTCGGGGCTGTCCAAGGGCGGCATGAAGACCAAGCTGATGGCCGCGCAGATGGCGACGGCGGCGGGCTGCGACATGGCGATTACGGAAGGATCGCCTTTGAACCCGCTGAAGCTGCTGAACAATGGCGCGAACAGCACTTGGTTCAAGGCCAAGCTGGACCCGCATGCGGCGCGCAAACGCTGGATCTCGGCGATGAAGCCGCGGGGCGAGATCACGGTCGATGCAGGGGCCGCGCGGGCGCTGCAGAATGGCAAAAGCCTGTTACCGGCCGGCATCGTCGAGGTGACGGGCGATTTCGGACGGGGCGACCCGGTGGCCATCAAGGACCACGAGGGCCGACGCATGGGATTGGGGCTCAGCCGCTACACCGCGTACGAGGCCGACGCCATCAAGGGGCGCAAATCCTCCGAGATCGAGGACACCCTCGGCTATCCCGGCCGTGCGGTGATGATCCACCGTGACGATCTGGCTTTGTAGCCGCGAAAACTGATAGATTTGGCTGGTCCGACGACCGGAAAGGCAGATGACATGAAGGACTTTGACAGCATTCCCGCCCTGATGGCCGATCTTGGCAAGCGCGCCAAGGATGCGTCTCGGGACCTGGCCTTCGCCTCAGCCGAACGCAAACACGCGGCGTTGATGGCCGCCGCCGAAGCCGTGTGGAAGAACCGCGCACAGATCATCGAGGCCAACAAAAAAGACCTGGACTATGGCCGCGAAAAGGGTCTGAGCCCGGCCATGATGGACCGTCTGATGCTGGACGAGGCGCGCATTCAGGGCATGGTCGACGGGTTGCGCACCGTGGCCGCACAGACCGATCCGGTGGGTGAGGTTCTGGCCGAATGGGACATGCCCTCGGGGCTGAAAATCCGCCGGGTACGCACCCCGCTTGGCGTGATCGGCGTGATTTATGAAAGCCGCCCGAACGTGACCGCGGATGCCGGGGCGCTGTGCCTCAAGTCGGGCAATGCCGTGATCTTGCGCGGCGGATCCGAAAGCTTTCATTCCTCGACCGCGATCCACGCCTGCCTGGTCGAGGGTTTGAAGGCCGCAAACCTGCCCGAGGATGCGATCCAGCTGGTCCCGACCCGTGACCGGGCGGCGGTGCAGGAATTGCTGACCATGACCGACTATGTCGACGTCATCGTTCCGCGAGGCGGCAAGGGGCTGGTCGGGCTGGTTCAGCGCGAGGCGCGGGTGCCGGTTTTTGCCCATCTTGAAGGGATCGTGCACATCTACATCGACAAGGCAGCGGATCCGCAGAAAACGCTGGACGTGGTGCTGAACGCCAAGACCCGCCGTACCGGCATCTGCGGTGCGGCAGAATGCCTGCTGGTGCATCAGGATATCGCGGAAACGCTGGGGCGCGACGTGATCGCGGCGCTGCTGGCCGCGGGCGTCGAGGTGCATGCCGCAGGTGCGCTGGCCACCGAAGGCACTGTGCCGGCCAGCGATGACGATTGGGGCAAGGAGTTTCTGGACAGCATCATCGCCGCAAAACCGGTGGCCGATATCGACGCGGCAATCGCGCATATCCGCCAATACGGATCGAACCACACCGATTGCATCATGACCGAGGATCAGTCCGCCGCCGACCGCTTCTTTGAACGGCTCGACAGTGCGATCTTGATGCACAACGCCTCGACCCAGTTTGCCGACGGAGGTGAGTTCGGAATGGGCGCCGAGATCGGGATCGCCACGGGCAAGATGCACGCACGCGGCCCGGTGGGGGCGGCGCAGCTGACCAGCTTCAAATACCTGGTGCGCGGCAACGGCACGACGCGCGCCTGAGTCGCCGCGTCAAAACCGCAGCACCACGCGGGTCGCGCCCGTCTCGGCCGTGACCCGTCGGCCCTGTGCGGCCGCCGTCTGCGGCAGCAGGGCGAACTGCACCTGCGCCGGCGTAACCTTGTTGGCGAATGTGCCGGTCGGAAGGCTTTTCCACAGGTCCGGATCAACATTCATGCGGTCGGCCGTACCAGTGACCGTCCATTTGTCGCCCACGCTGTCGATCTTGACCTCGCCGCCCATCGGCATGGCGCTTTCGCAGCACATGATGGCCAGAAAGGCCAGTTTGATCTGATTGCGCGGCATCGCCTCGGTGACGTTCCAATGCACCCGGACACGGCCCGCACGCTCGACATCACGCAGCAGGTCCGTCACTTCGCTGCGGCCCAGCGGCTGATCGCTGGCCGCGCCAAAGGCCACGCGGAAGAACCGGATTCGCGCCCCGGCGCTGCCGACGCTGCCTGTGATCAGCTCCATCTCGGGGCCCTGGGTGCCGCCAACCATTTCCAACAGCTCCAGCCCATTGGTGATCGCGCCGATCGGGCTGATCAGATCGTGGCAGATCCGAGAGCCGATCAACTCGGCCAGGTTGACGTTGGTGTCGCCCATGCGTACCTCCTGAAATATCCGCCCATGCACGACCCGGAGCCGCCGCATGACAGATATGAATGCCATTCTTGCACCGGGCATGTATGTCCGCCACCCCGATTTCCCCGATTGGGGTGTTGGACAGGTCCAGTCCAACATCGCGGGCAAGATCACCGTGAACTTTCGCGACCAGGGCAAAGTGGTGATTGACGGAACACGCATCGCCTTGATGCCGGTTCTTGATCCCTGAAACTGGTTTAGGAAAGGTTAACGTTGCTCGCCACCCGGTTCGTGTTGCCATTCGCCGTGCGGCTGCGGTATCAGCGCTGAGATCGCAACTGGGAACCGACCTTGTCACATGCCGGACGCAGGCCTTTCATTCACAGTCAAACTGGCCGAAACCGATGACGAACTGCGCGCGGCGCAGCGACTGCGTTACGACGTCTTCGTGCGAGAACTGGGCGGCGGTGGTGAGATGGTCGATCACGCCGAACGCCTTGAGCGCGACCGGTTCGATCCGTATTTCGATCACATGCTGGCCTATGACGACTCGACCGGTGCGGTTGTCGGCGTCTATCGCCTGCTGCCCGGAGACCGGGCGGCCGAACTGGGCCAGTTCTATTCCGAAGACGAATATGACCTGACAGTCCTGAAGCGCAGCGGGCGCAAGCTGCTGGAGCTGGGCCGGTCCTGTCTGCATCCCGACTATCGCGGCGGAACCGCGATGTATCATCTGTGGAACGGGCTGGCACGCTATGTGGCCGAGCGGGACATCGAGGTTCTGTTCGGAGTCGCCAGTTTCCACGGAACCGACGTGCAGGCGCTGGCGCAGCCCTTGTCGATGCTGCACCACAACCACCTGGCCCCGCCAGAACTGCGCGTGCGGGCGCAACCAGACGTGTTTCAAAGCATGGACCTGGTCGCCCCCGACAAGCTGGACCGCCGCGCGGCGATGTTGCAGGTGCCCGCGCTGATCAAGGCCTATCTGCGGCTGGGCGGGTTCGTTGGGGAGGGGGCCTTCATCGACCACGCCTTCAACACCACCGATGTCTGCCTGATCCTTGACACCGCGCGCATGAACGACCGGCAGAGGCGCATCTATGGCGGAGCGTGACGTGACGAACCAGGCGCTTTGGTACAGCGACGACGCCCCCGACCCGGTCCGGCTGGGCCTGCTGGGCTGGGTTCTGGTGCTGGTGCGCGGGCTGCCGTTGGCGCTGTTGGTGGTCGTTGGGCTGATCGTTCTGCTGACCATCCGCCTGTTCGAACGCCCCCTATGCGGGATACGCCGCCCGGTTTCGGCCTTTGTCCCGCAATTCGTGTCGCGCAACGCATTTCGTATCCTGGGCATCGGTTTCCAGACCTCGGGCGCGTTGATGCGACAGCACGGCGCGGTTGTGGCCAACCATTCATCGTGGCTGGACATCTTCGCGCTCAATGCCCGAAAGCGGGTGTATTTCGTGTCCAAGGCCGAGGTGGCCAAATGGCCCGGCATCGGCTTTCTAGCCCGCGCCGCCGGGACCGTGTTCATCGAACGTGACCGCAGAAAGGCCCACGCGCAGACCAAGCTGTTCGAAGAGCGCCTGAAAGCCGGGCACAAGCTGCTGTTCTTCCCAGAAGGCACCTCGACCGACGGGTTGCGGGTTCTGCCTTTCAAAACAACGCTTTTTGCGGCGTTCTTCGCCGAGGAACTGCGTGACTTCATGTATGTTCAGCCGGTGTCGGTGATCTATCATGCACCAGCCGGGCAACCGGTCAGGTTCTATGGCTGGTGGGGCGACATGGATTTCGGGCCGCATCTGCTCAAGACACTGGGCGCGCGGCGTCAGGGGCGGGTCGAACTGATCTATCACGCGCCGGCCAAGGTCAGCGATTTTCCCGACCGCAAGGCGCTGGCGGCCCATTGCGAAGAGGCCATCCGCCATGCGCACGCCTGGGCGCGCCCTGAAAAATAGGGGCGTTTACCCCTTGCGTTGCCCGATATCCTGCCGTATACGCGCGCCATTCAAACCCGCAGGCGGGGTTTGGCCGTTTTGAGGGAGACATCCTCATCACGGCCGCCGGTTGGAGCAACCGCTTCTTTCACCCCCGCCAAGGCGTAAACCGGAAAAGGAAAACACAGCATGGCTCTTCCCGAGTTCACCATGCGTCAGCTGCTTGAAGCTGGCGTTCACTTCGGCCACCAGACCCAACGTTGGAACCCGCGCATGGCTCCGTACATCTACGGCGCGCGCAACGGCATCCACATCATCGACCTGACCCAGACCGTTCCGATGTTGGACCAGGCGCTGCAGGCCGTTCGTGACACCGTCGCCAAGGGCGGGCGTGTTCTGTTCGTGGGCACCAAGCGTCAGGCTGCTGGCCCGATCGCCGAAGCCGCCGAGAAGTCGGCCCAATACTACATGAACCACCGCTGGCTGGGCGGCACGCTGACCAACTGGAAAACCGTTTCCCAGTCGATCCAGCGTTTGAACCAGATCGACGAAGCCATGGAATCGGGCGCTGAAGGCCTGACCAAAAAAGAGCGTCTGGGCATGGAGCGTGACCAGGCCAAGCTGCAGGCCTCGCTGGGCGGTATCCGCGAGATGGGCGGCGTTCCGGATCTGCTGTTCGTCATCGACGTCAAGAAAGAAGCCCTGGCCATTGCCGAAGCAAACAAGCTGGGCATCCCGGTCGTGGCCGTGGTTGACACCAACTGCTCGCCCGATGGCGTGGACTATGTGATCCCGGGCAACGACGACGCAGCCCGCGCGATCGCGCTGTACTGCGACCTTGCTGCGCGCGCGGCGCTGGACGGCATGTCGGCGCAGCTGGGTGCCGCTGGCGTCGATCTGGGCGCATTGGAGGAAGCTCCGGCAGAAGAAGCCGTAGCCGAAACCAGCGAAGCCCCCGCCGAGGCGTAAGCTGCCTGTCACATGACTGACATATGGGGCAGGGTATGACCTGCCCCAATCCCATTTGAATTGAGGAGAGCCGAACCATGGCAATCACAGCAGCACTGGTGAAAGAACTGCGCGACGCGACGGGCGCAGGCATGATGGACGCCAAGAAGGCGCTGACCGAAACCAATGGTGACATGGAGGCCGCCGTCGACTGGCTGCGCACCAAGGGTCTGGCCAAAGCGGCCAAGAAATCGGGCCGCACCGCGGCCGAAGGCCTGGTGGCCGTCATCGTCGATGGGGGCAAGGGTGTTGCCGTCGAAGTCAACGCCGAAACCGACTTCGTCGCCAAGAATGCCGAGTTCCAGGAAATGGTCGGCGAGATCGCAAAAGCGGCGCTGAATGTCGACGATGTCGAAGCGCTGAAGGCCGCCGATCTGGGCGGCAAGACCGTTGCCGACATCCTGACCGACAAGATCGCCAAGATCGGCGAGAACATGTCGCTGCGCCGGATGGCCAAGATCGAAGGCGACAGCGTGGTGTCCTATGTGCACAACGCCGCAAACCCCGGCATGGGCAAGATCGGTGTTCTGGTTGCTCTGTCGGGTGGTGACGAAGCAATCGGCAAACAGATTGCTATGCACATCGCCGCCGTGAACCCGGCCGCTCTGTCTGAAGCCGATCTGGATCCGGCCGTGGTCGAGAAGGAAAAGCAGGTTCAGATGGACATCGCCCGCGAATCCGGCAAGCCCGAGCAGGTGATCGAAAAGATGATCGAAGGCCGCATGAAGAAATTCGTGGCCGAGTCGACCCTGCTGAACCAGCAGTTCGTGGTGAACCCGGACCTGACCGTCGAAGCCGCGGCCAAGGAAGCCGGCGCAACCATCACCGGTTTCGTGCGCCTGGAAGTGGGCGAAGGCATCGTGGTCGAGAAAGAAGACTTTGCCGCCGAGGTCGCCAAGGCCGCGCAAGGCTGACCCGGCCAGCGCCCGGCAATTGTGCCGGGCCAACCAGACCGAACCGGTTGCGCCCCGCGCAGCCGGGTTTTTTTAGTGCGAAAGTCGGAAGAAGAATGTCGGGAGGCCTCGCTACTAATGGGGATGGACGAGGCCCCCCGTGATTACCAACAACGGATCGCGGACGAATAAGCGCCCGTCGCCAGAGGTGGTCGAACTGCCTTGGAAATACAAGGATCCGACCCAATGTTCCCTGGCCAAAGCCACCACTCACGGAACGATATCACTGTGCGATTTTGGGGGCGTTCGGGAAAGTCATGTATTCCTTACCCAGCGTCAACTTGAAGTTGGGCGCGGGTGTGCAGGTTAGGCTTCCATGACGAATATCTGATTGTGCAGCGACGCCTTCAGCACGGCCTGGGCCGTGGTTTCGACCGATAGCGCCTCGCGCGCGAGACGCAGGTGTTTTTCGACCGTGGCCGAGGTCAGCCCCATCAGCAGCGCGATGTCCTGCGTCGTCTTGCCGTCTCCGACCCACTCCAGCGCCTCTCGTTGCCGTTTGGTTAGCGCGCGGTTCGGCGGAACATAGGGCAGGGTGAGGATCTTGAGATGCGCGACATTGTTCATGAGCAGGATATCGGCACCATGCTCGGCCCAGATCGCGTCCAATTCGTCCTGCGTGCGGCTCAGCGAGGCCAGCGAGATCGCACCCTTCGAGCGAACCGACACCGAGGTAAAGCTGACCGTGTAACCGACTGTTATTCCCTTGGATTTGTTGAAATCGTAGACCTTGCGCTCCTCGGCCGTCATGGTGCCGCTGGACATCATATCCTGAATCATGCGCCAACTGGCCGCACCTTCGTGATTCAGGGCCCATTTCAGCATCGGCGCGTGGAAATACAGCCCATCGCGCAGGAACCCGTCCATGTATTCCTTGCAGTGGTTGGTCAGGATCACGAAATCTTCTGGATCTCCCAGCGATGTAGGCGTGCGGTATTGAGTATGGCCATACAAAAGCCGATCGAACCCGTATTGCTCCATCTGGTCGGTATGAGCGGCCCAGAGCTCTTCTAGGGTTTTCACATAGCTCAGGAAATTCAGATACTCGCTTAGGTTCATGCGCCCCCCGTGTCCTGCAAATGAGCGGCAAGGGCGTCCAAAGCCAGAACATAGCTCTGTGCGCCGAAACCGCAGATCTGCCCGAGCGCGACCGGCGCGATGTAGGATCTGTGCCGAAAGGATTCGCGTGCATGGATGTTGGACATGTGCACTTCGACCACTGGCAACTGGACGGATGAGATCGCATCCATCAACGCGATCGAGCTGTGCGTGTAGGCGCCGGCGTTCAGGATGATGCCGTCATGGACACCGCGTGCGGCATGAATGGCATCGATCAGGGCGCCCTCATGGTTGGACTGAAAGGTTTCGACCATCACGCCGATGGCTTTGCCATGCGCAACGCACTGGTCTTCCAGCATCTGCAGGGTCGCATGGCCATAGACCTCGGGTTGCCGGCTGCCCAGCAGATTCAAATTCGGCCCGTTCAATACAAGAATACTGTGCATTATCATCCTGTCCCCATGCCTTTTCATAACCTTGAATCGCGCATGCGTCTACAAAGCTTGCTCGCATGAGGCGAACAAGGAGAATCGCACTGGCATTTTTGTTTTTCGGTATGGCCGCGTAGGCGTTCAGGCTGTCTCCATCGTGACCACAACTTTCCCGAGCACCGAACGATCCTCGAGCAGTTCAAGCGCCTTGCCCGCCTCTTCGAGCGGAAATTTCGCGGTTATACGCGGTCGGATCTTACCTGCCAGGTACAGTCCGAACAGCTCGTTGACGTTTTCCGCATGGCCCTTGGGGTCACGAAACACCGACGCGCCCCAGAACACGCCGACGATTTCGCAGCCCTTCAAAAGGGGCAGGTTGAGGGGAATATTGGGAATGCCGGCCGGGAACCCGACCACAAGATACCGGCCTTTCCACGCCATCGCCCGCAAGGCGGGTTCGGCATAGTCGCCGCCGACCGCGTCATAGACGATATCTACGCCTTCACCACCCGCAAGTTTCTTGATCTCGGCAGACAGGGCTTTTTGGGCTTCGCGATCCATGTCGCGGGAATAGACCAAGGTTTCGTCTGCGCCCAGGTCGCGGCAGAAATCGGCCTTGTCCTGCGAGGACACCGCAGCAATCACCCGTGCGCCCATGGCTTTGCCCAGTTCCACCGCCGCCGAACCGACGCCGCCCGCGGCGCCCAGCACCAGCAGGGTCTGGCCAGGCCGCAACGCCGCGCGGTCCTTGAGCCCATGATACGAGGTGCCATAGGTGAAGATGAAGCCTGCGGCGTCTTCGTAGGACATAGAATCGGGAAACCTGACGGCGCTGGCGGCCGAAACGCAGATCTGTTCGGCAAAGCCGCCATGCCCGGTCAGGGCCAGCACACGGTCGCCGACCTCCAGATCCGACACGCCATCGCCCAACGCGATCACGTCGCCCGCAATCTCGCCGCCGGGGGCAAATGGGCGGGGCGGCTTCATCTGGTACAGATCGCGGATGATCAGCGTGTCGGGAAAGTTAACGCCGGCGGCGCGGACGCGGACAGCAATCTGACCCTTTTTCGGCGCGGGATCGGGCAGGGTGGTCAGTTTCAGGGTTTCCGGACCGCCCGGGGCGACGCTGAGTAAAGCTTGCATTTGGTATTCCGATCCTCGTCATCTGTTGGCTTGAAGGTCCGATTGCGGCGCGATGTTGTCAAGGAAGTTGTGAAATGCAATTCTGCACAGTGAAACGGATCGCGGCCGATCGGCAGGACGGATCGAAAAATTCGGATTGGGGAGGAGAGCCATGACACCAGACAACCTGTTTTCTCTGAACGGAAAAACGGCGCTGGTTACCGGAGGCGCCACGGGAATCGGGCGCATGGCCGCCGAGGCTTTGGTGCGCGCCGGCGCGCGCGTGCTGATTGCCTCGCGCAAGGGCGCGGACTGCGCGGCCGTGGCCGATGAACTCAACGCGCTGGATGCGCCGGGTCGCGCCGAAGGGTTTGCCGGGGACGTCGGCTGCGAGGCCGGGATCGACGCGCTGGTATCCGAGGTCAACACCCGAACGCAACGTCTTGATATCCTGATGAACAACGCGGGCGTATCCTGGGGCGCACCTTTGGGGCAGTTCCCCTATGACGCGTGGGACAAGGTCATGTCGGTGAACGTGACCGGTGTGTTTCACCTGACGCAGAAACTGCTGCCGCTGTTGATCAAGTCCGGGTCCGATGATGACCCGGCCCGGGTGGTCAATGTCGGCTCGGTCATGGGCGAGGTTCCGATGGGCGATGGCGCCTACAGCTATTCGGCCTCGAAAGCGGCGGTGATCCACCTGACCAAGATCCTCGCCAAAGAGCTGTCGCCCCACCGCGTCACCGTCAATGCGTTGGCACCGGGGCCGTTCGTATCGCGGATGACCGCCTTTGCTACGGCGGACGAGGACAAACGCGAGAAGGTCGGGAAATCGGTGCCGCTGGGCCGTGTGGGTCGTGATGAGGACATCGCGGGATCGATGCTGTTTCTGTGCGGGCGCGGCGGCAGCTATGTGACAGGCGCCGTGATTCCCGTCTCGGGCGGTATCAACGTTCTGACCGGGGGGAACATCTTTGCCGATGCCATGTAACGGTCGCCGAACAGGACGGGTGACATGACCCAAGGCTCCAACGAACTGGACCTCGCTGCGGTCGATGCCTATCTGGGCGCGCATCTACCGGGCTATCGCGGCCCGCTCGACGCCACTAAATTCGCGGTCGGGCAATCCAACCCGACCTACGAATTGCGGACACCGGAACGGCGCTATGTCCTGCGGCGCAAACCGCCGGGCGCGTTGCTGAAATCCGCCCACGCCGTTGACCGCGAATACCGGGTGCAACGCGCTTTGGCCGACAGCAATGTGCCTGTGCCGCGCATGTTGCTGTTGTGCGAAGACGAGTCGGTGATCGGCTCGGCCTTCTACGTCATGGAGCGGCTTGAGGGGCGCATCTTCCTTGAACCCACGATGAAAGGCGAAAGCAACGAAACCCGCGCCGCGATCCTGCACGAGATGAACCGGGTGCTGGCCGAGTTGCACATGGTCGACATCGATGCGGTCGGCCTGTCAGATTATGGGCCGACGGGCAACTACTATGAACGGCAGATCTCGCGCTGGACCAAACAGTACCGCGCATCCGAGACCAGTACCATCGGTGACATGGATCGGTTGATCGGCGCGCTGACCGCCTCGATCCCCGAGGAGGACGGGCAGAGAACGCTTGTTCACGGTGACTACCGTATCGACAATCTGATGTTTGACACCGTCGGCACCCGCTGCGTGGGCGTTCTGGATTGGGAGTTGTCGACGATCGGCCACCCCTATGCCGATCTGGCCGCGGTCATCATGCAATGGCAGATGCCGCCCGGAAAAGAGGGGCGCGGCCTGGCCGGCATAGACCGCGCAGCGCTTGGACTTCCGTCCGATGCGGAATTCATCGCCGAATACTGTGCCCGGCGCGGGTTGTCAGGAATCGACAATTTCGGCTTTTACCTGGCGTTCAATTTCTTCAGGATGGCGGCCATCCTTCAGGGGGTCTACAAACGGGCGCTGGACGGCAATGCATCCGACCCGACCCGCGCACAGGCTTTCGGCGCGTATGTTCCGATCTTCGCCCAACACGGGCTTGCGGCCCTGGAATCGCGGGGCGATTGACCAGTGACCATCCGTCGGGCACAGCTGGAAGCAGATGAAAAGGACCGCAACTTCGTCACGGCCCTGGCTCGGGGGCTGCAGATCCTGCGGGCATTCCGGCACGGCGATACCGCGCTGACCAATACCGACTTTGCCGACCGCACCGGCCTGCCAAAGCCGACCATTTCCCGGTTGACGCATACGCTGTGCCAATTGGGGTACCTGGTGCAGGATCAGCCCGGCGGCGCCTATCGTCTGGGGGTCGGAGTTCTGCGGCTGGGCTTCGGCGTTCTGGGCAGCACCGATATCTGCGAACGCGCTGGCGAGGTTCTGCGTGAACTGCGCGCCGGCGCAAACCCATATCTGACGGCGGCCCTGGGCGAAGCGCACCGCGCCGAGGTCGTCTATGTAGCCGTCAGCCGATCCACCCAGAACGTCGCGCTGACGATGCATGTCGGTTCACGGTTGCCGCTGTTCTCGTCGGCGATGGGGCGCGCCATTCTGGTGGGCATGACGCCCGATCAACGCGCTGCCGCCGTCGAGGCGGCCCAGCAGGATCTGGGGCTGCAACGCGACGATCTGCAGCGATCGATAGAAATGGCGCAGGATGAATATGTTGCGCGCGGATATTGCACCGGTTTCTCGCTGTGGCGGGATGACGTGCACGCAATTTCGGTGCCGGTTCCTTCGGCGGATGACAGGCGGGTGTTCGGCCTGAACATCGGCGGCCCGAGCTTTTATGTGACGCCCGAAGAGCTTGCCTCTGAACACGCCGCCAAGCTGATCGACGCGGCCAGGCAACTGAGTCTGCGGCCATGACGGTTGCCACACGCCCCTGCATTGGTGGATTTACTATCAGGGAGGTCGCGCCATGACCTTTGCCCCTACACGGCTGAAACGCATCAATTCCTGGATGCAAGCCTATGTCGATACCAAAAAATATCCCGGCTGCTCGGTTCTGCTGCGCCACGGCGGCGACGAGGTGCATTTTCACGCTTGCGGTCAGCGCAACATCGAGGCGGGCTTGCCTTTCAGGCGCGACACGATCGTGCGCATCTATTCCATGACCAAGCCGATCACCTCGGTTGCGTTGATGATGCTGGCAGAACGGGGACTGTTTCACCTAGATGCCCCGGTGTCCGAGTTTTTGCCCGAATTCTTGGACATGCAGGCGCTGATCCCGAATGCGACACGGTTGGATCAGACCGAACCGGCGCCGTCGCCGACGTTGCACCAATTGCTGACCCATACCAGTGGGCTGAGCTACCCGTTCAATCCGGGCCTTCTGCCGGCGGAGATGGACGCGCGCGACCTGATCTTCAAGCCCGATCAAGGCTGCCTTGCCGACCAGGTGCAGGCGCTGGCCGACCTGCCGCTGGCCTTTCAACCGGGCGCGCGATGGGAATACTCGGTGGGCATCGACGTGATCGGGCGCGTGATCGAGGTTGCATCGGGCCAGACTCTGGACCGGTTCCTGGCCGAAAACGTATTTGCGCCGCTGGGCATGACGGAAACCGGGTTTTCCGTTCCCACGGGGGCAGGGGAGCGGTTCGCGTCCCTGTACACCCCGCTCGAAGGCGACGCGATGGCTCTGAATGCCGCCAAAGCAGGCAATGAGACGCTGCGGTTGGTCGATCAGCCCGGCGAGTCCGCCTTCGAGGCAGCTACGCTGTTTTCCGGTGGCGGCGGGCTGGTCGGTACCATCGACGACTACGCCCGCTTCGCCGATATGCTGCGCAACCGGGGCACCGGTAACGGCAATCGTCTGTTGGGGCCAAGAACCGTGGATTTCATGCTGCGCAACCACTTGCCGGGCGACATTGCATCAATGGGACCGCAGAGTTTCGCCGAACAGCCGATGGAGGGCATGGGGTTCGGCATCGGCGGTGCAGTGGTTTTGGACCCGGCCCGCGCCCGCACGCCCGGCTCGGTCGGAGATTTTAGTTGGGGCGGCATGGCGTCCACATTTTTCTGGATCGACCCGGTTCTCGATCTGACCGTGGTGTTCTTCACGCAACTGGCACCGTCCAGTTCCTATCCGTCGCGATCTCAGTTGAAGGCGCTGGTCCAAGCCGCCCTGATTGAATGACCGTCGCGGGGCTGCTAGGCGAGGCCTGAACCGTGATTCCGGAGACAAGCCCATGACCGAAGCCGAACGCATTCTGCTGGATCTGCTGGATATCGAACGCCTCGAGGTGGACCTGTTCCGCGGCGTGGGCTCGGGCGGAGAAACGCCAACGCGGATTTTCGGCGGCCAGGTGATCGCCCAGGCTCTGGCGGCGGCCTACAAGACGGTCGAGGACCGGCTGTGCCATTCGTTGCACGCCTATTTCATCCGCCCCGGTGACCCGGATATTCCGGTTGTTTATCAAGTGGATCGCGCACGAGACGGAGGCAGTTTCACAACCCGTCGCGTGGTGGCGATTCAGCACGGCAAGCAGATCCTGAACATGTCGGCCTCGTTCCACATTCAGGACGAGGGATGGGAGCACCAGCACCCCATGCCGGAGGTCGCGCCGCCCGAGCAGCACCCCTCGCGCGATGAGCTGCGGCAGCGGTATCTTGCCCGCGTACCGGAGCATCTGCGCGCGGAACTGCTGCGAGAACGCCCGATCGAAGTGCGCGAGGTCGATCCGCTGGACATCTTCCAACCCGCAAAGGCCGATGACCGCAATTTCCTGTGGTTCCGTATGGGCGCCGCCGATCAGGCCGATCACGTCACGCAGCACCTTCTGCTGGCCTATGCCTCCGACATGGCGCTGCTGAGCTCGGGGATGAGGCCGCATGGTCTGAGTTGGTTCTCCGGAGAGATCAACGGCGCCAGCCTGGACCATGCGATCTGGTTCCACGCGCCGGTGCAATTCCAGAACTGGCACCTCTACGCGATGGATGCGCCGTGGACGGGGCAGGGGCGCAGCTTCAACCGCGGTGCGATCTATGCGCAGGACGGCACGCTGGTGGCTTCGGTGGCGCAGGAAGGCCTGCTGCGACGCGCCCGAAAACCGCGTTAGATATCTCCGACAAACTTTTGATTAAGCTTCCGCATTCCGCTCAGCCAGCGGTCATAATCGGCAGTTTTCAGCCGCATGTAGTCCAGAACCTGCGGATGCGGAAGCACCAGAAAAGTCTCGGCTCGGATGGCATCGACGCAGGCCTGGGCCACGTCCTCGGGCTCGAGCATTCCATCGATCGAGGCGACCGAATCCTCGAACCCCTTGGTCATTTCCGAGCGTACCGCCTGGGGGCATAGGACCGAAACGCGGATACCCTTGTCGCCATAGGTTAGCGCCAGCCATTCGCCAAAACCCACGGCCGCGTGTTTGGTCACGCCATAAGGCGCCGCGCCGGGCTGGTTCAGCAGACCGGCGGCGGAAGCGGTCGTCAGGATATAGCCGCCACCGCGCGCGACCATGCGCGGCACCAGATGACGGGCCGTCCAGACATGCGACATCACGTTGATCTTCCAGATCCGGTCCCAGTGGTCGTCGGGCACGTCCAGACCGCCCAGGGTCAGTATCCCGGCATTGGCACAGAACACATCGATCGGGCCGACCGAGGCCTCGACGTTGTCGATCAGATCACGGATGTCATCCTCGTTGGCAACGTCGCATCGGATCGCATGACCACCAATGGTGTTAGCAACCATCTGGGCGCCATCCAGATCAATATCGGCGCAGACGACCTGGGCGCCTTCGCGGGCGAAGCGCTCGGCCAATCCTTTGCCAATTCCATGGGCCGCGCCGGTGATGACAGCGATCTTGTCCTGCAATTCCATGTCGTGTTCCGCCTTCATTGGTTTCGCTGTAGACGGTAACAGCATGAAAACACGCCGCCAACGTGGACGTTGCGGCGTTGACAATACCCAACATTACCATAATACCGATTACGCGTATCTCGTGTGAGATCAGTAGAAAGCCTGCAAACCGGTCTGTGCCCGCCCCAGGATCAAGGCGTGGACATCATGCGTGCCTTCATAGGTATTCACAGTTTCCAGGTTGACCATGTGCCGGATCACCTGGAATTCCAGCGAGATCCCGTTCCCACCATGCATGTCGCGGGCCATGCGCGCGATGTCCAGCGCCTTGCCGCAATTGTTGCGCTTGATGATCGAGATCATCTCGGGCGCGGCTTCGGCCTGATCCATCAGGCGCCCGACCCGCAGGCTGGCCTGCAGGCCCAAGGCGATCTCGGTCTGCATGTCGGCCAGCTTTTTCTGGAACAGCTGCGTCTGGGCCAGCGGACGGTTGAACTGTTTGCGATCCAGCCCATATTGCCGTGCCACGTGCCAACAGCACTCGGCCGCGCCCATCACGCCCCAGCTGATACCATAGCGTGCGCGGTTCAGACAGCCGAACGGCCCCTTGAGACCCTGAACATGCGGCAACAGCGCGTCCTCGCCGACTTCGACGCCGTCCAGAACGATCTCGCCGGTGATTGAAGCACGCAGGCTGAGCTTGTTCTC
Source organism: Ruegeria sp. BHSC037 (assembly GCF_059613045.1). Lineage (NCBI taxonomy): Bacteria > Pseudomonadati > Pseudomonadota > Alphaproteobacteria > Rhodobacterales > Roseobacteraceae > Ruegeria > Ruegeria sp. BHSC037. The sequence continues at coordinate 44,752 of NZ_JBXWRT010000017.1, forward strand.
GATCTTGGGCGCGCTGAGCCCTTTGGCGCCTTTGTCCAGCACGAAACCGCGGATCTTGCCGTCATGCGCATCGGACTTGGCCCAGACGACGAACACGTCGGCGATCGGCGCGTTCGAAATCCACATCTTGCTGCCGGTCAACCGATAGCCGCCGTCGATCTTCTCGGCCCGGGTCTTCATCCCGGCCGGATCCGATCCGGCATCCGGCTCGGTCAGTCCGAAACAGCCGATCCATTCGCCGCTGGCCAGTTTGGGCAGGTATTTGCGGCGCTGCTCCTCGCTGCCATAAGCATAGATTGGATACATCACCAGCGAGCTTTGCACCGACATCATAGAGCGATAGCCGGAATCCACGCGCTCGACCTCGCGCGCGACCAGGCCATAGGTCACATAGCCCGCGCCGATGCCGCCATATTCCTCGGGGATCGTGGTGCCCAGCAGGCCCATTTCGCCCATCTCGCGAAAGATCTCGGGGTCGGTTTCCTCATTCTGGAAAGCAGCCGTGACCCGAGGCTGCAGCTTTTCCTGCGCATAAGCGCGGGCGCTGTCGGCCACCAGGCGTTCGTCCTCGGTCAGTTGATCGTTCAGGCGGAACGGATCATCCCAGGCAAATCGGCCCAGATCGGGCGCATCCTTGGCGCGCAGCGCAGGTTTTGTATCGGGGGCATTCATGTCTTCGCTCCGGATTTCAAGGTTTGCCGCACCCTACCCCGCAATTTGCGCAAAATACAGCGAGACATTTGCAAGGTTTCATGAGTAAAACGCATGGATGGAGACCAAACGCCGCCTGTTCCCTTCGATTTCATCCCTGCGCGCGCTCGAGGCACTGGATCGGCTTGGCTCGGCCTCGGCCGCCGCGGACGAACTGTCCTTGACCCAAAGTGCGGTCAGCCGGCAATTGCAGACCCTCGAGGTGCAGCTGGGCGTTCGCTTGATCCAGCGTGACCGGAAACGGCTGTCGTTGACCCCGGCGGCTCGGGAGTATGTGGCCGAGATCCGTCAAAGCCTGAACCAGATCGCGAAGGCTTCGTTGCGGCTGCATGTGACGCCGGCGGGCGGCACATTGCAGTTGGCCATTCTTCCGACCTTCGGAATGCGCTGGCTGGTGCCACGCTTGCCCGATTTTGCGCGACTGCATCCCGACATCACAATCAATATGTCGACCCGGCTGCGCCCGTTCAATTTTTCCGCCGAACCCTTTGATGCAGCGATACATTTCGGCGAACCGGATTGGCCCGGAACCGAGCGGCTGCTGCTGAAGGTCGAGCGTGTCGTGCCGGTATGTGCGCCCGCGCTGCTGCCGTCCGGTGCACCCAAGGATGCGGCAGAGTTGCTGAAACTGCCTTTGCTGCACATTCAGACCCGGCCGCGCGCCTGGCAGGAGTGGTTCGCGCAGCAGGGCGTGACAGCGCCCAGCCCCCTGCCCGGCACCGTTCATGACCAGTTTACCACCATCAACCAGGCGGCGGTTCACGGGTTGGGCGTGGCGCTGCTGCCCAGCTATCTGATCGAGCAGGATTTGGCCACCGGGCGGCTGATCACCGCCTTTTCGGGCGCCGTCGAGACGATGGGCGCCTATTACCTGGTCTGGCCCAGCACGAAGTCAGGCGATCCGTCGCTGCGCGAATTCCGGCACTGGCTGGCATCGCAGGCCCAAAACGAAGAAACCCTGCCCCGCTGATCGCGCCGCGTTCAGACGGTTTGCGATGTCGTGTCCGCCTTGGGCCGCGACTCGGTCGGACGCTCGCCGGTGACAAGATAGATCACCTGCTCGGCGATCGCCGTCACGTGGTCGCCCATGCGCTCGGTGTTCTTGGCGATGAAATGCAGATGCATGCAGGCCGTGATGTTGCGCGGGTCCTCGGCCATGAAGGTCAGAAGCTCGCGGAACAGGCCGTTGTACATCAGGTCCACGTCCTCGTCGCGTCGGATGACGTCCTGCGCCAGTTCGGCGTCGCGCTGGATATAGGCGTCGAGCGCATCGCGCAGCATCGTTTCGACATCCCGCGCCATACGGCGCAGCGCGGCCGCGCTGCTGCCGATATGCGGGGCCTCGACCAGCGTGGTCGTGCGCTTGGCGATGTTCTTGGCATAGTCGCCGATGCGCTCAAGGTTGCCCGACACTTTCAGCACCGACAGCACAAGCCGCAGGTCGCCGGCCGTGGGCGCGCGCAGGGCGATCAACCGCGCCGTTTCTTCATTGATCATGTCCTCGAGCGCGTCGATCTCCTTGTCGCCCTGACGCACCTTCTGGGCCAGTTCTTCGTCGCGTGTCTCGAGCGACCGAGCGGCGTTGCTGATGGCGACTTCGACCAGACCGCCCATCTTCATGATATGGGCTTGGACAGCTTCAAGATCGCGGTCGAATGCAGAGGCGATATGTTGTTCACTCATGGCGTATTCCTGTCCTCAGCCGATGCGGCCGGTAATATAGCTTTCGGTTCTCGGGTCCTGGGGCTTGGTGAAGATCTGGCCGGTGTCACCGTATTCGACAAGGCTGCCCAGGTGGAAAAACGCGGTTTTCTGGCTGACGCGGGCGGCCTGCTGCATCGAATGGGTCACGATCACAACCGAGAACCGCTCGCGCAGTTCGTCGATCAGTTCTTCCACCTGCGCGGTGGCGATCGGGTCCAGCGCCGAGCATGGCTCGTCCATCAGCAGAACCTCGGGCGAGGTGGCGATGGCGCGGGCGATGCACAGGCGCTGCTGCTGGCCGCCCGACAGCCCGGTGCCGGGCGCATCCAGGCGGTCCTTGACCTCGTCCCAGATGGCGCCGCGGCGCAGGGATTTTTCCACGATCTCGTCCAGGTCGGCCTTGGTCTTGGCCAGCCCGTGGATGCGTGGGCCGTAGGCGATGTTGTCATAGATCGACTTGGGGAACGGGTTGGGTTTCTGGAACACCATCCCCACCCGCGCCCGCAACTGCACCGGGTCGACACTCTTGTCATAGATGTTTTCGCCGTCCAGCCGGATATCACCTTCAACCCGGCAGATGTCGATCGTGTCGTTCATTCGGTTGAGGCAGCGAAGGAACGTCGACTTGCCGCAGCCCGACGGCCCGATGAAGGCCGTGACCGTTTTGTCCTCGATTTCGACGTTCACGTCCTTGATGGCATGCGTGTCGCCGTAGTGGACATTGACGTCCCGCGCCGAGATCTTGATCGTTTTTTCGCCCACTTCCTGCTCCGCTCGCGCCAGTTTATCCGGTTGCCGCAGGTAAAGACGCACATTGCCGAAAGGGCGTCCCCCGCAACCGGGCCATCGCATGCCGGGCGGTCAAAGGTCAAGCTTTGCCGCTTGTGCGGGGATCGGATCGATCACAGCGGCAGAATGACCGTAAACACCGCGCCCTTGCCCAGATCGCTCTCGACCCGCAGCCGGCCCCGATGCCGGTTGACGATATGTTTCACGATGGCCAGGCCCAGGCCCGTGCCGCCCAGTTGCCGCGACCGGTGGCTGTCGGCGCGATAGAACCGCTCGGTCAGGCGCGGCAGGTGCACCGGGTCGATGCCCGGGCCCTTGTCGATGACCTGAACCCGAACCGCAGCGCCGCGGACCGCCGGATCGCGCTCGGCAACCGCAACCCGCAGTTCGACGCTGCCGCCGCTGCCGCCATACTTGATCGCGTTCTCGACCAGATTCGTGAACACCTGCCGCAACTGGTCGGCGTCTCCGGGCAGGTGCACCGGCGCCTCGGGCGTCGTCAGAGCCAGCGTCACGCCCGCGCTCTCGGCCAGGGGGCGCAGAGTGGCCAAGGTGGACTCCAGCACTTCGGTCAGGTTCAGCCGTTCCGTCGGGCGCACCCTCTCTTCGCTTTCGACCCGGCTCAACGACAGCAAGTCCCCGACCAGCCGGTTCATGCGGCTGGCCTCGTCGGCCATGATCTGCAGGAACCTGTCCCGCGCGGCAGGGTCGTCGCGGGCCGGGCCGCGCAGGGTTTCAATGAACCCCATCAGGGCCGTCAGCGGCGTGCGCAGCTCATGGCTGACATTGGCCACGAAATCCCGGCGCATCTGCCGCGCCTGTTCCAGATGGGTCACGTCCAAGAAACTGGCCAGAACAGCACCGGCCGACACAGCGCCGACACCATCAATGTAACGGCAGTGGACCTGGAAGGTGGTGTCCTGCGCCCCGTCATTGGCCAAGTGCCGCGCGCTGGCCGACCCCTTGGCGCGCAGGCTCTTCTCGATCGCTTCGACGACCGGCGGCTGGCGCAGGATTGTGGCGAAGTGCCGGTTGTCGAGATTGCGCCCCAACAGGGTTCTGGCTTCGGCGTTCGCGGCGATAATCCGCTCGGTCTGGTCGATCACAAGCGCTGGCATCGGCACGGCCGAAACGAATTCGGCAAGGTTGGCGTCGGACATGAATGGCCCCTTGCGTCTAGTCTCCGGCACGCACGGGTTTCAGGCCGTCGCGGAATTTGCGCATGTTGTCCTGATAGTGCAGCGCGCTGAGCGCGATCTGCTGCGCTGCCGCCTCGTCCAGTTCGCGCACCACTTTGCCGGGCGCACCCATGACCAGTGAATTGTCCGGGATTTCCTTGCCTTCGGTGATCAGGGCGCCGGCCCCGATCAGGCAGTTCCGCCCGATCTTGGCGCCGTTCAGCACGATCGCCCCCATCCCGATCAGGCTGTTGTCGCCGATCGTGCAGCCGTGCAGCATGACCTTGTGGCCGATCGTACAATTCTTGCCGATGGTCAGCGGAAACCCGGCATCGATATGCATCACGCAGTTTTCCTGCACGTTGCTGCCCTGCCCTACGCGAATCTCCTCGTGATCGGCGCGGATCGTGCAGCCGAACCAGACCGAGGCGCCCTGTTCCAGCACCACCTTGCCGATCAGGTTGGCATCGGGGGCTACCCAGGTGTCCTCGTGGATTTGCGGGGCGTAATCGCCCAGGGCATAGATCGTCATTTCATGCTCTCGAATTCTTGTTGCAAGGCGCGGACGTGCTCTTGCAGCTTGGGTTGCTGGATCCGCCGCATCCGCTCGGCGCTGACGATGGTTTTCAGCTTGTCCTCGGTCGCATCCAGATCGTCGTTGATCAGCACATAGTCGTAGTAGCCCCAATGGCTGATCTCGTCCCAGCTTTTCATCATGCGCTTGGCGATCACCTCGGGCGCGTCCTGCCCGCGTGTTTCAAGCCTGCGGCGCAGTTCCTTGATCGAGGGCGGCAGGATGAAGATCGACAGCGCGTGCTTGCCCAGTTCCGAGTTGCGGATCTGCACCTCGCCCTGCCAGTCCACGTCGAACAGCACGTCCCGGCCGCTTTGGATCGCTTCGCGAACCGGGTCGGCGGGCGAGCCGTAGAAATTGCCGAAGACATGCGCGTGTTCCAGCATCTGCCCGCTGGAAACCTGCTGACGAAACTCGTCCTCGGACAGAAAGTAGTAGTCCGTCCCGTGAACCTCGCCCGGGCGGGGCTTGCGCGTCGTCGCTGAAACCGAGAACTGAAGATCGGGGTCCCAGTTCATCAGCCGATGGGCCAGCGTCGATTTACCCGCGCCCGAAGGCGACGACAGAATGATGAGAAGGCCCCGGCGATCCGCCATCTGTGATTGTCCTTGTTTATTCAACGTTTTGTACCTGTTCGCGCAACTGGTCTATCACCGCCTTTAACTCCAGGCCAACCGCCGTCAGCTCGGCGTTCTGCGATTTGGAGCATAAAGTGTTGGCCTCGCGGTTGAACTCCTGCGCCAGAAAATCCAGCTTGCGGCCCACCGGGCCGTCCTGCGCCAGCAGCGCCCGTGCCGCGGCGACATGGGCGGTCAGCCGATCGAGCTCTTCGGTGATGTCGGATTTCACGGCGATCAGCGCAAGTTCTTGGGCCACGCGGTCCGGGTCGGCACCCCGGGCGTTGTCCAGAACTCGGGCCAGATTCTGGCGCAGCGCATCGGCCATCGCGTCGGCGCGGGCCTGGGCCAGATCGACGGCTTTCGCGGTCAGCGCCTCGATCCGGTCCAGATGTTCGGCCAGAACCGCAGCAAGGGCCTCGCCTTCGGTACGGCGCATCTCGATGAAATCCGCCAGCAGTTTTCCGAACGCGGCCTTCAGCGCCTCGACTAGTGGCGCGGGGTCATCGTCTTCGGCGCTGGTATCCAGCATCCCTTTCAGCGCCAACAGGTCGCCGGCCCGCGTGGGAGCCAGGGAAACGCCCTGTTGCGCCGCCAGTTCCTCAGCCCGCGCGATCGCCGAAAGCGCCGCGCGCATCGCCGGTTCGTTCAGGCTCAGGTCGGTGGCCGATTCCTGCCGCGTGATGCGCAGGGTCAGCGTTACGTTGCCGCGGCTGATCATGCGCGACAGCTCGGCCCGCAGCGCCGCTTCGAGCCCGGTCAGCCACTCGGGCACCCGCAGCCGCATGTCCAGCCCCTTGCCGTTCACGCTGCGCAGTTCCCAGCTCCAGCCATGCGGCCCGCAGCCCCCCTTGCCCGAAGCAAAACCCGTCATGGATTTGATCATGCCTGCCCTTTCCGACTTTCGCCCTGCGCTGCTGCACCTAATGCCATCGCACCGTTCAGGGCAAGGGTTTGCTGATGGCTGACTTCATCCGGACAAGTTAACCATTCGTTAAAGATTTGCTCCAATTTTAAGTAAACCCGTGTCAATCTGTCAGTCACAAGGACAGGTCGGTTGCAGTTGGCCGCAGCGCCGCAGCAGACCAAAGGACGGCCATTCGACACGAGGTGATGAAATGAAAACCTTCTTCGGGAACGGTTCCGGGCCGAAACTTGGAAAGATCATCGCAATGGACCGCTTTGGCAGTGGGCGCAGTCTGTCGCCGATCCGTCAGGCAGAATCTTACTGGACCGCGCTGCTGGGCGACGACGGGGTTCCCCGGCGGTCGCAGATCGATCCGCGCGGTTTGGAAAACATTCTCGAATACACGTTCATCCTCGAACGCATCGCCCCCGGGCTGGCCCGGTTCCGGCTGGCCGGAAGCCATCTAAGCAAGATCGCCGGCATGGAAGTGCGCGGCATGCCGCTGACCGCGTTTTTCGAGCCCTCGTCGCGCGACCGGATCACCGAGGAGTTGGAGACGGTTTTTTCCGAACCCGCGATCGGAGAGTTCGCGTTGGTTTCGAAAGGCAAGCTGGGTCGGGTCCGGCTCGAGGCGCGGATGATCCTGCTGCCGCTGCGCAGCGACCTGGGCGATGTCAGCCGGATTCTTGGCGTTCTGGTCAGTGATGGCGCAATCGGCGCCACGCCCCGCCGTTTTACGATCGAAGCCAGCCACGTCCGGCCGCTGGTCGCGGTTCGGCGGCGGGCTGAAAAACCCCGGCTCGAGTCCGGGTTTGCCGAGGAACAGACCGAGTTCAAGGGCCCGTCTGGCCATCTGAAGCTTGTCTATTCCCGAGACGATTGATCCCTGCTGGGTCGAACGAAAAACGGCGGGCCGAGGCCCGCCGTTCCCGTTTCGGATCAACCGAGATCAGCCTGCTGCGCGATTCTTGCGTTCGCGGCGCAGGTTGGTCAGCTCTTCGGCCACCAAGAACGCCAGCTCGAGCGACTGCGACGCGTTCAGGCGCGGGTCGCAGGCGGTGTGGTAGCGGTCCGACAGGTCCTCTTCGCTGACGGCGCGGACGCCGCCGGTGCATTCGGTCACGTCCAAACCGGTCATCTCGAAATGCACGCCGCCGGGGATCGTGCCCTCGGCCTGATGCACGCCGAAGAAATCCCGCACCTCGCGCAGGACCGATTCGAACGGCCGGGTCTTGTATCCGGTGGCCGACTTGATCGTGTTGCCGTGCATCGGGTCGCAGACCCAGGTCACCTTGGCGCCCTCTTCCTTGACGGCCTTGATCAGACGCGGCAGATGCTCGCCCGCCTTGCCCGCGCCGAAGCGCGCGATCAGGGTCAGACGGCCTTCTTCGTTGTCCGGGTTCAGCTTGGACATCAGAACCTTGAGGTCCTCGGCGGTTGTGGTCGGCCCACATTTCAGACCAATCGGGTTCAGCACGCCGCGGCAGAACTCGACATGCGCGCCGTCGGGCTGACGGGTGCGGTCACCGATCCAGATCATGTGGCCCGAGCCGGCCAGCCACTTGCCCGAGGTCGAGTCCAGTCGCGTCAGCGCTTCTTCGTACTCCAACAGCAGCCCTTCATGGCTGGTGTAGAATTCGACGGTCGAGAATTCATGGGTGGTGTCGGCGGTGATGCCGGCGGCTTCCATGAAGTCGATCGTGTCCTGAATGCGGTCGGCGATCTCGGAGTATTTCTGCACGTCCTGTTCGTCGGTGAAGCCCAGCGTCCAGGAATGCACGCGGCTCATGTCGGCGAAGCCGCCGGTCGAGAATGCGCGCAGCAGGTTCAGCGTGGCCGCGGCCTGGGTATAGGCCTGCAACATCTTCTCAGGCTTGGGCTCACGCGCCTCGGGCGTGAAGGCCAGCTCGTTGATGATGTCGCCGCGATAGCTGGGCAGCTCGACCCCGTCGATGACTTCGGTCGGGGCGCTGCGGGGCTTGGCGAACTGGCCGGCCATGCGGCCCACCTTGATCACCGGAACTTTGGCGCCATAAGTCAGCACCATCGCCATCTGAAGCATCACCTTGAAGGTGTCGCGGATCGCGTCGGCGCTGAACTGGTCGAAACTTTCGGCGCAATCCCCACCCTGCAGCAAAAAGGCCTCGCCGCGACCGGCGGCACCCAAATGTTGCTTGAGGCGCCGCGCCTCGCCTGCAAAGACCAGCGGGGGATACTGCGAAAGCTTGGCCTCGACCTTGGCCAAGGCGGCCTTGTCGGTATAGTCTGGCATCTGAACCCGCGGCTTGCTGCGCCAGTTCGATTTTTGCCACTCGGTCATAGCTTTGATCTCCGCTGATGTATTTCAGGTGGTCTCTATACAAAATCAACGGACCAGAGACCATAACCGATTTGCGCCTCTTGACGTCGGAAACAAGCTTTGAGCATGGTGGCGGCCAAATTCGCCGCAGGCCCCGTGCCTCGGCCCGCCGAATCAAGGACAGTTCGCCATGCAAGAACAACGCCAAGTTGTCACCGTGGACACGGACGCGGCGAAGCCGCGCAATTTCGTTTTTGTTCTGTTGGACAAGTTTTCCTTGCTCTCATTCGCTTCGGCGCTGGACAGTCTGCGCATCGCGAACCGCATGGCGGACCGGCAGATCTATGCCTGGAGCCTCGCCGGCGAAGGCGGCGAGACGGTGCAATGCTCGGCCGGAACCACGTTCCAGCTGGATCGCGATCTGGACGAGTTGCAGCGCGATGACGTTATCATCGTCTGCGGCGGGGTCGATGTGCAGGCCGCCACGACCAAGAAGGTGTTGAACTGGCTGCGCCGCGAGGCCCGTAAGGGGCTGCGGATCGGCGGGCTGTGCACCGCAGCCTATACACTGGCCAAGGCCGGGTTGCTGGACGGCAAACGCGCCACGATCCACTGGGAAAACGCCGACAGTTTCGCCGAGGAATTCGAAGACGTCGAACTGACCAAATCGGTGTTTGTGCTGGACGGCAACCGGATGACGACGGCAGGCGGCACCTCGTCGATCGATTTGATGCTGAAACTGATCGCCGATGACTTCGGCGAAGAACTGGCCAATGCGGTGGCCGACCAGATGATCTATTCCTCGATCCGCACCGATCAGGACACCCAGCGCCTGTCGACACCCACCCGGATCGGCGTACGCCACCCCAAGCTGAGCCAGGTCATCTTGATGATGGAAAAGAACATCGAGGAGCCGATCTCGCCCTCGATCCTGGCCAAGGAGGTCGGCATGTCCACCCGCCAGCTCGAGCGGCTGTTCCGGCGGTATCTGAGCCGTTCACCCAAGCGCTATTACATGGAGTTGCGGCTGCACAAGGCGCGCAACCTGCTGATGCAGACCGACATGAGCGTGATCAACGTGGCGCTGGCCTGCGGTTTTGCCAGCCCCAGCCATTTCTCGAAATGCTACCGCGCACATTACAACACCACGCCCTATCGCGAGCGTGGGACGCAGAGCGGACGGCTGTCGGTCTGAGCGCCTAGAACTTGTCCAGAATGAGCTCGTCGGGCGTGTTGATACTGAACTGCAGAACCGTCACGCCGTCGTTGCGTTGATGCAGAAGGGCTTAGTAGCAGAGATAGCTGTTCTTACCCTTCAAATAGATCTGCATTCCCTGCGAAAAACCATTCTCGAGCTCTATCCGCTTGGCCACATCTGAATTGGTCAGGCAATACGGAACAAGGTCACGCAGCTGACCTTGCAGGGTTTGCATCTGCTGCGGCGTGTATGCGTCAGCCCCCCAAATCGGCTGATAGCGTTCGAGAATTCGCGGTTTTTCATCTTGGTGTCGACGAAGGATTCATAATCGGCATAGGCCATAAGAACCTTGTCGGCCGCGGCGGGAAGGGGCGACAGGCAAAAGACTACGGCTTCGAGAAGGCGGACCATGTCAATCCGCTTTGAAGTGTATCGCTACACCCTTAGGATGATCTGGCTAGCCTGTAAACGGCACCCTGCCCGACCGAGATGAACCAGATCGCCCCGTCTGGGGCCTGTACGATGTCGCGGACCCGTTCGGTTTCTTGGCCTTTGATCTGCTCGACCTCGCGCAGCGGGTTTCCGGTCAGCCGGGCGATATAGTCGAATTTCAGCGAGCCCACGAAAATATCACCGCGCCATTCGGGAAACATGTCGCCCGAATAGACCAACAACCCCGAAGGCGCGATGGACGGATCCCAGTACAGGCGCGGCTGCTCCATGCCGGGTTTGCTGGTGCCCTCGCCGATCTTATTCCCTGAATAATGCGTGCCGTAGGAAATCACCGGCCAGCCGTAGTTGGCGCCGGGTTTGACAAGATTCACCTCGTCTCCACCCTTGGCGCCATGTTCGGAAACCCACAAGCGACCTCGCGCATCGATTTCGGCGCCTTGCGGGTTGCGATGGCCATACGACCAGATCTCGGGGCGTACACCGGCCTGCCCGACGAAGGGGTTGTCGGCCGGGACCATGCCATCCCGATTGACGCGCACGACCGTCCCCATATGGGTCGTCAGGTCCTGCGCGCTCGGCCGGTCTCCACGGTCGCCCAGTGTCACGAACAAGGTGCCGTCTGACGATTCGACCACGCGCGATCCGAAATGCCGCCCGCCCGAGCCGCCGGGAACGGCCTCGAAGATCACTCGCAGGTTGGTCAGGCGGCGGCCGTCTTCGGACAGGCGTGCCACGGCAAGCGCGGTTCCGGCCCCGCCAGGTTGCGGTTTGGAAAAGGTCAGAAAGATCTCGCGACTGCTCGCGAAATCACGGGCCACGGTCACGTCCAGCAACCCGCCCTGCCCCCGCGCTGCAACCTTCGGCACGCCCCGCACGCGCTGTGCCTGACCATTGCGGGCCAACAGCAGGTCTCCGTCGCGTTCCGTCACCAGAAAGCTGCCGTCGGGCAGTAGCCCGATGGCCCAGGGCGTGTCCAAACCACCCAGCATCCGGGTTGCAGTCACCGGGCCGAGCGATGTCCGCAAGGCGTCCGCCGCCGCGGCCACAGTCGATGCCATCAGCCAGAGAATCGCGAAAATCCGGATCATGATGAAGCCTCACATGCTGTCTGGGTGGGCGATGGCCCATGCCAAGCCCATCAAATCAAATAGTGTTAACGCCACCAAAGGCACATCTTCGTTAGGACTTTTCTTTTTCCGACAGCTTGCCTAGGGTCGGGCCAGAACGACATCGTTCCAAACAGGGAGTAACCTTATGAAAAAGCTGCTTACTGCAACTGCAGCAACCGCATTGCTGGCCGGTGCCGCAATGGCCGAAGACGTCAAGCTGGGCATTCTGCTGGGCTTCACCGGACCGATTGAATCGCTGGCCCCGGCCATGGGCACGGGCGCCGAACTGGCTATCGCCGAAGTGTCCGAATCCGGCAAGCTGCTGGATGGATCCACCGTCACCCCGATGCGCGCCGATACCGGCTGTATCGACAATGGTCTGGCCACCTCGAACGGTGAACGCCTGATTGCGGATGGCGTGGCCGGCATCATCGGCGGCGACTGCTCGGGCGTGACCGGCGCCGTGTTGCAAAACGTCGCCATTCCGAACGGCATGGTCATGATCTCGCCCTCGGCCACCTCGCCGGGCCTGTCGACCATGGAGGACAACGGCCTGTTCTTCCGCACCGCCCCGTCGGATGCACGCGAAGGTCAGGTGATGGCCGACATCCTGAAAGAGCGCGGCATCAACTCCATCGCCCTGACCTATACCAACAACGACTATGGCAAGGGTCTGGCCGACGCGATCCAGTCGTCGTTCGAGGCGGTGGGTGGCGAAGTGACCATCGTCGCCGCGCATGAAGACGGCAAGGCCGACTACTCGGCTGAAGTGGGTGCGCTGGCCTCGGCCGGTGGCGACATCCTGGTGGTTGCCGGGTATCTCGACCAGGGTGGTCTTGGCATCATTCAGTCGGCGCTGGACAGCGGCGCGTTCGACACGTTTGGCCTGCCCGGTGGCATGATCGGTGACTCGCTGCCTGCCAATGTCGGCCCCGACCTGAACGGCTCGTTCGGTCAGATCGCCGGGTCCGGCGGTGAAGGCGCCGAGAAGTATTTCGCCATGGCCGAAGCCGCTGGTTTTGACGGCTCGTCGCCCTACTCGCCCGAAAGCTATGACGCCGCGGCGCTGTTCATGCTGGCAATGCAGGCCGCGGGCTCGACCAATCCGGCCGACTATGCCGGCAAGGTGATGGAGGTTGCCAATGCACCCGGCGAGAAGATCTATCCGGGTGAACTGGCCAAGGGACTGGAACTGTTGGCCGCCGGTCAGGACATCGACTATGTCGGCGCTTCGGGCGTCGAGCTGATCGGACCGGGTGAAAGCGCCGGCTCGTATCGCGAGATCGAGGTTCAGGAGGGCAAGAACGTGACCGTCAAGTTCCGTTGATCGTTCGGTTGACCACATGAGATCAGACAGCCCGGGCCTTGTGTCCGGGCTGTTTCAATGACAAAAAGCGCCACCCTTTCGGGAATGGGGCAACAGGAAGAGCCGCGAAAGCCGCGGACAGGGGAACACATGATCGTCGTCGAGGACGTGCACAAGCATTTCGGCGGTTTCCATGCGGTGGACGGGGCGTCGCTGGAAATCGAAAAAGGCTCGATTACCGGCCTGATCGGCCCGAACGGGGCTGGAAAAACAACTCTTTTCAACGTGATCGCGGGTGTTTTGCCACCAACCAGCGGCAAGGTCTGGATGGATGGCGAGGATATCACCGGTCTGCCCCCGCACGAACTGTTCCACAAAGGCCTGCTGCGCACCTTCCAGATCGCGCACGAGTTCTCTTCGATGACCTGCCGGGAAAACCTGATGATGGTGCCGGGCAACCAGTCGGGGGAATCGCTGTGGAACACCTGGTTCGGCCGTAAGCGGATCGCCGACGAAGAGCGCGCCCTGCGTGCCAAGGCGGACGAGGTGCTGGAATTCCTGACCATCGAACATCTGGCCGATCACAAGGCGGGTCAGGTCTCGGGCGGCCAGAAAAAGCTGCTGGAACTGGGCCGCACGATGATGGTGGACGCCAAGATCGTGTTCCTGGACGAAGTCGGCGCTGGCGTGAACCGCACCCTGCTGATGACCATCGCCGATACGATCCTGCGTCTGAACAAAGAGCGCGGTTATACCTTCGTGGTCATCGAGCATGACATGGATTTCATCGGCAAGATCTGCGATCCGGTGATCTGCATGGCCGAGGGCAAGGTTCTAGCGCAGGGTACGCTGGACGAGATCAAGGCCAACGAGCAAGTCATCGAGGCCTATCTGGGCACCGGCCTGAAGAACAAGGACAAGCTGGAGGCAGGGGCATGAGCGACAACCCCTACCAGGACGACAAGGGCAACAAAGACGCCTCGATCACCAATACCCGCGGCATGGGCACCATGACCCCGGCGCACCGCGTCAGCGGCAAGACTGAATATGTGGGCGGTGGCCCATTCTTGATCGGCGACAGCATGACCGGCGGCTATGGCAAGGGCCCCGACATCCTGCACGATTGCACCATCTCGGTGGACAAGGGCGAGATCGCCGTAATCGTCGGCCCCAACGGCGCCGGCAAATCCACCGCGATGAAGGCAGTGTTCGGGATGCTGGATGTGCGCTCGGGCTCTGTGCGTTTGGATGGCGAGGACATCACCAACCTCAGCCCGCAGGACAGGGTGGTCAAGGGCATGGGCTTCGTGCCGCAGACCTCGAACATCTTCACCTCGATGACGGTTCAGGAGAACCTCGAGATGGGGGCCTTCATCCGCACCGACGACTTCTCGGACACGATGGAGCAGGTTTTCGAGCTGTTCCCGATCCTGCGGGACAAGCGCAACCAACCCGCCGGTGAACTGTCGGGTGGGCAGCGGCAACAGGTGGCCGTGGGCCGGGCACTGATGACAAAGCCCAAGGTGCTGATGTTGGATGAACCCACCGCGGGCGTTTCGCCAATCGTGATGGACGAGTTGTTCGACCGCATCATCGAAGTTTCGCGCACCGGCCTGCCGATCCTGATGGTGGAACAGAACGCCCGCCAGGCACTCGAGATTGCCGACAAGGGCTATGTGCTGGTTCAGGGGCGTAACGCCTATACCGGAACCGGCAAAGAGCTGTTGGCCGACCCCGAGGTGCGCAAATCGTTTTTGGGTGGCTGATCGAGCAGACTCGTCTGGGCTGATATCAAAGGGCCGAGGCTGGTTGAGCCCGGCCCTTTTTTGTGGAACTGCAATCTGAAGAAATGATGACCAAAACGGGTCAGCAAACTTGACCTTACTGCGCCTGCAACACAGTGTACTGCGCCATCCACCTGATTCCCTTATTTTTTCCTGACGCCGCGCCCGAGAGTGCAAAACGAGCATCTGAATTGAAATGCGTTGCGATTGCTCGATTGACGCCACAGTCGGCAAATATCCATCCCACTGCATTCGCCCGGAAACAGACCGGGCGAGTCCGCTAAACCGAGTTTTCCCCAAGGATGCCAACCGTGAAAACGTTACGAGTTTTCGGCCCGCCCGCTTGTTTTCCGACCGCGCTTCTTGCGCATGATGAAAGCTTCACCTGCATGTTCATAGCGGGTGGCGCGGAATAAACGTTCAGGCACACTCTGGACCCCGATGAAAGTTCCATTGAAATTGACGGGATATCCACAATGACCAGTTTCCAGACGACCTTCACAACACGACCTATCCGATCGCAAATGACGATTGGGCCGTCTCGATGATCCTCAACAAGCCCGGCATGACGTTCGGTGTTTCCGAACATCGCCCTGCGATGAGGAAAGATCACGGGCAATGCGCCTTGCTCGGCTCCTGACTCCACCACAACCAGCCCGAAAGAAAAACATGAAATCAATATTCGCCTTGGCGACCATCACATTTGCGGCAAGCATGGCTGCCGCGGAAGAACGCCACCTTGTCTGCATTTCCGATCGCGACGGGAGCGAAGTGCGCCTGAACCGCGATCCCATAGGCGACAAGGGAAGCATACAGACAAAGGTCATTGCCGGCGAAGCGATGGTCTTCAAAGGACTCGGAAGCATGACCTTCGTCCATATCGAAGACCAGGACGTCATGACTGTCGTGGTCCCTTTCGAGGACATGAGCTATGACCTGAGCGTCAAGGGCCCTCATGCGGAACACGGTCACGGGTCCTGCACGGAAACAAACGCTTGAGTCCCCCCTCAGCAGGCAGAGCGACCGCGCCGCCCCCTCCGGCGCGGTCTTTTTCTTTGGGGGGAGCCGAAGTGCCTATGCTCGTGTGTTCGAAGTCTATCAAACCGCATGAAAACCTGCACAAAACTGTAAAAATCCTGTTCCAAATTGTTGTGTCTTTCGCCGGCGTCATGCCATAAAGCCGCACCCGGACAGTGAGAAGAAAATAATGGATCTACTGAACGCGTTTGTCGCGCTTGCGAACTTTGTGATCGTGCCCGCGGTTGCCTATGGCAGCCAGTTGGCGCTTGGGGCGCTGGGGGTCACCCTGATCTATGGCATCCTGCGGTTTTCCAACTTCGCCCATGGCGACACGATGGCCTTTGGCGCCATGATCGCCGTGCTGGTCACCTGGGGTTTCCAGGCCGCGGGCATCGGGTTCGGCCCCCTGCCGACTGCGCTGCTGGCCCTGCCCTTTGCCATTCTGGGCTGCATCGCGCTGGTACTGATCACCGACAGGCTGGTCTATCGCTTCTATCGCGATCAAAAGGCCAAACCCGTCATTCTGGTGATCGTATCCATGGGCGTCATGTTCATCATGAACGGCTTGGTGCGGTTCATCATCGGCCCCGATGACCAGCGGTTTTCCGATGGCGCGCGATTCCTTATCTCCGCGCGGGATTTCAAGGCTCTGACCGGATTGAACGAGGGGCTTGCTATCAAAACCTCGCAAGGCCTTACCGTAATCGTGGCCGTTGTGGCCGTGGCACTGCTGTTCTGGTTCCTGAACAAGACCCGCACGGGCAAGTCGATGCGCGCCTATTCCGACAACGAGGATCTGGCCCTGCTGTCCGGCATCAACCCCGAACGCGTGGTGATGATCACCTGGATCATCGTCGCCGCGCTGGCAACCACGGCGGGCGTGTTGTACGGGCTGGACAAAAGCTTCAAGCCGTTCGTCTATTTCCAACTGCTGCTGCCGATCTTTGCCTCGGCCATCGTCGGCGGGCTAGGAAATCCGATCGGAGCCATCGCCGGTGGATTCATCATCGCCTTTTCCGAGGTGACCATCACCTATGCCTGGAAAAAGGTCCTGACCTATCTTCTGCCCGAAAACCTTGAGCCGTCGGGTTTGGTGCAGCTCTTGTCAACTGATTACAAATTCGCGGTCAGCTTCGTCATTCTGCTGATCGTGCTGCTGTTCAAGCCCACGGGCCTGTTCAAGGGGAAAGCGGTATGAGCGAAACGGTCAAGAACACCCTGCTGTTTGCACTGGTCGGCGGGCTGATCCTGCTGACCGGCTTCATGCAAAGCTGGAATACGGCGATCCTGATCGTGAACATGGGCCTGATTTCTGCGATCATGGCGATTGGGGTGAACCTGCAATGGGGCTTTGCCGGCCTGTTCAACGTCGGCGTCATGGGCTTTGTCGCTTTGGGCGGGCTGGCGGTGGTTCTGGTCTCGACCCCGCCGACGCCAGGAGCCTGGTCCGCCGGCGGGTACGGGATCGTGCTTGCGCTTCTGCTGGGGGCGGCCACCGTGGTTGCGGCGGTCATGGCGGCCAGAAAACTGCCCAAGGGACGCACTCAAACGCTTGCGATCATTGCGATCCTCGTCGTCGGGTTCTTCGTGTATCGCGCCGTGTTCGACCCCAGCGTCGCAGCCGTCGAGGCGATCGACCCCGCAGTGGCCGGCAATATCGGCGGTTTGAACCTTCCGGTGCTTCTGGCCTGGCCCGCCGGTGGCCTTCTGGCCGCCGGAGCCGCATGGCTGATCGGCAAGACGGCCCTTGGGCTGCGGTCGGATTACCTGGCCATTGCCACGCTGGGCATCGCTGAAATCATCATTGCCATCATGAAGAACGAGGACTGGCTGGCGCGCGGCGTCAAGAACGTTTATGGCATCCCGCGCCCCACCCCGTTCGTGGGCTATGAGATCGACCTGCAAAGCGATCCGTCCTTTGTCGAACGTGCCGCGGGTCTGGGCCTGGACCCGGTCACCGCATCGACGCTGTGGGTCAAGACCGGCTATGCCTTCCTGTTCCTCGTCGTGCTGCTGGTCCTGCTGTGGATGGCTCAGATGGCGCTCAAAAGCCCGTGGGGCCGCATGATGCGGGCCATCCGCGACAACGAGGTGGCGGCCGAGGCCATGGGCAAGGATGTCACCCGCCGCCATCTGCAGATTTTCGTGCTGGGCTCGGCCATCTGCGGCATTGCCGGGGCGATGATGACCACGTTGGACGGGCAGTTGACCCCCAGCGCCTATCAGCCGCTGCGGTTCACGTTCCTCGTCTGGGTGATGGTGATCGTCGGTGGATCGGGCAACAATTTCGGCTCGGTCCTTGGGGCGTTTCTGATCTGGTTCCTGTGGGTGCAGGTCGAACCGATCGGTTTGTGGTTGATGGATCTGATAACCGCCGGTATGCCGGACGGCAGCGCGCTCAAGACGCATCTTCTGGACAGTGCGGCCCATATGCGCCTGTTCACGATGGGCCTGATCCTGCTTATTGTTCTCAGATTCAGTCCAAGGGGCCTGATCCCCGAGAAATAGGCGCCAGCGCCTGCAAATTGCACAAGCCGCGCCGGCCTTCTGGCGCGGCTTGTTGATTCCGGGCCGGGAAATGAATAGGAAAATCAGGCGCGTCCGATCTTTCAGCCGCCGCCCGCACCACCAGCGGATACCAACCCAGACCTCTAGAGTATTGGAACACCATGACTTCCACGACCGTCAAATCAACCGTGCTGTTGGCCGGGCTGGCCGTTCTGGCCGGATGCATTCCATCGCCCCGCGACCTCGAAACAACCCCAGTCAAGGTTCAGACACCCAAGGGCGTCGTCACCTGTCAGCTGTACAGGCAGGACCGGGTCGACTGGGATCGTGCGATTGACTTTCCGGCAACCAAGATGAGCGTCCCCGAGGCGGATGCCTATTGCCAGCAGGAAGGCCAGCGCCGTCTGGGGCGCTGACATCACCACCTGGATTCAACGGTTTCGGAACAGGCCGCCCAGAATGCCGCGCACGATGCGGCGGCCTGTGGTTCCCTTCAGCTCCTTGATAACGGCCTCACCCAAGGCACTGGCGAAACTGTCCTGTTTTCGACCCCTTCGCGCGGATGATCGCCCGACACGGCTGCCGCTATACCGCCGGGCCGAGGCATACTCGCGGTCGGCCGGGCTCTGAGGTTCCACCTGTTCTTCGTCTTCGGCGGCCTCGGCCTCCTTCGCGGCCTGCGCGGCGCGCGCTCTCAGGATCTCGAACGCTGATTTTCGATCCAGCAACGTGTCGTATTTTCCGGCCATGGGAGAGTTCGCCATGACCGCCTGACGCTCGGCCGGGGCGATCGGCCCCAGCTGAGAACCGGGCGGGCGGATCAGGGTCCGCTGCACCATGCCGGGTACGCCTTTTTTCTCGAGCATCGAGGTCAACGCTTCACCCACGCCCACCTCGCGGATCGCGGTTTCGGTATCGAACTCCGGGTTCTCGCGATAGGTTTCCGCGGCCAGCCGCAAATTCTTGCGATCGCGCGCGGTGAAGGCGCGCAGCGCGTGCTGAACCCGGTTGCCCAGTTGGCCCAGAATGTCCTCGGGGATGTCGGCGGGGTTCTGGGTGATGAAATACACCCCCACGCCCTTGGACCGGATCAGGCGAGCCACCTGCTCGACCTTGTCGATCAGAACTTTGGGCGCGTCGTCGAACAACAGATGCGCTTCGTCGAAGAAGAAAACCAGCTTGGGTTTCTCGGGGTCGCCGACCTCGGGCAGTTCTTCGAACAATTCGCTCAGCAGCCACAGCAGAAAGGTCGCATACAGGCGGGGCGACCCCATCAGCTTGTCCGAGGCCAAGATGTTGACCATGCCCTGCCCGGTCTCATCGTTCCGCATTAGATCGGCCAGCTCCAGCGCTGGTTCGCCGAACAGGTTCGTGCCGCCCTGGTTCTCGAGCACCAGCAACCGGCGCTGGATCGCGCCGATCGAGGCTGTCGACACGTTGCCGTACCGCAGAGACAGCTGCGCGCGGTTTTCCCCGATCCAGACCAGCAGTGCCTGCAGGTCTTTCAGGTCAAGCAGGGGCATGCCCTCCTCGTCGGCGACGCGGAACGCGATGTTCAGGATGCCCTCCTGCGCCTCGCTCAGTTCCATCAGGCGCGACAGCAGCAGCGGCCCCATTTCGGAAACGGTGGTACGCACCGGGTGGCCCTGTTCGCCGAACAGGTCCCAGAACGTCACCGGACAGCGCTCATAGGCATAGTCCGAGAACCCGATCCGCGCCGCGCGATCCATGAAGGCCTGATGCAGCTTGTGATCGGGGCTTCCAGCCTTGGCCAGGCCAGACAGATCACCCTTGACGTCGGACAGGAACACCGGCACCCCGGCCTTGGAAAAGCCTTCCGCAAGGATCTGAAGGGTCACGGTCTTGCCCGTCCCCGTCGCACCCGCGATCAAGCCGTGCCGGTTGGCATATTTCAGGCGCAGGCCTTGCGGCTGCGTATAGTCCTTGCCACCACCGCCGATGAAAATTTCGTCCGTCATACTTTTGCAAACCCCTGAAACCTACCGATCTGAGGCCACCATACTAACTTAACCTTTGACTGCCATAGTTGATTTGGCATCCCGGATGGGATGCAAACTTCCTCCCTGTCGACTGGCTGTGCCTTCGGGCACAGCCTTTTTTTGTCCGGTGGAGTTTTCTGTCTGATACCGCATTAAAAATCTACGATAGCAGTTGACCGCTGCGGCTGCCTCTCGTAACGTTCCCGCATAACTAAGTCGGCCAGTCCGACGGGGAGATACATCGATCGAAGGGAGCCGGACGAGCGGCTCCCTTTTCCTTTGATGACCATACCTGTACCAATCGGCGGAAATCCGTTTGGCGTGCGCCGCTGGGCGAGTTTTCCGCCTGACACCGCCCGTGTTGGATGCTAGACGAAGGCAAACGCTGTTTGAGCACCATGAGGCAGACATGATCAAGAAACTTCTTCCACTGACCCTGTTGGCGGGTGTCGCCCTGACCGGTCCGGCGCTGGCACAGGAAGCATCGAGCGGGTCGGAAACCCCGGCCCCCACCGGCTCGGACCTGGATTTGGGCGAAACCGGTCCGCGGGTGGGCGAACAGTACATCAGGGAAAAGTCCGGCGATTGGGAGGTGTCCTGCATCAAGGCGCAGGAAGGCAATGACCCCTGTGCCATGGTCCAGATCCTGAACGGCCCTCAGGGCGAACCGATTGCCGAGATCACCATCGGCAAGCTGCCCGAAGGCGGTGCCGCAGTCGCCTGGGCGAATGTCATCGTTCCTCTGGAAACCCTTCTGCAGGCACAATTGGCGATTTCGGTCGATGGCGCGCCGCGCAAACTGTATAATTATCACCACTGCGTTCCCGTCGGCTGCGTGGCGCAGCTGGGGCTGACGCAAGGCGACATCGACGCGATGAAGGCCGGGTCGAAGGCCGTTTTGTCACTGGTTCCGGCCCGCGCGCCGGATCAGATCATCAACATGGACATGTCGCTGTCGGGTTTCACCTCGGGCTTCGACGGCCTGCCGATCAACCAGAACTGATCCGGACACGCTTGGATCGGCAAAGCCGCCTTTTGGGGCGGCTTTTTCATATCCGTTTGAGGGCCAGCACCGCGTTCAGCCCGCCGAAGGCAAAGGCGTTGCTCAGAACGACGTCGACATTGGCCTCGCGCGCCTCGTTCGGCACCACGTCCAGGGCACATTCGGGGTCGGGCTCTTCATAGCCGATCGTAGGCGCGATGATGCCATCTCGCAGCGCCATGATGCAGGCCAGAAGCTCCACCGCCCCGGTGCCGCCGATCAGGTGCCCGTGCATGGATTTGGTCGACGAAATCATAAGCTCATCGGCATGCGGGCCGAACACATCTGCCACTGCGGCGCATTCGGTCTTGTCATTGGCGGCGGTTCCGGTGCCGTGGGCGTTGATGTAACCGACATCGCTGGCGTTCAGCCCGGCATCCTTCAAGGCACCCGCCATGGCGCGCGCGGCGCCCTGTTTGCTGGGCATCACGATGTCCGAGGCATCCGACGTCATGGCAAAACCCGCGACCTCGCACAGGATTTCGGCGCCACGGGCGCGGGCGTTTTCGTATTCCTCGAACACGAAAACTCCGGCACCTTCGCCCTGAACCATGCCGTTGCGGTTGGCGCTGAACGGGCGGCAGGCGTCCTTGGACATCACCCGCAGCCCTTCCCAGGCCTTGACGCCGCCAAAACATAACATGGATTCCGAGCCGCCGGTAATCATCACCGGCGCCGCGCCGCTGCGTACCATCTGGAAGGCCAGTGCCATCGCGTGGTTCGACGACGCACAGGCTGTGGAAACGGTAAAGCTGGGGCCCTTAAGGTTATGTTCCATCGAAACATGGCTTGCGGCCGCGTTGTTCATCAGCTTGGGCACCACGAAGGGATGCACTCGGTTTTTGCCGTCCTCGTAGACCGAGCGATAGTTGTCATCCCAGGTCGAGACGCCGCCCCCGGCAGTTCCCAGCACAACGCCCGACCGCGCCGCCAGGTCGCCATGAAACGTGAGGCCAGCCTGATCGATCGCCTCCTTCGCGGCGGTCAAGGTGAACTGGGTAAAACGATCGTACAGCGACATCTGTTGCCGGTTGAAACGGCCCTCGGCCTCGAACCCGCGCACCTGCCCGCCGATCTTGATCGCCAGGCGTTCGACATCGCGAAATTCAAGCTCGGAAATCCCGCAGCGACCTTCGCGCATGGCCTCGAACGTGTCGGGCACCGAATGGCCCAACGCGTTGATCGTGCCCGCGCCGGTGATGACAACCCGTTTCATGGCCTCGTGTCAGACCTTTTCCGCCACGAGCTTTTCGATGCCAGCAATGATCGCCGCCACGTTCGAGATGTCGAAATCGCTGGCCTCGGGTTCATTGGCGTTGAACGGGATGGAGATGTCGAACTCTTCCTCGATCGCGAAGATGCTTTCAACCAGGCCCAGACTGTCGATCCCCAGATCCTCGAGCGTACTTTCGGGCGTCACGTCCGATGGCTCCAGCACGGCCTGCTCGGCAATGATTGCGATGACGCGGTCGCTGATGCTCATGTCATTCCCCTGATTGTCGCGTTGGCGTTGATTTAGTCGCTCGGCGGCTGTTTGAAAACCGCCTTTTTCAACGCCTCAACGTCACGCGCGATGCGCGGCAGGCGGCGCTGTGCCTTGTAGATATCGGTATGCGTGGACATTTTCACGCCCGGATAGCCCATGATCACACGCCCGGCCGGCACGTTCGACAGGATCTTGGTTCCGCCGCCCGCGATCACCCCGTCTCCGATGAAGATATTGTCGACGACGCCTGTCTGCCCGCCCAGAACCACGTTGTTGCCGATCTCGACCGAGCCGGACACGCCGGTCTGGCCGCACAGCAGGCAGTCGCGCCCGACCCGGGTGTTGTGGCCCACATGCACGAGGTTGTCGAGTTTCGACCCGCTTCCGATCACGGTGTTGCGGATTGTGCCGTTGTCGACGGTGCAGTTGGCGCCGACCTCGACATCGTCGCCGATCTCGACCGCGCCCAACGAATGGATACGCAGCCAGCTTTGGGCCTTGGCGTCGCCGGCATCTCCCATCGTCTTACGCACGTTTTCAACGCCCGAGACCTCGGGCGTGACGAAACTGAACCCGTCGCCGCCGATCCGGGCGCCGGGTTGGGCGATGAAGCGGTCTCCGATCACCGCGCGCGCGCCGATGCTGACCATCTCGCGCAGCAGGCAGTTTTCGCCCAGAACCGCATCCATACCCACATGGCATTGCGCACCGATCACGGAGCCCGCGCCGATCCGCGCGCGCGGGCCGATGACGCACAGCGGGCCGATCGAGACGTCCTCGCCGAGCTCGGCGGTCGGATCCACGACGGCCGAGGGATGCACGCCGGGCTCGACACCCTGCCCCCGGTCCAGCATCGTGGTGATGCCCGCCATCGCCATGCGCGGGCGGGTCACGAAGATTGCGCCCTCAAGGCCCATGGCCTTCCAGTCGGCGCCTTCCCACACCACGGCACAACGCGCCGCACCCTTTGCCAGAGCCTCGGCATATTTCGGTGCCATCGCCATGGCCAGATCGGTAGGACCGGCGTCGGCCGGTTCGGCCGCCCGCAGGATCGTCAGGCTGGTGTTTCCTTCGGCCGGCGCCCCCAGGGCGTTGGCGATTTGCTGCAAGGTAAACTGCATCGCGGGCTTCCTCGTGACAGGATCTGCCCCGTGATTACCCCTGAACGTCGGGCAGGACCACCCCCGCTTTTTGCAGCGCGTCCCAGATCTTAGCATCCCGGCCATAGACGTCGCGACGATACTGCACATCGCCCTTCGGCGCGATATAAGCAGTGCGGTAGATCAGATGCACCGGAACGGGCTGGTCCAGATCCACCTTTGTTTCCTTGCCGGTATTCAGGATCCGGTGGAAAAACGCCTTGGGGTCCTCTTCCTGCCGCGCCAGCAGCGCATAGGCGAACTCGAACGGTTGAGCCAGACGGATGCATCCGTGGGAAAAGGCCCGGACCTCGCGCGCGAACAGGCTTTTTTGCGGCGTGTCATGCAGGTAGATGTTGTATTTGTTCGGGAACATGAACTTGACCAATCCAAGGGCGTTGCTCTGCCCCGGCGGCTGGCGCATGGCAAAGGGAAAGCTTCTGGCCGAGAACTGGTTGAAATCTACGGCCCCGCGGTCCACCTGTCGCCCCCGCCGGTCGGTGATTTCCAGATGGCGTACGGCATTGGGGTTGGCCCGCAGTTTCGGCAGATACTCCTTGGTGATGATCGACCGTGGCACGTGCCAGCTGGGATTAATCACCATGTGTTCCATCTGATCCGAAAACTCGGGACTGCGGCGATCATGAGTGTTTTTGCCGATTACGGCGCGGGTTTCAAAGGTGACGCGCCCTTCGTCAACGATCTTGGCCGAGAAATCCGCCTGGTTGACCAGAATATGCCGCTCACCGCGATCAGCCGGCAGCCAACGCTCGCGCTCGAGCGCGACGATGACCGATTTCAGGCGGTCGGCGGGGGACCTGTTGATCTCGGCCACCGTGCCCTGCCCGGCGACTCCGTCGGGTTCCAGCCCATGCGCGCGCTGAAAGGCCTGCACCGCCGAAACCATCGCGTCATCGTAGACGGGGCTGGCCGACGGCTTCATGAAGCCCATCGAAACCATCCTGTTACGCAGTTTCAAAACCCCGGCCCCGCTTGCGCCGCGTTCGTATTTCCCGTTGGGTACGGTCGGCCCCCAACCTCCATGGCGGATCAACTCCTGCAGAGCCAGCTTCTGCTTCATAAGAGCGCGATATTGGTTGGATCGCGGGGCAAGTTGCGATACGTAAGCTCCTTCGTCATCAGCCAGCATGGCCGACAGGTGCTCGGATGCCGGTCGCACGGCCACGGGACGCACCAAGCCGTCGTCGATCTCGGACGGGCGCAGAACGCCCGATTGCACGTCGCGTGCGTACCGGACAAATGCGAGGCTGAGCGCCGCTTCGACCGCACCAAGTTCGCGAGGCGTCCGCGCGTTTTCCATCCGCGCCAGCAGGCCTTCGACGTCATAGGTTCCGGTTGGCAGGCCGTGTAGATGCGCCGAGGACAGGGCCTTGATAAGCGCCGTACGCCGCGCGACATACTCGGGCCCGTCACCGACCCAGATCGAAGAAAACCCATTAGACCGATAAAACGCGGCGATTTCGTCCTGGCGAAGCGTGCTTTCCGCAACTGCCATCCGAAATGCGGTCTGTACCGCGTCCTGTGCCGTGGCCGGGGTGTGCCCAACCGCAAGCACGAGACCGGCAACCATCAGCAACCGACGTGTTTTCCCATGGATGAAATTCATTCCGTACCTCAATTCAATCAACAACTTGCGCAACCATTTCCCGAGCCGTCCAAGTATTGGTCAGCGGGTGGCGAATTGTCCATTCACAAAGCCCGGATCGGGCGGATCGGCTTCGGCGTGATGCGCGCTTGCATCTTTGAGGCATCGAAACACGCAAGCGGGTGAATTTTGCATCACGTGCGCAAAAATTTGCCGAAAATTCCCCGTGGCGTACCTGCGACCCAAAGACTTCTTGGCCACCGAATCCCGGTGTGGCATACATTTCGGCATCTGGGATGGAATTAAATTAAGAAAGCGCGCGTAACATCGTGTGCAGGCAGGAACAGTACGGGACGAACACGAAATGACCAAGAGCAGTGCATCGGGAATCACCCGACGTGCCCTTCTGGGCGCATTTGCGGCAACGGCCGTAACCGCAGCACCGACCTACGCGAATGCAGCAGGATTTCTCCGCGGTGGCGGTGACATCCGTCGCATCCGCATGTATTCCGGGCGCACCGGCGAACGCATCGACATGATCTACTGGGTCGATGGGAAATACATCAAAGACGCCGTGAAAGAGATCAATCATTTCATGCGCGATTGGCGCACAGATCAGTCTACCAACATCGACCTGCGCACCATCGACATCATGGCCGCCGCACACAACCTGTTGGACGTAAATGAGCCTTACATGCTTCTTTCGGGCTATCGGTCGCCGCAGACAAATGCGATGCTGCGCCGCCGCTCGCGAGGTGTCGCGCGCAATTCACTGCATATGAAAGGCCAAGCTGCGGATCTGCGACTGGCATCGCGCTCTGTGTCGCAGATGGCCAAAGCGGCCATGTCCTGCCGTGCCGGCGGTGTTGGTCAGTACTACCGCTCGAATTTCGTGCATATGGATTGTGGTGACGTCCGCACTTGGCGCGGCTGAAGCCACAGCCCGGTGTTCCACCTGCCGCCCCGGAGCCCCCGCGCCCGGGGCTTTTTGTTTTGCCCCCCGCCCAATCGCCATACGAGACGGCAGGCGCACGCGTTCCGTTTCCGGATTTGCTATCATGGTTCTCGGAAGTGGCGCACCTGAGAGGATTCGAACCTCTGGCCTCTGCCTTCGGAGGGCAGCGCTCTATCCAGCTGAGCTACAGGTGCGTTGGCCGTTAGCTAACCTCGTTCCGATCCGGGTGCAACCGGATTTTGCACGGACCGGAATGCAATTTCCGGCCGGATCAGGCGAAAAGATCATGCGCCAGTTCCAGCGCCTCGACCAGAGTGTCGACCTCGTCCTTTGTGTTATATAGGCCAAAGCTGGCGCGGCAGGTTGCGGTGACGCCCAGGTGATCCATCAACGGTCCGGCGCAATGGTGGCCGGCGCGGACGGCGACACCTTTCTTGTCCAGAATTGTCGACACGTCATGCGCATGACCTGCGCCATCCAGCGTAAAGCTGAAGATCGCCGCCTTGTCCGGCACGGTTCCCTGCACCTGCAGCCAGTTGAGCCCACCCAGCCGCTGCATGGCATAGTCACGCAGGCCCGCCTCGTGCGCGGCTATGTTTTCCATGCCCAGATCCATCATGTAGTCCAGCGCGACACCCAAACCGATGGTCTGCACGATACCCGGCGTTCCGGCTTCGAACTTCATCGGCGGATCATTGTAGATCACTGCCTCCTTCGAGACCTCCTTGATCATGTCGCCGCCGCCGATGAAGGGGCGCATTTCCGCCATCCGCTCGGACTTGATGAAAATGGCACCGGATCCAGAAGGCCCATACAGTTTGTGCCCGGTGATGGTGTAGAAATCGCAGCCAATGTCCTGCACGTTCACGGGCATGTGCACCGCGCCCTGGCTGCCGTCGACCAGCACGGGCACGCCCTTGGCATGGGCGCCTTCGGTGATCGCCTTGACGTCGACCACCGTGCCCAGAACGTTCGAGCAATGCGTAACTGCCACCAGTTTGGTCCTGGGCCCGATGGCGTCGATCACAGCCTGCGGGTCCAGAGCGCCGTTGGCATCCACATCCACCCATTTCAGAACGACACCTTGGCGTTCGCGCAGGAAGTGCCAGGGTACGATGTTGGCATGATGCTCCATGACGCTCAGAACGATCTCGTCGCCGGCCTGCATCCGCGGCATGGCCCAGCCATAGGCAACCAGATTGATGCCCTCGGTCGTCCCCGAGTTCAGCACGATCTCGTTCTCGTCGGCCACCCCAAGAAACCGCGCGACGGTGCCGCGCACGGCTTCGTATTTCTCGGTGGCCAAGTTCGACAGATAGTGCAATCCGCGATGCACGTTCGAATACTCGTGCGCATAGGCGTTGGTGACCGCATCAATCACCACCTGGGGTTTCTGCGCCGACGCCCCATTGTCGAGATAGGTCAGGGGTTTCCCGTTCACCTGCCGCGAAAGAATCGGGAAATCAGCGCGGATTTTCTGGACATCATACATGGACAAGATTCCCTAGACCGGCCCGCTGGGGGTCATCATCAGAACGAACGGAATAGCCAGCAGCCCCGAGATCAGAATCACCACGAAGGATTTGCCCAACGAATGAAACTGATGCGCCTGATTCACGAAATGCAGGCTGATGTACAGGCTGTACAGGCTCATGGCGAGGACCAGCATCAGAAACATCGCGGGCATCACCAGAACCACCACGAAGATGATCAGCTGACCCAAAATCTGTAGAAATTGCAGCCAGATCATCAGAACCATGATCCCATCCAGACTGGCGGTTCCGCCCAACATCCGCCCGACAAATAGAAAGGCGAAAATGCTCAGCGCCAATGCCCCGGCCGAAGTCGCCAACGACTGCACGACCGGTTCAAAAGTCATGCTTAGCGACGGATCCAGCGCCGGGAAGACCAGCGTCGATGCTGACTGCGCCAAGGCGTTCAGAACCACGACCAGCGCCAGTGCGATCCACAGCACTTCGCGTGGAGGAATGGACGCCAGCAGCCGACGCGCGGCCTCGGCCGGATTGGCGAGGGTCAGAATGGCGAGGTTGCCCAGAAAGGCGCTGTTCATGTTGCAGTCCTCGATGCCTGTGCCAGACCCGAAAACCAGAACCACACGAAAACCGCAACCCAAAGCAGGCCGGCCCCCGTCAGTACCGGACCGGGGCCGATGAAGCCGGCAATCAAGCCATTCAGCAGAACCAGTGGCGACGACGCCAGAAGCGCCCAGAACAACGCAACCCGCGCCCTGTAGGATGTGATCGGCGCGCCCAGCAGCCGGGCGATTCCGCCGGATGCCCACGCAAGAGCGTAGAACATTAGCGGCAGCATAAATACCGAGCCCAGCAAGGCCC
This sequence comes from Ruegeria sp. BHSC037, assembly GCF_059613045.1. Classification (NCBI taxonomy): domain Bacteria; kingdom Pseudomonadati; phylum Pseudomonadota; class Alphaproteobacteria; order Rhodobacterales; family Roseobacteraceae; genus Ruegeria; species Ruegeria sp. BHSC037. The sequence continues at coordinate 73,491 of NZ_JBXWRT010000017.1, forward strand.
CGCCCATCAGCATGTTCAGATCCAGCCCCTCAAGATGGGCCCGACGCGCCAACCCCGGCAACTGGGCGACAAAGCCGATCACGCAGAAGGCCATGACGAAGACCAACGCACGGTCTTCGCGCGGACCCATCTCCAGAAGACGGCGCACCACGCGGCCAGGGCCGCGATAGGTGGCAACGATATCGGTGGTCACCGGCATCAGCTGTGCCGCGCCAACCAGCCTTCCAGCCGCGAGACGATGTCCTCGGCCAGCGCGTCGTCTTCGATCTCTTCCACGGCTTCGGCCAAAAAGGCCAGCGTCAACATATTCGTTGCGTCCTTGGCCGGAACCCCGCGCGAGCGCAGGTAGAACAGTGCGGTCTCGTCGATCGCGCCCGAGGTCGACCCGTGCGAACAGGCCACGTCGTCGGCATAGATCTCAAGCTCGGGCTTGGCGAGAAACTGACTGTCATCATCCAGCAGCAAAGACTGGCTGATCTGGTAGCCGTCGGTCTTCTGGGCGCCTTCCTTGACGAGGATCTTGCCTTGGAACACGCCGGTCGCGCCGTTGCGCAGAACCTTTTTGAACACCTGGCGGCTTTCGCAGTGCACCGCGTCATGGGTGATGAACACCGTGTCGTCATGGTGGAAGTCGCCATCGCCCACACAGGCGCCGGCCACATGAGCCACCGCATCGTCGCCAGTCAGCTCAACCACCTGTTCATTGCGCGTCAGCACGCCATTCACGGTAAGGGTGAAAGATTTATAGACGGACTTCTTGCCCAGCCGGGTGAACATATGCGTAGCGGCGCGGCGCTGATGATCCCTGCCCTGCGCCCGCACATGGTGTAGCGTGCCGCCGTCGGCAATGTCGATCTCGATGCACTTGTTGAACCGCGAGGCAGCAGGACCATTCTCAAGGATTGTCACCTCGGCACCGCTTTCCACACGGATCACGTGGTGCAGGATCGCATCCGAGCTTTCGGATTCGTGGCGATAGATCAGGCTGATCGGCTTGGACGGCTTGCCGGTCACGTGGATCGCCACGCCGTCCTGCGCAAAGGCGGTGTTCAGAGCCGCCAGCGGGCGCTGAACCGGGGTCTGGCCCCGCTCTTCGAGCACGCCATACAGCTGCTTGGCCCAATGGATGTCCTTGCAGCATATATCCTCAAGCCGGTCGATGCTCACGCCTTCCAGCGTCAGGTCATCGCTGTCCTCGGGGCTGAACACACCATCGACGAAGACGATCTTCAGGCGGTCGAACCCGTCAAAGACCATCGGCTCGTCGGTGTGGAACACCTCGGCCGCCGGGGCCTCGGGCGAGTTCAGCGTATCGGGACGCGTATATTTCCAATACTCGTCGCGCCGCCCGGGCAGACCCATGGCACGCAGTCGGGCCAAGGCCGCCTCGCGTGCCTCGCGGGTGCAGCCGGCTTCGGGCATGCGCAGCGTGGCCAGCCACGCCTCGGTCGCGGTTTGTTTCACGTCGGGCAAAGCCATCAGTTCACCTCGGCAAGAATGTCGGCGTAACCGTTGTTTTCAACTTCCAGCGCCAGCTCGGGCCCGCCGGTCTTGACGATCCGGCCGTCGGCCATGATGTGCACCACGTCGGGTTTGATGTGGTCCAGCAGGCGCTGATAGTGCGTGATCACCAGGAACCCGCGGCCTTCGTCGCGCAGCGCGTTCACGCCCTCGGCCACCAGCTTCATCGCATCCACGTCAAGGCCCGAGTCGGTCTCGTCCAAGATGCACATCTTGGGCTCCAGCATCGCCATCTGCAGGATTTCGTTGCGCTTCTTCTCACCACCCGAGAAACCAACGTTCACGGGGCGCTTCAGCATGTCGGCGTCGATTTTCAGCGACTTGGCCTTTTCGCGCACCAGCTTGAGGAAATCCGCAGCAGAGAGTTCTTCCTCGCCGCGCGCCTTGCGCTGGGCGTTCACGGCGGTGCGCAGGAAGGTCATGTTGCCCACGCCCGGGATCTCGACCGGGTACTGGAACGCCAGAAACAGACCCGCCGCGGCGCGCTCTTCCGGCTCCATCTCCAGCAGGTCTGCGCCATCCAGCGTGGCCGCACCCTCGGTCACCTCGTACCCGTCACGGCCCGACAGCACATAGCTGAGCGTCGACTTGCCTGAGCCATTCGGCCCCATAATTGCATGTACCTTACCGGCCTCGACCGTCAGATCCACGCCCTTGAGGATCTGTTTTTCCTCTTCCTCAAGCTTGACGTGCAGGTTCTTGATTTCCAGCATTTTTTGTCCTTTTGCGTATCGTAGGGACGCGCCGGCCCCAATCTGTTCCTATCCCGGCACTCTGCGCAGCAACCGCGCCGCGATCCATCCCAGGACCGCCCCGCCGCCGATCGCCCAGACCGGGTTGATGAAATCGGTGTAGTTGACGTTGACATAGGTCGCGCCCAGCAAGCCGCCCAGAACCGGCAGCGCATAAGACGCTGCGGTCAGGACATCACACCTGCGGTTGCGCGGCGAGCGGGCCATCAGCCGACCGAGCCTTCCAGCGAGATCGCGACAAGCTGCTGGGCCTCCATGGCAAACTCCATCGGCAGCGCCTGCAGCACGTCCTTGCAGAACCCGTTGACCACCAGCGCCACGGCCTCTTCCTCATCCATGCCGCGCTGACGGCAATAGAACAGCTGATCCTCATCGACCTTCGAGGTGGTGGCCTCGTGCTCGACACGGCTGCTGTTGTTCTTGACCTCGATATACGGAACGGTGTGCGCCCCGCATTTATCGCCGATCAGCAGGCTGTCGCACTGCGTATAGTTCCGGCTGTTCTTGGCCTTGGGGTGCATCGACACCAGCCCGCGATAGGTGTTCTGGGCCTTGCCCGCGCTGATGCCCTTGGACACGATGCGCGACTTGGTGTTCTTGCCCAGATGGATCATCTTGGTGCCGGTATCGGCCTGCTGATAATTGTTGGTAATGGCGATCGAGTAGAATTCACCCTGGCTGTCATCGCCGCGCAGGATGCAGGACGGGTATTTCCAGGTCACGGCACTGCCGGTCTCGACCTGGGTCCACATCACCTTGGACCGGTCGCCCCGACAATCGGCGCGCTTGGTCACGAAGTTGTAGATGCCGCCTTTGCCGTTCTCATCGCCCGGGAACCAGTTCTGGACGGTCGAATATTTAACCTCGGCGTCTTCTTCGACGATGATCTCGACCACCGCAGCGTGCAGCTGCGCGGTATCACGCTGCGGCGCGGTGCAGCCTTCCAGATAGGACACGTACGAGCCCTTGTCGGCGATGATCAGCGTCCGCTCGAACTGGCCGGTGTTTTCGGCGTTGATGCGGAAATAGGTGCTCAGCTCCATCGGGCAGCGCACGCCGGGCGGCACATAGACGAACGACCCATCCGAGAACACGGCCGAGTTCAGCGTGGCATAGAAATTGTCCGACACCGGAACCACCGAACCCAGATATTTCTTGACCAGCTCGGGGTGTTCTTTGATCGCCTCAGAGATCGAGCAGAAAATGACGCCGGCCTTCTTCAGCTCGGCCTGGAACGTCGTGCCAACCGAAACCGAGTCGAACACCGCATCCACGGCGACCTTGCGGCCCTCGGCCGGGGCATCCTCGGCACCTTCGACGCCTGCCAGAATCATCTGCTCTTTCAGAGGGATACCTAGCTTTTCGTAAGTAGCCAGCAGCTTGGGATCGACCTCGTCCAGCGACTTGGGCTTGGTCTCCATCGACTTGGGCCGCGCATAGTAATACTGGTCCTGGAAGTCGATTTCAGGATAATGGACCATGGCCCATTTGGGCTCTTCCATCTGGGTCCAGCGCTCGAAGGCCTTCAGACGCCATTCGGTCATCCACTCGGGCTCTTCGTTCTTTTCCGAGATCAGTTTGACGATATCGGGGTTCACGCCCTTGGGCGCATACTCCATCTCGATATCCGTATCCCACCCATATTTATAGGTTCCGACCTCGCGCACCGCGTCAACGGTTTCCTGATCGACACCTTCTTTTACTTGGGTCTGGTCCAAAGCGGCCATGTTCCACCCTCCGTCAGATCACGCGGCCCGCGCGCGATGCTTTTTCTCTTTTTCCAGCCACGTTTCGGCAAAACGCAGCACGTCTTCTTCACTCGTCTCGGGGCCCAGCGAAACGCGTACCGCGCTGGCCGCCGTGGCCTCGTCATATCCCATCGCAGTCAGTACCGCGCTTGCCCTTACCTTACCGCTGGAGCAGGCCGACCCGGCGCTGATCGCAAAGCCCGACAGATCCATCTGCATCACCTGCGTTTCGCCCTTCCAGCCGGGCGTCGCAAAGCACAGGGTGTTGGGCAACCGATCCTGATCTTTCCCGACAAAAATAGTAGATTTAGAACCAGCCTCAAGAGCCTTTTCTAGAATATTTCTAAGTTCTGCAACCTTTTCCCAAACTCCGTTTGCCAGATCCCGCGCCGCCGCTTCAGCCGCAGCGCCGAACCCCGCGATTCCAATGACATTTTCCGTCCCCGACCGGCGCCCCATTTCCTGGCCACCGCCCTTGATCCGGGCCTCCAAATCGGTGCCGCGTTTCATGACCACGGCACCAACGCCCTTTGGCCCGCCCAGTTTGTGCGCCGAGACCAACGCCATCTGCACATCCAGCCAGTTGAAGGCGATGGGCAGTTTCCCAAACGCCTGCGTTGCATCGGTGACGGCCAGACCCTTGGGCAAGGCCTGAATGATACCGGTTTCGGAATTCGCGAGTTGCAAGGTGGAACGGGCCGGGTCGGCCACGTTGACGGCGCCTTTACTCGACACCGGCAAATCTTCTACGATCCAGGCCCTTACGGCATCATGTTCGATCGCCGCGCCGTGCAGGTCGCGGCCTTCCAAGGCCAGCGCCGCCCCCTCGGTCGACCCAGATGTGAACACGATATCGGCCCCATCAGCCCCAATCGCCGCCGCCACCTGCGCACGCGCCTTTTCGATGATCGCCTTGGCCGCACGCCCCTCGGCATGGACCGAGGACGGGTTCCCGCAGACATCCATCGCCGCGATCATCGCGTCGCGCGACTCGGGGCGCAGCGGGGTCGTGGCATTGTGATCCAGGTAAACACGTTTCATGGAGTCACCTTTTCCGGCAGGCGTTCAGGTTGCATGGCCTGTCTCATCCGATCAATCATCCACGACAGAAAACAGGCTAGGCACGGCCGGACAAGGCGCCAGTTCGTTCTCGATGACATCCGACAGCCGGGTCTGGTGCAGAAAAACGTAGACATGGGCGCTCAGGCTTTCCCAAAGGCGGTTGGTCAACGACTGCGCCCGGCTGCCGGAAGACGCCCCAGACGCCCCAGCGCCCTTGTGCATGGCGTCCACGGTCTCATCGACGGCCGACAGAATCTCGACTACTCGAATTTCAGATGCTGGCCGCGCCAGACGATAGCCGCCGCCCGGCCCGCGCACCGATGCGACCAGATCGGCGCGGCGCAGTTTGACGAACAACTGTTCCAGATAAGGAAGCGAGATGTCCTGACGCTCAGAAATCTCACCCAGCGTCACCAGGGTGTCGGCGGGCTGAAGCGCGATGTCGGCCAGCGCAACCATCGCATAACGACCTTTGGTGGACAGCTTCATTTCCTCGATCCTTCCGGCGTGAACCGCGTGAAAACATTGACGTCGCCGCAGTCAATGCGTATCTCCGTCGGACAGCGTGTTCACGCTGCGATACTCAATTAGAACCGTTCTAAGGTGCCTGACGATAACCGTCAAGTATATCGCGGCGCCCGCGAGAAAAAGACAGGACAACCGCACACATGCCCGAGGTGATTTTTCCCGGACCTGAAGGCCGCCTGGAAGGCCGCTA
>NZ_JBXWRT010000018.1:0-59519 GCF_059613045.1 Ruegeria sp. BHSC037
ATGTCGGCGCCGGTCGCGCAGCGCCTGTGCGAAGCGGGCGAAACTGTCGGTGGCATTGCCGATCGATGTGAGGATAGCGGCCAAGGCTACGACCGCCGCCAGGATCGCCGGCAAGCGCAGATCGGTCGGCGCGGCACCGCACCCCCAGACCCGTGTTCCGTCCACCTGCTGCCAAGCACCGCGGCCGTACCGGGCGATCAGGACCGGTTCGCTGCAATAGGTGGCCAGCAGCCGGGTCAGGTTTCCCATTTTCTGCGGACCGGTCTGATCGCTGCCTGAAACGATGTCGGATACCGGATAGACCAGCCGGTCGGACATCACGGCCAGTGTCAATTCGCGCCCGCCCAGCGGCGCAGAACTGTCGGTCAGGATCGACAGGTTGGTTACGAAGCGCCGCTCCTGCAGGCCAGGCAGTTGTTCGAACTCGCCGGCCTCGGCCAGCCGTGCGGCCTGCGGAGACAGCGGCGTGGTCGTGATGTCAGGCAGGGCGCCGCGCCCGGTACGCAAATTTTCGTAGACGGCAAACCCGGCTGCGTAGGCCCGGGTCAGGTAACGGTCCCAGTTGCGGGCCGAAGCAAACCACAGCCCTGCCGCCAGCAATCCGGCGGCGAAGGCTCCGATGGCCCAGACCCAGCCGAGACTGCGCAGGCGCAGGGTCATGCCTCGTCTTCCACGGCCACGTCGCAGGCAAAGACGTATCCCACCCCGCGCGCGGTGCGCAGCATCTGGGGATCCTTGGGGTTGGCCTCGATCTTGGAGCGCAAACGCCCGACCAGAACATCGATGGCGCGGCCTTGAGCCTCGGGCTTGTCGCCGCTGCCGGTCACGTCCAGCGCAGCGGCGATCTCGTCGCGGGTCAGGGGGATGTGGGGATTGGCCAACAGCACCTTGAGCAGCGCGGTTTCCCGCTGCGAAAGAGACACTTGATAGCCGTCGGGGGCATGCACCTCGTCGCGTTTTCCGTCATAGACCCAGCCGCCGAAGCGGAACGTACGGATCCTCCGGCGATAGGCCAGAGACGGCGTGCGCCGCGCGCGCTGCATCACCGCCCGCACGCGCGCCAGTAGCAGCTGCGGGTTGAACGGCTTGGCGATGTAGTCATCGGCGCCCACTTCGTAACCGGCCATGCGCTGGTGATCGGCCGACAGGGCCGACACGAAGATGATCGGGACGTCCTGTTCTCGGCGCAGGCGGGCACAGATCTCAACCCCGTTCTCGTCACCCAGCATCACGTCCAGCAGGATCAGGTCGATGCGGCCCGATTTCAGGTGCGCACGCACCTGGTCCTCGGTTGCGGCCGGCAGGGCGATGAACCCGTTCTGCTGAAAGAACTGGGTCAGCATCGACCGGATCTCCGGATCGTCGTCGACAACCAGCAAACGTGGAATGCTCACGTTCGTCCTCCCTGAGTTTCCCTACGACGCTGCCCTCAATTGTAACGGACTGCAACGGATTCAAGATCAACGTAACATGCTGTAACAAAAGCCGGGAAAAATTGCCTCCGGCGCCGGGTTCGGGCCAGATTTTCCGTTGCCTGATGACGGTTTGTTTCCGGTAATATTCGGCATCGCCGCCCAAACGGCGGTATGACATAGGTTCTGGGAGGATACCGAACATGAAACGTTTTGCATTCGCCACGGCGTCGTCGCTGGCCGTTCTGGCCACGTCCTCGGTCATGGCCGAGCCACAGGCCGAAGTTCTGCACTGGTGGACATCGGGGGGCGAGGCCAAGTCGGTCGCCGTTCTGCAGGAGGAATTCGCGGCCAATGGCGGCACCTGGACGGACATGCCTGTCGCGGGCGGTGGCGGCGACGCGGCAATGACCGCGCTGCGCGCCCGGGTTCTGGCCGGCAACGCGCCGACCGCGGTTCAACTTAAGGGCCCGGCGATCCAGGAATGGTACGAAGAAGGCGTTCTGGCCGACATCTCGAACGTGGCCGAGGCCGAGGGCTGGGACAAGGTTCTGCCCGCTTCGATCGCGGCGCACATGAAGTGCGAGGGCACCTGGTGTGCAGCGCCGGTGAACGTGCACCGGGTCGACTGGATCTGGGCCAATGCCGACGTGCTGGCGGCCAATGGCATCGAGATGCCGACCACTTGGGACGAATTCAACGCCGCCGCCGAGAAGCTGCAGGCCGCGGGTGTGATCCCGCTGGCCCATGGCGGCCAGGCCTGGCAGGACGCGACCGTGTTCGAAACGGTCGTTCTGGGCCTTGGCGGCCCCGAGTTCTACAACAAGGCGCTGGTCGAGCTGGACGCCGAGGCGCTGACCTCGGACACGATGGTCAAGGTGTTCGACCAGATGCGCACTCTGCGTGGTTTCGTTGACGAGAACTTCTCGGGCCGCGACTGGAACCTGGCCACCGCCATGGTCATGAACGGCGAGGCCGCCTTCCAGATCATGGGCGACTGGGCCAAGGGCGAATTCCTGGCTGCAGGCAAGGAACCGGGCAAGGATTTCCTGTGCGCCTCGACCCCCGGCGACGGATACCTGTATAACGTAGACAGCTTTGCCATGTTTGACGTGGAAGGTGACGACAAGCGCGCCGGGCAGGAATTGCTGGCCAAGCTGATCGTCGCGCCCAAGTTCCAGGAAGTGTTCAACCTGAACAAGGGGTCGATCCCGGCCCGGACCGACGTGTCGCTGGACAAATTCGACATGTGCGCCAACATCTCGGCCGAAGACATGGCGACCTCGTCCGAAAACGGCTCGCTGCTGCCGTCCTATGCCCACGGCATGGCGCTGCGCGGGTCACAGGCCGGTGCGATCACCGACGTGGTGACCGCGCATTTCAACTCGGACATGTCCTCGCAAGAGGCCGTGCAACAACTGGCTGACGCAGTGGCCAACAGCTACTGATCTCCAACCCGCCCTGCCCCCATGCGCGGGCAGGGCACCTTTCTCCCCGGAGGCTCAAATGTCGGAATGGCTGGAAAACCACCTGCCCAAGGTGGTGCTGGCACCCTCGTTCATCGCCGTATTGATCTTTGTCTACGGTTTCATCGGATGGACGGCCTGGGTATCGCTGACCCGCTCGAAACTGCTGCCGAAATACGAGATCAAGGGCTTCGTGCAATACGAACGCCTGTTCGACTCGCCCCGCTGGGACACGGCAATCAACAACCTGTACATCTTTGGCGCGCTGTTCATCGTGATCGCGATGGTACTGGGCCTGGCGCTGGCCATCCTGCTGGATCAGAAGATCCGCGTCGAAGGGTTCATCCGCACGATCTACCTGTACCCGATGGCGCTGTCGATGATCGTCACCGGCACCGCGTGGAAATGGATCCTGAACCCCGGTCTGGGGATTGAAGCCACCGTTCGGGGCTGGGGGTTTGAAAACTTCACCTTCGACTGGCTGGTGAACCCCGATTTCGCGATTTATACGATCGTGATGGCGGCGGTCTGGCAAAGCTCGGGCTTCGTGATGGCGCTGTTCCTGGCCGGGCTGCGCTCGGTCGATGGCGAGATCATCAAGGCCGCGCAGGTCGACGGCATCCCCACCTGGCGGATCTACACGGCAATCATCATCCCGTCGATGGCGCCGATCTTCCTGTCGGCCTTCATCGTGCTAGCCCACCTTGCGATCAAGAGTTTTGACCTGGTCATCGCCCTGACCGGCGGCGGCCCCGGCTATGCCACCGATCTGCCGGCCACCTACATGTACGCCATGGCGTTTTCGCGGGGCGACATCGGCCAGGCGGCGGCGTCGGCGATGATCATGATGCTGGTCGTCTTTGCGATCGTGGTTCCTTACCTTTACTCAGAACTGAGGGCGAAAAATGACTGATCTGTCGATGCCCCGAACCCGTGCGCAGGGCACGGCCGGCAAGACCGCGCTGCGCTGGCTGCTGTATGTCCTGCTGGGCCTGTTCGCGCTGTATTACCTGATGCCGCTGTTCGTGATGGTCACGACCTCGCTGAAAAGCCTCGAGGAGATCCGCACCGGCAGCCTGATCGCACTGCCCCGCGGCGTCACGCTCGAGGCGTGGAAAACCGCCTGGTCCAGTGCCTGCACTGGGATTCAGTGCGAAGGGTTGCGGCCCTATTTCTGGAACTCGGTGCTGATCGCGGTGCCGGCGGTGATCCTGTCGACCCTGCTGGGCGCGCTGAACGGGTATGTCGTGGCGCAGTGGCGGTTCCGCGGGGCCAACATCATCTTTTCGCTGATGCTGTTTGGCTGCTTCATCCCGTTCCAGGTTGTGCTGCTGCCGATGGCGCGGCTGCTGGGGCTGATGGGGCTTGCGGGCACCATTCCGGGCCTGATCTTCGTCCACGTGATCTATGGGCTGGGCTTCACCACGCTGTTTTTCCGCAATTACTATGTCACCATTCCGGCCGAGCTGACCAAGGCGGCGCGGGTGGATGGGGCCGGGTTCCTGCGGATCTTTTGGTCGATCTTCCTGCCGCTGTCGCTGCCCATCATCGTGGTGACGGTGATCTGGCAGTTCACCCAGATCTGGAACGACTTCCTGTTCGGCGTTTCGTTCAGCCAAGCGGGCACGCAGCCCGTGACCGTGGCGCTCAACAACATCGTCAACTCAACCACCGGCGTCAAAGAATACAACGTCGACATGGCAGCCGCGATCATCGCGGGGCTGCCGACGCTGCTCGTCTATGTCGTTGCCGGCAAGTATTTCATCCGCGGCCTGACCGCCGGTTCCGTGAAGGGATAACCCATGGCTCCCATCCTCGATATCAAAAACCTGTACAAGAATTACGGCGCAACCGAGATTCTCAAGGACATCAACATCTCGATCGAACCGGGCGATTTCCTGGTGCTGGTCGGGCCGTCGGGCTGCGGCAAGTCGACCCTGCTGAACTGCATCGCCGGGCTCGAGCCGATCTCGGGCGGGACGCTGTCGATCGGCGGCAAGGACATGACCCATGTCAGCCCCAAGGACCGCGACATCGCGATGGTGTTCCAGTCTTACGCCCTGTACCCGACCATGTCGGTGGCCAAGAACATCACCTTCGGCATGAAGGTGCGCGGGGTCGATCAGGCGACACAAGACGCCAAGCTGAAAGAGGTCGCCGCGCTTCTGCAGATCGAGCCGTTGCTGAACCGTCGCCCCAGCCAATTGTCGGGTGGCCAGCGGCAACGTGTGGCGATGGGCCGGGCGCTGGTGCGCGACCCCAAGCTGTTCCTGTTCGACGAACCGTTGTCGAACCTCGACGCCAAGCTGCGGGTCGAGATGCGGACCGAGATCAAGAAGCTGCATCAGACGCTGGATGCCTCGATCGTCTATGTGACCCATGATCAGATCGAAGCGATGACCCTGGCCACCAAGATCGTGGTGTTGAAGGGCGGCGTGGTGCAGCAGATCGGCACCCCAGCCGAGATCTACAACCGCCCCGCCAACCTGTTCGTGGCCGATTTCATGGGGTCGCCGGCAATGAATTTGATCCCGGCGCGGGTCCAGCGCAACGGGACCGGCACGCAGGTCGCCATCGCGCGTGCGGGGGGCGATCCGATCGTGCTGACGGACACGCGCGATCTGCACCTGCCTGAAGAGGTGATCCTGGGCCTTCGCCCCGAGGACATCGCCGAGGCCGGGTTCCGCGCCGGCGCCGGCGTGCAGGAGGCTGCCTGCCTGGTCGATATGGTCGAGCCGGCGGGGGCGGACACCTATGTCGTTTCGGAACTGGGCGGCAAACAAGTGACCGCGCGTCTGCATGCCGAAACCAGCGCCAGGGCCGGGCAGATGCTGAACCTGGCCTTTGACATGAGCAAGGTGTCGTATTTCGCCAAGGACACGGGCGAGCGGCTGAACTGAGCCGCTTATTCGGGCACGAAAATGCCGCGCATATCGGATGCGCGGCATTTTTGCGGTCCGGTCCGGCGGGGTCAGCCGGTGGTTTTCAGGTCGCGGATTAACTGATCCAGATTACCCTTGCGGGCATCCAGCATCGCGCCGATCTCGGTGCGCTCGGTCAGCAGCAGGTTCACCCCTTCGATGAACATGTTGTAAAACTTGTCGCGGCCCGATTTGTCCGACACCAGGAAGGTTACCTCGAACGGGGCTTCGCCGCGCAGCTTGACGGTGCTGCGCACCTCGTATCCGGCCTTGATCTTGCGGGCCGATTTCACAGTGACCTGACCGCCGATGAACTCGCGGAACCGGCGGCCATATTTGCGCGAGATATAGCCCTGGAACGCTTTGGTGAATTCGCGCAGTTGCGCTTGGCTGGCGCTGCGCGCATCCGCCCCCAGCGCATAGCGCGCCATGATCGGCACATCGGCATATTGCACGAAGATCTTCTCGAAATCGCGCAGCATCGCGCTTTCGGATTTGCCCGATTCGATGACGCGGTTGATCTCGGCCACCACCTTGTCGACCAGGACCTTGGCCGATGCCTCGGTCAGGGCCAGCGCGGGCAGGGGAAGGGTGGCTGCCGCCACGCCGGCCAGGGCGGTGGAGACAAAACCGCGGCGGGTCAATGTGTCATTCGGCATAGGGGTCCTCGTAGGGGTCAAGATAGGCGTCCACGGCCGGATCGCCATCAAGGTCGGCATAGGGGTCCGAGTACAGATCCAGATAGGTATCTTCATCGTCGCGTGCCAGTTCGAACCGGCGGTTCTGCAGATAGATCAGGCGCGCCTGCGCATAGCTGTCGGCGCTTTCATAGAGGATAGAATCGACAGTGTCCGAGAACCTGCCCCGATCGCCCATCCGGCGCACGACCTCGGCATAGAGGCCTAGGTTGTCGGCTGGGCGGGTCGGCGCCAGGTCGATCGGGTTGGTGAACAGGTTCACCACCACGCCGACCGCGTCGCGCGTGGTGGACGGGCCGTAGAAGGGCAGCTCGACATAGGCGCCCTCGCCGAAACCCCAGACATGCAAGGTTTCGCCGAAATCAGTATCGACCTGCGGCAGGTTCAGCTCGTCCGCCGGTTTGGACAGGCCGAACCCACCGACAGTTGAGTTGATCACGAAGCGCAGCAGGGCGTTTCCGGACTGTTTCAGATTGCCCTGAAGCAGGTAATCGACGGCCTGCCCGGGCAAGGTGATGTTCTCGGCGAAGTTGTTGAAACTGGTCACCATCGGGTCGGGCACGATCTTGACATAGCCCTTGGACGCCGGGCGGAACAGAAATCGGTCCACGCCTAGGTTGAATTTGTGTATGCCCCGATTGGTTTTTTCGTAGGGGTCGAAAACCTCGCCCCGCGTCGCGGCATCCTGCGGCTGGCTGGCGCAGGCCGACAGCACCGCCAAAAACGCGGCAAGGGCGACATGTCTGAAACGGATCCGGCTCGACACGGTCTCATTCACTCCCGTTCGCCCGGATGTAAGGCAACCGGACACTCAATCAATACTCTTGGCCTGTTCGCACCGGCCCAATTCTCCGGCAGATAGTTGCTTTCTGCCCGAAATGAAACTCCTAGCGTGTTACCTGCGCACATCCGCTAGGTAAAGTGGCCGGCGTTCAACACCTCGGGGACAAGAGAAAACGCGCCGTTTCGCAGACTGGCGGGGAAATGACGGTTTTGCGTCTTTTCGCGAACCCAGTTCCCGGTTAGCGTCCCGAAAACAGACCGGAAGCTGAGGACAAGAACATGAGCATCGCGGCAAAACTGGAATCCATGGGCGTGACCCTGCCGGACGCCCCGGCGCCGGCGGCGAATTACGTGCCGTTCGTGCGGGTAGGCAACATCGTTTATGTCTCGGGCCAGATCTCGAAGGACGATGCGTTGATCACCGGCAAGCTGGGCGCCGACATGGATGTCGCGGCCGGTGCAGCGGCGGCTCGGGTCTGTGCCATCAACCTGCTGGCCCAGGTCAAGGCGGCCTGCGGCGGGGACATCGACAAGCTGGTGCGCGTGATCAAGCTGACCGGCTTCGTGAACTCGACCGCCGATTTCACCGACCAGCCGCAGGTGATCAACGGCGCGTCCGACTTCTTGGTCGAGGCGCTGGGCGAGGCGGGCCGCCATTCGCGTTCGGCCGTCAGCGCCGCGTCGCTGCCGCTGGGCGTCGCGGTTGAGATCGAAGGGATTTTCGAGATCCAATGACACCGTCTCTGCCTCGTGTGTTCATGGGCGCGCCGATTGCGCATCGGGCGCTGCATGACATTCGCCAGACCCGCCCGGAAAACAGCCGGGCGGCCATCCGGGCCGCCATTGCTGCGGGCTACGGGATCGAGATTGACCTGCAGCTGACGTCGGACGGCCATGCCATGGTTTTCCACGACTATGACCTGACGCGCCTGACCGGCCAGTCCGGCGCGATCCAGCAGATCACCCGGGCCGAGGCCGCGGACCTTCCGCTGCTGCACGGGGACGAGGGGATCCCCTCGCTTGAGGAAGTTCTGCAACTGGTGGCGGGCCGCGTGCCGTTGCTGATCGAGTTCAAGGATCAGCACGGTGCGATGGGGCCTTTGGACGGGCGGCTGGAACGGGATGCGGTCGCGCTGCTGAAGTCCTATGACGGTCCGGTCGCGCTGATGTCGTTCAACCCCCACTCCGTGGCCGAGCTGGCCCGGCTGGCGCCGGAGATTCCGCGTGGGCTGACGACCTGTTCCTATAAGCCCGAAGTCGAGCATCTGCCGGCCGAGGTCTGCGACCACCTGCGCGACATCCCCGATTTCAACCGGGTTGGCGCCAGCTTCATCAGCCACGAGGTGCAGGACCTGGCCCGACCCCGCGTCGCCGAGTTGAAGGCGCAAGGCGTGCCGATCCTGTGCTGGACGGTGCGCTCGGCCGAACAGGAGGCCGAGGCGCGAAAGGTGGCCGACAACGTGACCTTCGAAAACTATCTGGCCGCCATTCCGGGTTGAACCCGGCTGCCGGCGTCACAGATAGTTCAGGGGGACGCAGGAGGGCACATGGACCAGTCACAGATCGAGATCCGGGTTCTGTCGACGCTGGATCAGATCCCGGCGGCCGAATGGGACAGTTGCGCCTGCCCCGAGGCCGCCGACGGCACCCGCCCGCTGGACCCGTTCACCACGCACCGGTTCCTGCGCGCGCTGGAAGACAGCGGATCGGTCGGGCGGGGCACCGGCTGGCAGCCGCAATACCTGACCGCCTATCTGGACGGCCTGCTGATCGGGGCCGCGCCGATGTATGCCAAGTCGCACAGCCAGGGCGAATACATTTTCGATCACAGTTGGGCCCATGCCTATGAAAACGCGGGCGGGCGGTATTACCCCAAATTGCAGATCGCGGTGCCCTTCACCCCGGCCACCGGGCGGCGGTTTCTGACACGGCCCGGCTATGACGGGATTGCCATGTCGGCGCTGGTGCAGGGGGCGGTGCAACTGGCCGCCGACAACCGCCTGTCGTCGCTGCACGTCACCTTCTGCACCCAGGCCGAGGCGCTGGCCGGGCAGCAGATGGGCCTGCTGGCGCGCGATTCGCAGCAGTTTCACTGGCTGAACGATGGCTATGCCGATTTCGACGATTTCCTCGCCGCCCTGTCCTCGCGCAAGCGCAAGAACATCCGCAAGGAAAGGGCGCAGGCCAACGCCTTCGGCGGCGAGATCCGAACCCTGACCGGCGCCGATCTGCGCCCCGAACACTGGGACGCGTTCTGGGAATTCTATCAGGATACCGGCGCGCGCAAGTGGGGCTCGCCCTATCTGACGCGGCAATTCTTTGACATCGTTCACGAAACCATGGCCGATGACGTCGCGCTGGTGCTGGCCGAGCGGGGCGGATACCCGGTGGCCGGCGCGCTGAACTTCATCGGGCGCAAAACCTTGTTCGGGCGCTATTGGGGCTGCACCGAACATCACCCCTGCCTGCATTTCGAACTGTGCTACTATAGGGCGATCGACTTTGCCATCGCGCAGGGGCTGGCCCGCGTCGAAGCTGGCGCGCAAGGCGAACACAAGCTGGCGCGCGGCTATCTGCCCACGCGCACGCACAGCCTGCACTGGATCGCCGATCCCGGCTTCGCGGACGCCGTCGCGCGGTACCTCGAGGCCGAAGCTCGCGCGGTAGGGGAAGAGATCGAGATTCTGACGGATTACGGCCCGTTCAGAAAAGCCAACCCGGAGGAACGGCAATGAGCGAACTTCTGTCCACCGAGACCCGCGGCCCGCTGCTGGACCCGCTGTTCAGGAACGGCTGGACCATGGTCGAGGACCGCGACGCGATCACCAAGACCTTCATCTTTGACGATTTCGTCGATGCCTTTGGCTGGATGACCAAGGTGGCTATCTTTGCCGAAAAGTGGAACCACCACCCCGAATGGTCCAACGTCTATCGCACGGTCGAGGTGGTTCTGACCACCCATGACGTGGGCGGCCTGTCGTCTCAGGACGCCAAGCTGGCGCGCAAGATGGACAGCCTGCTCTAGCCGCGGTCGCCGCGCGACCCCATTCCGCCGGCCAGCAGGGCAACCTCACCCAGCCGCTGGAACTCGGCCGGGGTCACGGTGCCATCGCTGACATCTATTTCGCGCGGAATGCCTGTGGTGCGGTTGCCCACCATCCGAACGCTGCGCGCGGCCGGATTGATGTCGAGGCAGCGCGTCTGATAGCAGGTCAGACCCGATGTATTGATCTGGATGCGGGCCTGCCCGTCGGGGCCGGTAACAACAGGGGACTGTGGCACCTCGCAGGCGGTCAGAGCGACCATGGCGCCGATCCCAGCCAGTGTTTTCATGTAGGCCATCAAGATCCTCCTTGCCGTTTATCCGGCCATTTGCAGGCGCCCGGGCGGGCACCTGCGGTTGGCTTTCCTTTTAGCGGTCAGATAACCGCCAGCAGGCCTTCTCCGGCCGAAATCTCGCAGGCACCGGGGCTTTCCTCGAGGTTCAGCGCCACGACCTTGCCGTCTTCGACCAGCATCGCATAGCGCTTGGAGCGCGCGATCAGGCCGGCGGGCGGGGCGTCGAAATCCATGCTGATCGCCTTGGTGAATTCTGAAGCCGGATCGGCCAGCATGGTCAGCCCTGCCGCGGTCGCACCCGTGGCCTCGCCCCAGGCCTTCATCACGAAAGGGTCGTTGACCGACACGCAGATGATCTCGTCCACGCCCTTGGCCGCGAACTGGTCCTTGGTGCGCATGAAGCTGGGGACATGGGCCGAATGGCAGGTGGGGGTGAACGCGCCGGGCACGGCAAAGATCACCACCTTGCGGCCCTTGACCTTGCTGGAGAGCCGCACCTCTTCCGGTCCGTTTTCGCCCATCTGGATCAGGGTTGCTTCGGGCAGGGTGTCGCCGGTTGAAATCATCTTCATGCTCCTGTCGATTGAAATTGCAAACTCGCTCCTTGCCGCAATATAGGTGGGCGGGTGGCACAAGCCACGGGAAATCGACAGGGGGCGGACCAGATGAGCCATATCGTCGTGATCGGAGCCGGACAGGCGGGGTCGTCACTGGTGGCCGGGCTGCGCAAGGGCGGGTTTGACGGGGCGATCACCCTGATCGGGGCTGAGCCCGTGCTGCCCTATCAGCGCCCGCCGCTGTCCAAGGCCTACCTGCTGGGCGAGATGGAGCTGGAACGGCTCTACCTGCGCCCCGAAAGTTTCTATGCCGAGAACGATATTACCCTGCGGCTGGGTCAGCAGGTGACGGCGATCGACCCGGCGGCCAAGACCGTTACCATCGGCGACGAGGTGATCTCCTACGACCAGCTTGCCCTGACCACCGGTTCGCATCCGCGCTGCCTGCCCGCCGCGATCGGCGGAGACTTGGAGGGCGTGCATGTGGTGCGCACGCTGGCCGATGTGGACGTGATGGCCCCCGCCGTGATCGAAGGCGCTCGGGCGCTGATCGTGGGCGGCGGCTATATCGGGCTCGAGGCCGCAGCCGTCTGTGCCAAGCGCGGCGTGCAGGTGACGCTGGTCGAGATGGCCGACCGCATCCTGCAGCGTGTCGCCGCGCCCGAGACCAGCGACTATTTCCGCGCGCTGCACGGCACCCATGGCGTGGACATCCGAGAAGGCGTCGGGCTGGAACGGATCACCGGTGAGAATGGCAAGGTCACCGGCGCGGTGCTTGGCGACGGGACGGAACTGGCGGTTGATTTCGTGGTGGTCGGCGTGGGCATCACCCCGGCCACCGAACTGGCCGAGATGGCCGGGCTTGCCATCGAGAACGGCATCAAGACCGACGCGCAGGGCCGCACCTCTGCCCCCGATATCTGGGCGGCGGGCGATTGTGCCTCGTTCCCTTACAAGGGCCGACGCATCCGTCTGGAAAGCGTGCCCAACGCGATCGACCAAGCCGAGGTGGTGGCGCAGAACATGCTGGGCGCGGGCAAGGATTACGTGGCCACGCCCTGGTTCTGGTCGGACCAGTATGACGTGAAGCTGCAGATCGCTGGGCTGAACACGGGCTATGACCGGGTGGTGACCCGACCGGGCGAGGGGGCGACCACCTCGTTCTGGTATTACAGGGGCGATCAGTTGCTGGCGGTGGACGCGATGAACGACTCGCGCGCCTACATGGTCGGCAAGCGCCTGATCGACGCGGGCAAAACCGCCGATCCGGCAGTGGTGGCCGATTCCGCAGCGGATCTGAAGCCGCTGCTCAAGGCGTGAGGATCATCGCCGGAGATTTCCGGGGCCGGGCGCTGGCCTCGGTCGGCAAGGGGGACGCGGGCGCGCATCTGCGCCCCACCACAGACCGGGTGCGCGAAAGCCTGTTCAACGTGCTGAACCACCTTGTCGACTTCGATCGGCTGAGGGTGCTGGACCTGTTCGCCGGCACCGGTGCCTTGGGGCTCGAGGCGCTGTCGCGCGGTGCGGCGCATGTCACCTTGGTTGATGATGGGCGGGTGGCGCAGGGGCTGATCCGCAAGAATATCGACCTGACCCGCAGCGCCGACCACACCGCCCTGATCCGCCGCGACGCGACACGGCTGGGCGACAATCCCGGCGCGCCGTTCGACCTGATCTTCCTCGATCCGCCCTATGGCAAGGGAATGGGGCAAAAGGCGCTTGCCGCGGCGCTCAAGGGCGGCTGGCTGGCCGATGACGCGCTTGTGGTCTGGGAAGAGAACGCCGCGATGGCCCCGCCCGAGGGCTTCACGCTGCACGATGCGCGCAAATACGGCGACACCCATATCTCGCTGATGTGGCGTGGCTGAACCGCCCTTTTTTGGACCCGGGGCCGCGCCGTGCTATGTTGCGAGTCATGGACCACGCCATGCCCATTTTCCCGCTGGTTCCCGCGCAGAGTGCCGAGACCGAGACAGGGCCAGAACCCAAACCGCGCCGCGCGCCCGTCTTCATCCAGGACGCGGTGACGCCATGGGGGCAAGAGACGCTGTTGCTCGCCCTGTGGCGCGCGCAGCAGGATCAGGATCAGTAGGTCGGGTGGAACTTGCCGCCCGGTGACAGGGTAAAGATCTCGACCCCGTCCGCGGTCACACCCACGGAATGTTCGAACTGCGCCGACAGCGACTTGTCGCGGGTCACGGCGGTCCAGTCATCGGCTAGGGTCTTGGTCTCGGGGCGGCCCAGGTTCACCATCGGCTCGATGGTAAAGAACATGCCCTCTTCCAGAACCGCGCCGGTGCCGGGGCGGCCGTAATGCAGCACGTTGGGCGGTGCGTGGAACACCCGGCCCAGCCCGTGCCCGCAGAAATCGCGCACGACGCTCATGCGATGCGATTCGACGTAAGCTTGGATGGCATGGCCGATATCACCAAAGGTGTTGCCCGGCTTGACCATCTCGATCCCCTTGAACAGGGCGTCATGGGTCACCTGGATCAGCCGCTCGGCCTTGCGCGGCAGCTTGCCCGCCACATACATGCGGCTGGTGTCTCCGAACCAGCCATCGACGATCACCGTCACGTCGATGTTCAGGATGTCGCCATCCTTCAGCTTCTTCTCGCCCGGGATCCCGTGGCAGACCACGTGGTTCACGCTGATGCAGCTGGCGTGCTGATAGCCCTTGTAGCCGATGGTGGCCGACTTGGCGCCGGCATCCTCGACCATCCGGGTGATGATCCGGTCGATCTCGCCCGTGGTCTGGCCGGGAAAGACATGCTCGGCGATGTCATCCAGAATCCGCGCCGCAACCGCCCCTGCCGCGTGCATGCCGGCAAAGTCAGCCTGTTCGTAAATGCGGATGCCGTCCTTCGTCAGGCGGCCACGATGTTCCTTCATCAACGCGGGGCTCCAATTGTTGCGCGCGATACCCTCTTTACGCTGCTTGTGCAGAAAGTGCCAGAGGGCGCACGGTGGCGGGCGTCACAGTTTGTTCCCGATCCAGACGCCTTTGGGCGTGATTTGGGTCGCATAGACCAGCCGTTCAACCCCTTTCGCTGCCGCAGCGTCAAATTGCGCCGCATAGGCAGGGTCGATATCGGCGGCCAGCTCGAACCGCGCGCAGTCGGTGCGCTGCACCAGATACAGCATGACGGCTCGGTGCCCGGCCTCCGCCATCGCCGCCAGTTCGCCCAGATGCTTGGTGCCGCGTGCGGTCACGCTGTCGGGAAATTCGGCCAGACCGGGCTGGCGCGACAGGGTCACGCTTTTCACTTCGACATAGGCGTCCGGCAATCCCGCCTCGGTCAGCAGGAAATCGACGCGGCTGTTTTCGCCGTATTTCACCTCGGGCCGGACGGTGCCATAGGCGGCCAGTTCGGGGATCTCGCCCGCCTCAAGCGCGGCCCGCAGCGCGCGATTGGGCACCGAGGTATCGACCCCGGTGAAATGGCCGTTCTCGTGCTCGACCAGCCGCCAGCCGAATTTCAGTTTCTTCCTGGGGTCGTCATTGGGTTCCAGCCAGATTTTCATGCCCGGCTCGGCCAGTCCCATCATCGAACCGGGATTGGCGCAATGGGCCGTCACCTCGCGCCCGTCCTCCAGTACGCAATCGGCCAGAAAGCGTTTGTAGCGGCGGATCAGGCGGGCGGGAACAAGAGGGGTTTGAAAGCGCATGGTTACGGGCCTATACCTGCCTCAAATGTCGATCAAGAGGAGAGCGCGCCATGCCCAACCCAACCGCCGCAATGCTGGTGATCGGGGATGAAATCCTGTCGGGCCGCACCCGCGACGCGAACATGCACTTTCTGGCGCAGGAATTGACCAAGCATGGCATCGACCTGAAAGAGGTCCGCATCGTCAGCGATGACGCCGAGGCCATCGAAACCGCCGTCAAGGCGCTGTCGCAGGCCTATGACCATGTGTTCACCAGCGGGGGCATCGGCCCGACCCATGACGACATCACCGCCGATTGCATCGCCCGCGCCTTCGGGGCCCATATCGACGTGCGCGATGATGCCCGTGCCCTGCTGCAGGCGCACTACGACCAGGCCGGGTTGGAGCTGAACGCCGCACGGCTGCGCATGGCGCGCATCCCCGATGGCGCGATGCTGATCGACAACCCGGTCTCGACCGCGCCGGGATTTACCCTGGGCAACGTCCACGTGATGGCCGGGGTGCCCTCGGTGTTCCGGGCGATGGTGGCCAGCGTGCTGCCCACCCTGACCGGAGGCAAGCCATTGTTGTCGCAGACCCTGCGCGTAGACCGGGGAGAGGGCGACATCGCCACCAATCTGTCGGCCCTGGCGCAGGATTTCGACGACCTGTCGATCGGTTGCTACCCGTTTCAGATCAACGGCGTGTTCGGCGCCAACGTGGTGGTGCGCGGCACCGACGGCGCCCGTATCGACGCCGCCATCACCCGCCTGGCAAGGGAGCTTGACCTGTGAGGCCCGACTGGGCCGCCGTCGTCGACGGCACATGGCCCGCTGCGCGGTACACGCAACTTGGTCCCTTCCTGCTGCGCGAAGGGCTGGGGGGCGGCTCGCGCGTGTCCGCGGCCAGCCGTATCGGCCCGGTCACCCCGCCGGATATCGACGCGGCCGAGGCGGCCATGCAGGCGATGGGCCAGAAACGCATCTTTTGCCTGCGCCCGGGTGATGAGGCACTGGACGAAATGCTGGCCGCGCGGGGCTTTGAGATCCTCGATCCGGTCAACATCTATGCCTGCCCGGTCGCGCGGCTGACCGAGCAGCCGGTGCCGCCGGTGACCGTCTTTACCCTGTGGGAGCCGCTGGCCATCATGCGCGAGATCTGGGCGCAGGGGGGCATCGGCCCCGAACGCCTTGCGGTGATGGAGCGCGCCTCCGGCCCCAAGACCGGCCTGTTGCTGCGCCACCGCGATCAGCCGGCGGGCACCGCCTTCGTGGCCATCCATGACGGCATCGCCATGCTGCATGCGCTCGAGATCGTGCCGGCCCATCGCCGGCAGGGGCTGGGCCGCTGGGCGATGCGCGCCGCGGCCTTTTGGGCGCTGGACAATGGCGCCCATACCCTTAGCGTGATCTGCACCAAGGCGAATGAGGGGGCCAACGCGCTCTACCGCTCTCTGGGGATGGAACACGTCGGAGAGTACCACTACCGCCAGCTGGTCTGAGAGGAGAAAGACAGCCGTGACTGACACCGACATGCCCACCGCGCTGAACCTGCCGATGGTGGACCCGCTGCCGCCCGAAACGCAGAAGTACTTTGACATCTGCACCGAAAAGCTGGGCATGATCCCCAACGTGCTGAAGGCCTATGCCTTTGACATCGACAAGCTGAATGCCTTCACGGCCATGTACAACGACCTGATGCTGGCCGACAGCAACCTCTCCAAGCTCGAGCGTGAGATGATCGCGGTCGTAGTGTCGTCGATCAACCGCTGCTTCTATTGCCTGGTGGCGCATGGCGCGGCAGTGCGGCAGATGTCGGGCGATCCCAAACTGGGCGAGATGCTGGTGATGAACTACCGTGTGGCGCCTCTGGATGACCGCCAGCGTGCGATGCTGGACTTTGCGGCCAAGATGACCACCGCCAGCGCCGAGATCGAGGAGCCCGACCGCCAGCGCCTGCGCGACGTGGGGTTCTCGGATCGCGACATCTGGGACATCGCCAACGTGGCCGGGTTCTTCAATATGACCAACCGGGTGGCCAGCGCAACGGCGATGCAGCCCAATGACGGCTACCACGCCCAGTCGCGATGATCCGCCGTGCCGCCTTGCTGATCTGGCTGCTGGGCGGGCCGGTTGCGGCCCAGACCCTGACGCTGCCTGACAGCGCCCGGCAGGTCAGCGAACGCATCAGCCCCTTGGACAGCTATGACATGCCGATCGGGCCTTTTGCCGACGGCTCGGTGCCGGTGCGTCCGGTCGAAGGGCGGGTCGATCGGATCACCTGGCGCCTGCAGGCGGGGTCCAGCACCACGCTGCAGTTGCTGGCGCCGCTGCGTGACCATCTGAAGGCACAGGGCTATGACATCGTGTTCGAATGCGAGGCCCGCAACTGCGGCGGTTTCGATTTCCGCTTTGCCATCGAGGTGGTGCCGACCCCCGACATGAACGTGTCCATCAACGATTATCGCTTTCTGTCCGCGACGCGCGGCGAAGAAGTGCTGACCCTGCTGGTCAGCCGCAGCCCGCCCGATGGGTATCTGCAGATGATCCGCGTCACACCCCAAGGCGCAAAACCGCCGCCCCTGGTGGTCGAAGAGACGGTTCAGGGCGCAGGCGGCCTTCTGTCCGATCTGACGCGCGATGGCCATGTTATCCTGGATGATTTGAGTTTCGAATCCGGCGCCGTCGCACTGGGCGAAGGTCCGTTTGCCTCGTTGGCCTTGTTGGCCGCCTATCTGGCGGACAATCCGGGGGCGCGGCTGGCGTTGGTCGGCCACACCGACGACACCGGAGACCTGCAGGCGAATATCGATGTCAGCACCCGCCGTGCCCAGGCCGTGCGAACCCGCCTGATCGAACGGCACGGCATTGCCCCCGACCGGGTACAGGCGCAAGGGGTGGGATATCTGGCGCCGTTGACGTCGAACGCCACCCCGGAAGGCCGCGAACTGAACCGCCGGGTCGAGGCGGTGTTGCTGGTCAACTGAGCCTTGCACAAAAAAATGGCCCACGCAGGACGCGCGGGCCGTTCAGGTGCCACCGGGAGAATTACCAGTCCATCGGCCCCTTTTCAGCGAAGGAGTCGACAAGAAAATCAATGAAGGCGCGCACCTTGGGCTGGGTAAACCGGCCCGGCGGGTACACCGCATAGATGCCTTGTACCTCGTCCGGCAGCGACGGCATCGCGTCCACCACCTTGCCCGATTTCAGCGCATCCGCATACAGATAGCTGGGCAGATAGGCGATACCCAACCCCGAGATCGCCGCGTTCAGCAGCGACTGCCCGTCATTCACGCTCAGCCATCCGGCCGTGCGCACCTGCCGCTTTTCGCCCGACGGCGCCGTCAGTTTCCAGACATTGCCCGAGGACTGGCTGGAGTAATGCAGCAGCTTGTGTTCGTTCAGATCGTCGATCTTTGCGGGCAGCCCAAAGCGTTCCACATAGCTGGGGGCGGCCACCATGCGTTTGACCGTTTCCGTCAGCTTGCGGGCGCGCAGGGTGCTGTCTTCCAGCTCGCCGATGCGGACGGCCACGTCGAACCCTTCCGAGATCAGCTCGACATAGCGGTTGTTCAATACCATGTTCACGGTGATGTCGGGATAGGCGGCCAGGAATTCAGACAGGACCGGCGACAGGTGATTCACGCCGAAATCCGTCGCAACCGAAATCCGCAGCAGGCCCGACGGCGCCGATTGCATAGAGGTTACCAGCGCGTCGGCCTCTCCGGCGTCGTTCAACACACGGCGGGCGCGGTCGTAGTAGGCCAGCCCGATCTCGGTCGGCGAAACGCGGCGCGTCGTGCGGTTCAGCAGCCGCGCGCCCAGCCGGGCCTCGAGGCTCGACACATGCTTTGACACGGCTGATTTGGAAATGCCCATCTTCTTGGCCGCATCGGTGAAACCACCTTGGTCCACCACATTGGCAAAGGCCTCCATTTCGGTCAGTCGGTCCATTCTCGTTCCCCAGGTCTTCTGTTCGTTGTCCGACCATGGCCTTGAATCTGGGCGGAAACGGGGCAGACATGGGATAATATCAGGGTTTCGAATTGGATCGTTTGCGCTTCGGAAACGCGGAAACAGTGGTGTCTTGGGCGTTTGACGCCCTGATGTTCCGGCGGTTTTTGGAGCATTTGCCTGCGCATGTTACGCTGGGATCGGCAATTCCTTGACCAAGGAGATGATGATGAAGATCATATTCGCGTGCATATTTTGCCTTGTGGCATCGGTCGCGCAGGCCGGAGGGCCAACCGCATCCAATCCCGACGCCAAGGTCTATTTCGTGGATCCATCCGATGGCGACGCGGTGACGTCGCCGGTGACCATCGTCTTCGGTCTCAGCGGCATGGGGGTCGCACCGGCCGGGACCGAAAAGGAGAACACCGGCCATCATCACCTGCTGATCGACCGCCCGCCGCTGGGGCAGGGCGAAGACGGGGCCGACGAACTGTCCAATGGCCTGCCGTCAGACGCGCATCACATGCATTTCGGCGGCGGCCAGACCGAGGTAACGCTGGACCTAGCCCCCGGCCCGCATACGCTGCAACTGGTTCTGGGCGACGCCGGGCATGTGCCGCACTCCCCGCCGGTCTTGTCCGAGGTGATCACGATCACCGTCGAGGAGTGACCGACGGCCGCGCTCAGAGCGCAGCGGCCAGCCGCGTGCCTTGGTTGATCGCCCGCTTGGCGTCCAGTTCGGCCGCCACATCCGCGCCGCCGATCACATGCGGGGTGATCCCGCGTTCGATCAGCGCATCGGCCAGCGACCGCTCGGGCACCTGTCCGGCGCACAGAACGATCGTATCGGCCTTGATGACGGTCGGGTCGGCGCGCTCTTCTCCGAACGAGACATGCAGCCCCTCGTCGTCGATCCGCTCGTAGTTCACGCCGCCAACAAAGTTGACGTTCTTCATCTTAAGCGTCGCGCGGTGGATCCAGCCGGTGGTCTTGCCCAACCCCTTGCCATGCGCCTGTTTCTTGCGCTGCAGCAGCGTGACCTGCCGCTTGGGTGCCTCGGGCTGAGGGCCTTCGGGCGCGAGGCCCGAGCGGTGTTGTTCGGGGTCGGCGACGCCCCATTCCTTCATCCACAGGGGCAGGTCGGTGGTGGGCGAATGGCCCTCCTCCAGCAGGTATTCCGACACGTCAAAGCCGATGCCGCCCGCGCCGATCACCGCCACCGATTTTCCTACCGGAGCCTTGTCGCGCAGCACGTCGATATAGTTCACGACATTGTCGCGGTCCTCGCCCGGGATCTGCGGGTCGCGCGGGTTGACGCCGGTGGCGATCACCACCTCGTCGAACCCGGCCAGATCGTCGGCGCCAACCTCGCGGCCCAGTTCGACCTTGACGCTCAGATCGTCCAGCATGGTGCGATACCAGTCCACCAAGCCCCAGAACTCTTCCTTGCCAGGCACCTGCTTGGCCATGTTCAGCTGGCCGCCGATCTCGTCGGCCTTGTCGAACACGGTCACGTCATGGCCGCGCTGGGCGGCGGTCATCGCCGTGGACAAGCCCGCCGGACCCGCACCCACGATGGCCACGCGCTTGGGCGTGGCGGCCTTTTCGATCACCAGTTCGGTCTCGTGGCAGGCGCGCGGGTTCACAAGGCACGATGTCAGCTTGCCGCTGAAGGTGTGATCCAGACAGGCCTGGTTGCAGGCGATGCAGGGCGCGATCTTGGCTGACTCTCCGGCCATCGCCTTGGTCACGAAATCCGCATCCGCCAGCATCGGCCGCGCCAGAGAGACCATGTCGGCGCAGCCCTCGGCCAGCACCTGCTCGGCCACTTCGGGCGTGTTGATCCGGTTCGAGGTGATGACCGGAATCCCCACCTTGCCCATCAGCTTCTTCGTCACCCAGGCAAATGCCGCGCGCGGGACGCTGGTGGCGATTGTGGGAATCCGCGCCTCGTGCCAGCCGATGCCGGTGTTGATGATCGTGGCCCCAGCCTTTTCGACCGCTTGCGCTAGCTGCACCACTTCGTCATGAGTCGAACCATTCGGCACCAGGTCGATCATCGACAGCCGGTAGATGATGATGAAATCGGTACCCACCGCCGCGCGGGTGCGGCGCACGATTTCCAGCGGCAGACGCATCCTGTTCTCATAGGACCCGCCCCAGCGGTCGGTGCGCTTGTTGGTGTGGGTCACGAGGAACTGGTTGATGAAATACCCCTCGGACCCCATGATCTCGACCCCGTCATAGCCCGCCTTCTGCGCCAGCACGGCGGCGTTCACGATGTCGCTGATCTGTTTCTCGATGCCGTCCTCGTCCAGCTCGGTCGGCGGGAAGGGCGAGATGGGCGACTTCACCGGGCTGGGCGCCACGCATTTCGGCCCATAGGCATAGCGGCCCGCATGCAGGATCTGCATGGCGATCTTGCCGCCCGCCTGATGCACCCGATCGGTGACGACGGAATGGTTCGCCACGTCTTTGTCACTGGTCATCATCGCAGCACCCGGCAGGACCGAGCCTTCGAGGTTTGGCCCGATGCCGCCCGTCACCATCAGCGCCACACCACCGCGCGCGCGGGCAGCATAGAACTCGGCCACCCGGTTCCAGTCGCCGGTTTCCTCCAACCCGGTATGCATCGAGCCCATCAGGACCCGGTTCTTCAACGTGGTAAAGCCCAGATCCAGCGGGGCCAGCAGGTGTGGGTAGTCGGTCATCAGAATCTCCCTTGCTTGCGCGCACCATTGCTTTACGCGCAGGTCATGTCACGCCAAACGCCGCGTCAGACCCTTGCACTGACGCAACGACCGATTAGGAATGGGGCGACATCAAGCCCGGAGACCCCCATGACCCCCGAACAGATCGCCAAGCTGCCCTACCGCCCCTGCGTCGGCCTGATGCTGATGAACGATCAGGGCAGGATCTTCGTCGGCCAGCGCAACGACCGGTTCGAGGACGCCTGGCAGATGCCCCAGGGTGGCGTGGACGAGGGCGAAGACCCGCGCGCGGCGGCCCTGCGCGAGTTGCAGGAGGAAATCGGCGTCACCCCCGACCTTGTGGAAATCGTCGCCGAGACCGACGGCTGGCTGCCCTACGACCTGCCGCACGACATCGTGCCCCACATCTGGAAGGGCCGCTTTCGCGGGCAGCAGCAGAAATGGTTCCTGATGCGGTTTCTGGGGACCGACGATCAGATCGACATTCAGACCGACCACCCCGAGTTCACCCGCTGGAAATGGCAGGACCCCGACCGCCTGATCGCCGAGATCGTGCCATTCAAGCGCGCGGTCTACGAGCGGGTGATGGAGGCGTTTGGGGGGTATTTGGGGTGAACTAGACCCCGGTCGAGTGGGTTCCGCATTGCGCACAAAGTTCCCGGTCCATGGTTCTCTGCTATGAAATTCGCGAACCTGTGTTAGGCCTTGGTCATGGCAAAGACCTCGACACAAACCGGAACGGCTATTCCCTATGCGCTTGCGGTTGCAGGCGTTCTTTTCGCGTCGATCTGCTTTGGGCTGGTGCCCTATTTCAGCAGAGGGCTGACGCAGCAGGGTGTCGCGCCTTATGCCGTCGCATTCTACCGCTACATCGTCGCGGCAATTCTGCTGCTGCCCGTTCTCGTCATGCACCGCAAAGCTTGGCGCGAGATTTGTTGGGGCCTCTCGGCAGGAGCCGTGATGGGACTTGGGTGGATCGGATACGTGACTGCGTTGGAGACCTTGCCCGCGTCAACCGTAGGCGTGCTCTACATGACCTATCCGGTTTTTACATTGGTCATTGCCTGGGCGCTTTTCTCTGATGCACCCACGCGGAGCGCCTTGCTCGCTTCTGGCCTTATTGTTCTGGCTGCAATCATTGCTGGTTCGCCCGCATCCGTGTCACCACAACACATACCAACTCTATTGGTGGCACTGGCGGCCCCGTTCGGCTTTGGTTTCGGTATTTGTGTTTTGGTCCACAGGCTGTCCCGCATCGCGCCGCTAGCGCGCATAGCCTCGGTTTCCTTGGGATCGGTTCTTGGGCTCTTTCCGCTGATGCTGAGTGCCGATGTGCAACAGTTGCTCCCGGAGGGGCAATCCGACTGGATCTTGATCGTCGGAATTGGCCTGGTCACGGCGCTTGTGCCTCAGCTCATCTACACGATCTGCTCGCCGTTGATCGGCGCCTCTCAAACCGCGGTCGTTGGAAGCATAGAATTGCCCACGATGTTCGTGGTCGGATTTGTTGTTTTTGGCGAAGCAATCACGGCGCCCCAAGCCATAGCGTGCGCTTTGGTTCTTGGTGCGATTGGAATCACCCGAAGCCGAACGACACGCACCTTGACCACTGTGATTGCGAAAGAACCGAAAAGGTAGGTTTGACCTCAAACCAACCGTTCTTCCCGCAACAACTCCAGCACGTTGGTATCCGGCCGCGGGCCGATATGGCTGATCACCTCGCGGGCGCAGACGTTGCCGATGCGGGCGCAGGTCTCCAGGTCGCGGCCCGTCGCCATGCCGAACAGGAACCCGGCGGCGAACTGGTCGCCCGCGCCGGTGGCGTCCACCGGCACGATCTTCTCGACCGGCACGTCGATGCGGCCCTCGTCGCTCAGCACCGTCACCCCGTCGCCCGAGCGGGTGCAGACCACCAGCGGGCAGATCGCCGCCGTGCGCCGCAGCGCCTTTTCCAGGTCGTCGGTCTCGAACAGTGACTTGATCTCGGCCTCGTTGCCGATCACGAAATCCAGCTCGTTCTCGATCAGCGACAGGAAATCCGCCCGGTGACGTTCCACGCAGAACGGGTCGGAAATGGCGATGCCGGTCTTGCCGCCGCCCTCGCGGCAGTCGCGCGCGGCCTCGAGGAACGCGGTTTTGCCCTTGTCTTTGTCGAACAGATACCCTTCGAGGAACATGATCTGCGCGTTGCCCGCCACCTCGCGCGGCACGTCGGCGGAACTCAGTTCCGAGGAAATCCCCAGATAGGTGTTCATCGACCGCTCGCCATCGGGCGAGACGAAGATCATTGACCGCGAGGTCGGCAGCTCGCCATCCTGTACCGGCGGGTTGACGAAATCCACCCCGTCCTCGTTCATCGCGTCGGCATAGAAATGCCCCAGCCGGTCGTCATGCACCCGCCCGATAAAGGCCGCGTCCAGCCCCAACGCGCCCGCGCCCGCGATGGTGTTGGCAACCGAGCCGCCCGGCGTCTGCACCCGGTTCTCCATCGAGGCATAAAGCAGCTCGGCCCGCTCGCGCTCGATCAACTGCATGATGCCCTTCTCGATATCCATCATCTCGAGGAAATCGTCGCTGCAGGTGCTGATGACATCGACGACGGCATTGCCGATGCCGACAAGCTGGTAGGTTTTCATAGATTCTTGTCCTCGAATTGGCACAGGTCGCGGATGATGCAGGTGGCGCACATCGGTTTGCGCGCCTTGCAGTGATAGCGGCCGTGCAGGATCAGCCAGTGATGGGCGTGCAGCTGGAAATCGACCGGAATGTTGTCTTCGATGGCGCGTTCCACGGCGTCCACGTCCTTGCCGGGGCAGATGCCGGTGCGGTTGCCGACGCGAAAGATATGGGTGTCGACCGCCTGCGCCGGGTGCCGCCACCACATGTTCAGAACCACGTTGGCGGTCTTGCGCCCAACGCCCGGCAGCGACTGCAGCGCCGCGCGCGAGTTGGGCACCTCGCCGCCGTACTGTTCGACCAGGATGCGCGACATCTTGATGACGTTCTTGGCCTTCTGCCGGAACAGGCCGATGGTCTTGATGTGCTCGATCAGCCCCTCTTCGCCGAGGTCGAGCATCTTCTGCGGCGTGTCGGCGATCTTGAACAGCGCGCGGGTGGCCTTGTTGACGCCCGCATCGGTCGCCTGCGCCGATAGCGCCACGGCGACGACGAGGGTATAGGCGTTCACATGCTCAAGCTCGCCCTTGGGTTCGGGGTCGGCCTGTTGGAACCGGGTAAAGATCTCGCGGATCGTGTGATAATCAAGCTGCTTTGCCATCCGGGCCTTAATGCCGCCCGCGGTGCCGGGTGACAAGCCCAAAGCCCGCTGCACCGGCAATGCGCAAGTTTCGGGTCGCCCCGTCGGGCCCGGCCCGGCTAGGATGGTGCAAGCCACAGCAAGGTGAATGCCATGAACGTCCAAACATCCGAATCCGGGTACCACTACAACGTGATGCGGCGAGCGATCGAGCTGATCGACAGGGGCGGCGAGTCCCTGTCGCTGGAAGAACTGGCCCGCCAGATGGACATGAGTCCTGCGCATTTCCAGCGCCTGTTCTCGCGCTGGACAGGCGTGTCGCCGAAACGCTACCAACAATATCTGACGCTGGGCCATGCCAAGGCGCTGCTGCGCGAGCGGTTCACCACGCTGGAGACCGCGCACAGTGTCGGCCTGTCCGGCAGTGGCCGCCTACACGACCTGTTCCTGAAATGGGAGGCGATGAGCCCCGGCGAATACGCCCGCAAGGGCGCGGGGCTGACCATCTATTGGGGCTGGTTCGAAAGCCCCTTTGGCCCGGCGCTGGTGATGGGCACGGCCAAGGGCATCTGCGGCATGGCCTTTGCGGCCGAGACCGGCGAAGAGGCCGCGATGCAGGACATGCTGTCGCGCTGGCCGATGGCCGACTATGTCGAGGATCCGATGCGCCTGCGCCCATGGGTCCTGTCGGCCTTCGGCGCGGCCAGCGACCGCCTGGAGCCGACGCCGCTGTACCTGATCGGCTCACCCTTGCAGATCAAGGTGTGGGAGGCGCTGATGCAGATCCCCTCGGGCCAGGTGACGACCTATTCCCAGATCGCGCAGGCCGTGGGTGCGCCGCAGGCGGTGCGGGCGGTGGGCACGGCGGTGGGCCGCAACCCGGTCAGTTGGCTGATCCCCTGCCACCGCGCGCTGCGCAAATCGGGGGGGCTGGGCGGCTATCACTGGGGGTTGCCCGTCAAACGCGCCATGCTGGCCTATGAAGCGGCGCAGGCCGATGCCTGATTGACTTGGGGTTCCGCGCCTGCCACAAGGCGCACAGGTTCGGGTCTCCTGCCGCTCGCGGCCGTTTGGCTTTGGTGAAACCCGGTTCAAACCACATCTGTTGCCCTTTCCCGGCGCGCGGATGGCAAGGCGAGCCCCGTCCAATACTCGCGCCGTTTTTGGAAACGAGGCAAGACATGACACAGATCCGAAACATCGCCCCGGTGGGCGAGCTGAAAGTGCAGGCCAAACGCCTGCGCGAGAAACTGCATGGCGCAGGCGTGGCCCTGAGCCATGCGCAATCGCTTGAGATGATCGCCCATCAGCACGGCGCGCGCGACTGGAACACGTTGCACGCGTTGGCCGGAAACCGGCTGCACCTGAAGGTCGGAGACCGCGTGCGGGGCACCTATCTGGGCCAGCCCTTCACCGGGGAAATCCGCGGCCTGACGATGCTGGGCGACGGCGCGCAGCGGCGGATCACGCTGCAGTTCGACACTCCGGTCGACGTGGTGACCTTTGACAGCTTCTCCTCGTTCAGGCAGCGCGTCAGTGGTCAGATCGGCTGGGACGGTCGGTCGGCCCGCCACACGTCGAACGGCGAACCACAACTGGTGGTGCGCCCGGCCTGACGAAAACGGGGCAAGGCGCCTTTCCGCGCCTTGCCCCGCATTTTGTGCGTTCCTGTGCCGGGTTTATTCCGGAGTCCAGCCGCTGACGGCCTTGACCTCCAAAAAGTCCTCCAGCCCCCAGACACCGCCTTCACGCCCGTTGCCCGACTGCTTCATGCCGCCAAATGGCGAACCGGCGGCGCGCGACTGGCCGTTCATCTCGACCATGCCCGAGCGCAGTTTGCGCGCCATGCGGTTGGCGCGGGCGCCATCCTGCGTTTGGACATAGTTGGTCAGGCCATAGGGCGTGTCATTGGCGATCTCGATGGCCTCTTCCTCGGTATCGAAGGGGATCATCGTCAGGACCGGGCCAAAGATCTCCTCGCGCGCGATGGTCATCTGGTTGTTGGCGTCGGCAAACACGGTGGGGCGCACGAAGTAGCCTTTGTTGAACCCTTCGGGCCGACCGGGACCGCCGGCGACCAAGCGCGCACCCTCGTCGATGCCTTTCTGGATCAGGGCCTGGATCTTGGTCCATTGCAGCTCGTTCACGACGGGGCCGATATGGCGGCCTTCCTGCATCGCCGGGCCCACGGTGACCTTGTTGGCCACCTCGGCCGCGGTTTCCACCGCCTTATCATAAATCGGGCGCTGCACCAGCATCCGGCTGGGCGCGTTGCAGCTCTGGCCGGTGTTGTTCATCATGTGCAGCACGCCGCGCTTGACCGCCTTGTCATCGGCATCGGCAAAGATGACGTTGGCGCCCTTGCCGCCCAGTTCCAGATGCACTTTTTTCAGCGTGTCGGCGGCATTCTTGGAAATCGCCGTGCCCGCGCGGGTCGAGCCGGTGAAGCTGACCATGTCCACGTCGGGGTGGCCCGAAAGCTGAGTGCCCACGCCGGCCCCGTCCCCGTTCACAAGGTTGAACACGCCCGGCGGGAAGCCCGCCTCGTGCATCATCTCGGCAAATATCATCGCGTTCAGCGGGCTCTGCTCGGACGGTTTCAGAACCATGGTGCAGCCAGCGATGGCCGCCGCGCCAACCTTGAGCGTGATCTGGTTCATCGGCCAGTTCCACGGGGTGATCAGCGCGGCCACGCCGACCGCCTCATAGATGATCCGGTCATTGGGGGCATGATCGCCCAAGGGGCGTTCGAACTGGAAGTTCCTGGCCGCCCGAATGAAATTCTTCAAATGCCAGATCCCGGCGCCCACCTGCTGGGTGCGCGACATGTCGATCGGCGCGCCCATTTCCATCGACATCGCCTGCGCGAGGTCTTCGGCGCGGGTGGGGTAGATCTCGATCAGCTTTTCCACCAGCGCGATCCGTTCGACCACTGGCGTGGCCATCCAGCCCGGCAGCGCCGCCTTGGCCGCCGCCACGGCCGCATCGGTATCGGCCTGACCGCCCAGCGAGATCACCGTGCAGGGCTCCTCGGTCGAGGGGTCGATCACATGGAAATCATTGGGCTGGCTGGGGGCGACCCACTGGCCGTTGATGTAAAAGTCGCGTTTCTCGATCATGGCGTGTCCTCTTGATCCGCATTCATTCGACCGCGCGGTCGGTTTTCTCGGGCACTCTGTCATTGCGGCCCCCTTGGGGCAAGGCAATTCTGGGAATTTGATCAAATTATTGATCGCACGTTTTTTGCCGCTGTGCCACATCAATGGTTTAACCTGTGGGCAAAGTGATTAGGTTTGCACCAACCGACTCGGGTTTTCACAGGAAAGGAGATGCATCATGGGTTTGCGCATCAACGATACCGTCCCCAATTTCACCGCTGAAACGGACCAGGGCACCATCCAGTTCCACGACTGGATCGGCGACAGCTGGGCGATCCTGTTCTCGCACCCCAAGGACTTCACTCCGGTCTGCACCACCGAGTTCTCGGCCGTCGCGCAATTGAACGATGAATGGGCCAAGCGCAACACCAAGGTGATCGGCGTATCAGTCGATGGTGTTGAAGACCACAAGAAGTGGAAAAAGGACATCGAGGCCTATGGCAAGGCCAACCCCGGCTTTCCGATCATAGCCGATGACGGACTGGCAGTGTCCAAGGCCTTCGACATGCTGCCGGCCGAGGCATATCTGCCCGACGGCCGCACCCCAGCAGACAGTGCAACGGTGCGCTCGGTCTTTATCATCGGGCCGGACAAGCAGCTGAAACTGTCGATGACCTATCCGATGACCGTGGGCCGGAATTTTGCCGAGATCCTGCGCGCGCTGGACGGGTTGCAGATGAGCGCCAAGGGTGTGGCCACCCCGGCCAACTGGGTGCCGGGCGAAGACGTGATCATTCCGCCTTCGGTTTCGGACGAAGACGCGAAGGAGAAGTTCGGCGAGTTCGAGACGATCTTCCCCTATCTGCGCAAGACCAAGGCGCCGGCCTGACGGCGACCGGGTCGGGGGCTGTCTGCCCCCATCGCGCCCCAAGGGGCGCGATTCCCCCGAGGATATTTTCAGCCAGATGAAGCAGGCGCGCGCTGCGGATGCAGATGTAGTTGTGCTCGGTAGGCGGCGCGCTTGAATTCGCGGGTCAGTTTGTCGGTCAGAGGCGGTTTCGCCTGGATCGTCGAGCCGCCGATTTCGCCGGCCACCTCCCGGTTGCCGCTGCCCAACAGAGCATGGACGGGCTGGCCCGTGATCCAGTGCATTTGCAGAAACGTGTCCACCGGGCGGTCAATCTGGTCGGTGGCGGCGAGTAGGCGTTCGGCGGCATTCCGCCCCACCACCTGACAGCAGCATTGCAGGCCGATGACCTTGGGCAGGATCAGGCGCAAACCGTCGCGCTCGGCCAAGGTTTGGGCGGCGGTTTCGCGCTGCTTGACCGGGATACGGATATAGTTGTCAGGCGTTGCGATCGGGCGTAGCAGTTCCAGCGCCGCTGACATCCGGTCGGGATCGATACGCAGGTCATCCTCGGCGGTGATGGCCAGATCGATCCCCTCATCGACCATCTTGCGCCAGATTCGTCGGTGGCTTTCGAACACGCCGATTTCGGCCGGGCGCAGGGCGAAGGGGTAGCGCGGGCGATGCAGGTTTCCCGGGTGCAGTGTAACCCCGGCAATCTGCGCTGGATCCCGCCCGTCGACCGCTTCGATCAGTTCGGCATTGGGCAGCTCGGCGCAGAGTTTCTCGGCATTCGGTCGGCGCGCGGTGCTGGACGACATGTGTATGATGAAGGATCGCATGGTACCGTCCATAAAACAGGGGCGCGGCCCGGGAAAGGCCCCGGGCGAACAAAAAAGACCCCGGCCGGAACCGGGGTCTTGGATCAAGCAAGGGGCAGGGCGGATTATTCCGCGCTTTCCTCTTTCTTTTCCTTCTTCTCGGGCACGATCTCTTCGCCGGTTTCCTGATCGACGCATTTCATCGACAGGCGCACCTTGCCGCGATCGTCAAAGCCCAAGAGCTTGACCTTCACTTCCTGACCTTCCTTCAGAACGTCCGAAGGATGGTTCAGGCGGCGGTTCTCGATCTGGGACACGTGGA
The DNA here is from genome assembly GCF_059613045.1 of Ruegeria sp. BHSC037. Classification (NCBI taxonomy): domain Bacteria; kingdom Pseudomonadati; phylum Pseudomonadota; class Alphaproteobacteria; order Rhodobacterales; family Roseobacteraceae; genus Ruegeria; species Ruegeria sp. BHSC037. Next base: position 29,833 of record NZ_JBXWRT010000018.1, read on the forward strand.
CCAGACCGTCGCGCTTGCCAAAGAAGTTCACGAAGGCGCCGAAATCGACAATCTTCACGACCTTGCCGGTATAGATCTTGCCCTCTTCCGGCTCGGCCACGATCGAATGGATCATGTCATAAGCCTTCTGGATGGCTTCGGCGTTCGGCGAGGCGATCTTGATGATGCCGTCGTCGTTGATGTCGACCTTGGCGCCGCTGGTTTCCACGATCTCGCGGATAACCTTGCCGCCCGAGCCGATCACTTCGCGGATCTTGTCGGTTGGGATCTGCATGGTCTCGATGCGCGGTGCGTGAATCGAGAACTCGGCAGTCTCGCTCAGCGCCTTGCCCATTTCGCCCAGAATGTGCAGGCGGCCGTCCTTGGCCTGGGCCAGCGCCTTCTCCATGATCTCGGGCGTGATACCCGCGACCTTGATGTCCATCTGCAGCGAGGTGATGCCGTTTTCGGTGCCCGCCACCTTGAAGTCCATGTCGCCCAGGTGGTCTTCGTCACCCAGGATGTCGGTCAGAACGGCATAGGAGCCGTCTTCTTCGAGGATCAGGCCCATGGCCACACCGGCCACCGGCGCCTTGAGCGGAACGCCCGCATCCATCATCGACAGCGAGCCGCCGCAGACCGATGCCATCGAGGACGAGCCATTCGACTCGGTGATCTCGGACACAACGCGGATGGTGTAGGGGAAGTCGGTCGGCGCCGGCAGAACCGCCTGCAGCGCGCGCCAGGCCAGCTTGCCGTGGCCCACTTCGCGGCGGCCCGGAGGGCCAACGCGACCCACTTCACCGACCGAGTAGGGCGGGAAGTTGTAGTGCAGCAGGAAGTTCGATTTGAAGTTGCCGTGCAGCGCGTCGATGAACTGTTCATCGTCACCAGTGCCCAGCGTGGTCACGGCCAGCGCCTGAGTTTCGCCACGGGTGAACAGGGCCGAACCGTGGGTGCGCGGCAGCAGGCCGGTTTCGGCCACGATCGGGCGCACATCGGTGGTCGAACGACCGTCGATCCGCTTGCCGCCCTTCACCACGTCGCCGCGCAGGATGCCGGCTTCGAGCTTTTTCATCGCCGAGCCGAGATTCGGGTCTTCCAGCTGCTCTTCGGTCAGGGCGGCCTTGATGGCCTCGCGCGCGGCGGCCACGGCTGCGGTGCGCTCCTGTTTGTCGGTGATCGCGAATGCGGCGCGCATCTGCTCTTCACCGGCGGCCTTCACGGCGTCGTACAGCGCGGAATAGTCCGGCGGGGTGAATTCGAACGGCTCTTTCGCGGCTTCTTCGGCCAGGCTGATGATCAGGTCGATCACCGGCTGGATCTGCTGATGCGCGAAAGTCACGGCGCCCAGCATCTCGGCTTCGGACAGCTCGTAGGCTTCCGATTCCACCATCATCACAGCGTCCTTGGTGCCGGCAACAACCAGGTCCAGGCGCTGCTCGGGGTTCAGGCGCAGGTCCTGCATGTCGTCAACGGTCGGGTTCAGGACGTATTCGCCGTTGGTGTAGCCCACGCGGCAGCCGGCGATCGGACCCATGAACGGTGCGCCCGAGATGGTCAGAGCGGCCGAGGCGGCGATCATCGCCACGATGTCGGGGTCGTTGACCAGATCGTGGCTCAGGACGGTGCACATCACCAGAACTTCGTTCTTGAACCCGTCAACGAACAGCGGGCGGATCGGACGGTCGATCAGGCGCGCGGTCAGCGTCTCTTTCTCGGTCGGACGCGCCTCGCGCTTGAAGAAGCCACCCGGCACCTTGCCGGCAGCATAGTATTTTTCCTGATAGTGCACGGTCAGCGGGAAAAAGTCCTGACCGGGCTTCTGTTCCTTGGCGAAGGTCACGTTGGCCATGACACTGGTTTCGCCCAGGGTGGCAATCACGCTGCCGTCGGCCTGACGGGCAACCTTGCCGGTTTCCAGTGTCAGCGTCTCTTCGCCCCACTGAATTGATTTCTTCGTTACATCAAACATTTGCGTATCCTAGAAGGGAGCTCTCCCAGGCCCATCCCGGGTCTCCCGTTTGCGTGGCGGCCCCATTGCCGCCGACCCCATTCATCCTTGTTTCGAGTGCCGGGGTCAGGGCACAACGTCTCAGATGCTGCGCGCATACAATAGAATCCGCCGGATTGAAAGAGAAACCGAACGGCCCCGGCCCGCACGGGCAAGTGGGGCTATGGACGCACCGGGGTCGCGGCGCTAGGGTAGCGGAAGGAGGCGTTCCGTTGTCGTCGGATCGACCCAAGCGGAGGGACAGGTATGCGAGTCGGACGAGTGTTGGCCCCGTTGGCAGCCTTGCTGATGGCGGCTCAGGCGACCTTGGCCGGACCCGCGCCGCTGAACTGGTCCGACCTGCGCGACCCCGCGGTGCAGCAGTTCGAGGACCCCTATCGCGACCTCAGCCCCGAACAGTTCGACGATGTACTGTTTGCCGTGCGCCTGCGCGGGCGTCTGCAACAGGATCGCGGCACGTCCGAGAACCGCCAGAACTGGCAGGAATTGCTGGATGAAACCGAAGACGCCCTGGCCGCCGACGGGATCGATGTGGACTGGTTGTTGGATCAGCGCGCGGTCGTCACTGAGCGCCGCCGTCGCGCTGCCACGCAGGGCAATCCCGTGCTTGACGGTCAGACCGTGACCTTGGCGGGCTTTGCGATCCCCGCGCCACCGGATCCCGACGGGCGCGCCGTGGCTTATCTGGTGCCCGAACGCGGCATGTGCAGCCACATGCCGCCGCCGCCGCCGAACCAGATGGTCCGCGTTCGGCTATCCGATGACTGGGTGCCTACGTTCAATCACGAGCCGGTCCGCCTGACAGGTCGGCTTGTCATCGACCCGTCCGATCAGCAGATGGTCGTCGTGGACGGGTTGATGCCGATGCGCGCTACGTTCAGTCTTGATGTGATGGACGCCGAGCCGTTGGCACAGACGGCGCCGTCGACCGAGGATGCCGCCGAACGGCTGCGCGCCGCTGCCCGGCGCAAGACCGGCGGGGCCTCGGACTGATCCTGCCGGTCGAGGGCCGGCGAAAATCGCACCGAAACTGCAATATTGCGCAACCGGTCGTTTGGTCACGAGGTAGAATTCGTTCGCCGCAAAAAATGAAACGATAGGATTTCCGCCGGAACCCGCCCGGACTTGGACTCCTGCGAAAAACACGAAGCCTTACGGTAAGCAGTCATTTCTGTGCGCGTCCGGTCGCCCCGGGAAGTCGGGCGAATTGCCCTGCGGTTGGAGTTGCTGGCGTCATTGCCGCAACAAAGCCTTCGCAAATTGAATGAACATTGCGATGAATACGCCGACCCCGACGAAAATGTAGATCACGGTGAAGATCTTGCCGATCTTGGTCGCCGGGGACAGATCGCCGAACCCGACCGTCGACAGAGTGGTCGCGCTGAAATACAGCGCGTCCACCCAATGCCAGCCCTCGACACTGCTGTAGAACAGCGTGCCGGACAGAAGAATAAGCACACACAGCAGCAAACCACCCCGAAAATGCGGATCATCCCAGGATCGGACGATCGCCTTGAGCAGACGGTAGGCATTGAGGATCAGAGCTATCATTCTATACGCCTTCAGGTTGTTTTGACGATTTCTTAGTATTCAACTTTTCGAGTGAAATTCCGCATGTACAAATCGGATTATTTGCTAAGATGCCGGTGTTTGACAGGAGATACTTCATGCGTATTCATCTTTTGGTGGCGATGGTTGCCGCCACCTCGGTTTCCGCGCAGCAAGACCCGGCTCAGACCCTGATCACCAATGTGCATGTATTTGATGGCGTCAACGACGGGCGCATCGAAAACGCGAATGTTCTGATCGAGGGCAACCTGATTGCGGCTGTGTCGACAGACCCGATCTCGGCCGAAGGAGCAAATGTGATCGACGGTGGTGGGCGCACCCTGATCCCGGGTCTGATCGATGTGCACTGGCACACCCTCTATTGTTGCAGCCCGCAAAGCTCGGTTGTGACCGATGATATTTTGGGTGTGGCGATCCGTGGCGCATTGGGGTCCGAAGGCACTCTGATGCGGGGCTTCACGAGCGTCCGTGATGTTGGCGGCAATTCCTTCGCCATCAAGAAGATGATCGACGCCGGCGAAATCCCCGGTCCGCGAATCCTGCCGTCCGGTCCGCCGATCACGCAGACGGGCGGGCATTTTGATTACCGCCCTTATCAGGCGGTGCCGACAAACGAAGGCGATGCTTTGTGGTATTGGTACAGCGTTGGCCTGATGATGCAGGCAGACGGCGTCCCGGAAGTCACCAAGCGGGCCCGAGAAGTCATGCGTATGGGGGCCACGCAGCTAAAGATTTCGGGCGGCGGCGGTGTGTCGTCCACATACGACCCGCTGGACGTTCGCCAATACACAAAGGATGAAATCGAAGCCTTTGTCGAAGTGGCCGACACCTACAACACCTACGTTGCCTCTCATCTTTTCACCGACGATGCTGCGCGCATCGCGATCGAGGCCGGTGTGAAATCCATCGAGCATGGCTTCCTCATGAGCCGTGAGACCATGGAAATGATGCGTGACAATGACGTGTGGCTGTCCGTGCAACCGCTGCTGGATGACGAAGACGGGTTCTCCTTTGATGACCCCGTCAGCCAACAGAAGTGGATCGACGTGACCAACGGCACCGATTTCACCTACAAGACCGCAAAGGAAGTGGGGGTCAAAACCGCCTTCGGGACCGACATCCTGTTCGACCCGAAATTGGCCGAGCGGCAGGGTGCGTTTCTTGCCAAGCTGCAGCGGTGGTACTCTCCTTACGAGGTTCTGCAGATGGCCACTTCGACCAATGCCGAACTGCTGGAATTGTCCGGCCCCCGGCACCCTTATCAGCAAGGACCGCTGGGCCAGATTACAGAAGGCGCTTATGCCGATTTGATCCTTGTGGATGGCAACCCGCTGGAAGACATCGATCTGGTTGCCGACCCACACGAAAACTTCGACCTGATCATGAAAGACGGTGTGGTCTACAAGAATACGCTGGACTGAACACCGTGCTCCTCTGACAATAAAACGCCCGCCAAATGGCGGGCGTCTCGAACTTGAAAGCGGTGTGTTCCGCGCTTAGCGGCGGATGCCCAGCTTTTTGATCAGGTCCTGGTACCGGGCTTCGTTCTTGCCCTTCAGGTAGTCCAGCAGCTTGCGGCGCTGGGCGACCATCTTCAGCAGACCACGGCGGCCGTGGTTGTCTTTCTTGTGGGTCTTGAAGTGCTCGGTCAGGGTGTTGATGCGCGAGGTCAGGATGGCAACCTGGACTTCCGGCGAACCGGTGTCGCCGTCCTTGGTTGCGAATTCTTTCATGACGCGTGCTTTTTCTTCGGCAGTGATCGACATCGGGGTCTCCTTTAAAGGTTAGAGTTGATGGCGCAGGCCGGGATGTCGTCCAGCACAGGCCCATGGAGAAAACCGCACCGATTCCGATGCGGATGGGCGCGTATAGGCGCATTTGGCGCAAATAGCAAAGGGATTCTGGTCCGTCAGCCGGTGGCGGTGGGTTGGGAGTTCGTCAAGGTCGAAACCAGCTCGATATCGTCCAGCGTCAGCCCCTCGGCGTCGAGCAGCTGTGCCACCAACTGCCCGTTGACCAGCACCTGCGTCATGTCCGGGTTGTCGGCATCCTGTTCGATCGAGATCTCGGGCGCCTCGGGCTGGTCCCAGGACACCAGCAGCTTGTCCTGCCCGTGGGCAAAATCCATGACGGTCACTTCCGGCCCGTCCGGGGCGCCGTCGAAGATGAACGTGTCGCTGCCCGCGCCGCCGGTGGCGATGTCGCCCGGGCCGGCCAGGATGGTGTCGTCTCCGGCCCCCCCGTTCAGAAAATCGGTGTCCGGGGTGTCTTCGCCATCGGACCCGTCCAGCGTGTCGTCCCCGTCGCCGCCGAACAGGGCATCCTCGCCCGCGCCGCCGGACAGGTGGTCATCGCCATCGCCGCCCTGCAGCGAATCCTCACCCGCATCACCGACCAAGCCGTCGTCACCCTGCCCGCCGTAAAGCTTGTCCGCGCCGGAACCGCCGGTCAGCCTGTCGTCGCCGTAATGGCCAAACAGCCTGTCGTCGCCGGTGCCGCCATCCAGAGTGTCGTCGTCATCCTGCCCGTGCAGGGTGTCGTCGCCCGCGCCGCCGGTCAGCCTGTCTGCGCCCTGATCGCCGAACAGAACGTCATCCCCGTCGCCGCCTTCCACGGTATCGTCGCCGCCATATCCGTTGATCTGATCATTTCCTGTACCGCCGGCCAGAACATCGTCGCCTTCGGTCCCAGCAATGACCAGGTTGCCGTCATAGTCGGACAGTACGGTGCCGGCAGAGGGTGTCTCCTCCGCATTCGTCGCGCTGTCCTCGGGCGCAATTTCGTCAGTCGCGGTTGCCGTGACGGGTTCGACAAGGTTGCCCTCGCTGGGCACGTCGTCGATCTCGAGCAGGTTGCCTTGGGACAGGTCGTCGATCTCTTCGTCATCGATCACGTCGGTGTCTGTCTCGTCCTCTTCCGAGGGCGAGAGGACATCGCTCATGGCATAGGCGGCGCCGCCGATGGCGGCCAGTCCAAGCAGGCCAAACAGGAACATGAAACCCTCCGAGCGGAAATTGCTCCGAGTGTGAAATATCCCACCCGATCAGGGCGTTGGTCAAAGGCTAGCTGACTCTGTGGTTAACCGTTCGTCACCGGCCCCAGGGCTGCGGTTGCTGCGAATAGGCGGTGTAAAGCGGGTGCTTGGGGTGGCCGTCCTTGGTCAGGCCCAGGTGGAACAGCGGCTGGCCGGTGCCGCGCAGCAAGCGCTCGACCGCCGGGCCGCGATCCAGATGCGCGCCATGGGTGCCCCAGGCGGCGATCACCTGATCGGCCCAGTCCACGCCGGCTAGGATGGCGGCGTCGTTTTCCGACCCCACCGGATCGGCCGCTGCGCGCATCTTGCGCGGGTCGGTGTCGCGCCAGGCAAAGATGTTGGTCACCTGGAACGCCCCGAACCCCAAGGCCCGCGCGCGCCGCTCGCAACGTTCGACGGTCGGGTCGTTCTGCACCTCGGTCGCGGTCGAGGGGTTCAGCATCACGAACAGCGCCCGGCGCCCGGCCGGATCCCAGATGCGGGTCAGGCTGTAGCGATAGCGTTCGCAGTCGGAATAGACAGCTGTTGAGGGCGCATCGCCCTTGGTGTGGGAGCGGGTGATCATGCGCCTTCGCTTAGCACGGGACCTAACCGGCGAACACCCGGCTGGGGTGCAACTCACCGGATTTGTAGATCCCCACCGCTACGGCCTTGTCGTCGAACGAGGCCCAGGCCTCGTCGCCGTATTCCACGTCGCTGGCCAGAACCATGCCGGGGTTGCCGTTGCGCAGGCGGGTGGCGCCTTCGGGGGTGCATTTCAACTCGGGAAGGTCGGTCAACCCTTCTTCCAGCGGGCGCAGGTAGTCATCCAGCGCCGGGGTTTTCGCCATCTCGTCGATTTGCTCGATGCTCAGGCCGTCTTCGACGTCGAACGGGCCGGACCAGATCCGGCGCAGCTCCTTGACATGGCCATGGCAACCCAGCGCCGCCCCCAGATCACGGGCAATCGAGCGGACATAGCCACCCTTGCCGCAGGTCATTTCCAGCACGACATGATCGGGATCGGGGCGGTCGACCAGCACCAGTTCCTCGACCCATAGTGGGCGGGCGGCCAGTTCGACATCCTCGCCGTCGCGGGCCAGCTTGTAGGCGCGCTGGCCGTCGATCTTGACCGCCGAGAACTTGGGCGGCACCTGCATGATCTCGCCCACGAGGGGCAACAGGGCCTGCTTGATCTCGTCATCGGTGGGGCGCAGGTCACTTTCTGCGATCACTTCGCCCTCGGCATCGTCGGTATTGGTGGCCTGACCCAGCCGCACGGTAAAGGTATAGGCCTTGAGCGCATCGGTGATGTAGGGAACGGTCTTGGTGGCCTCGCCCAAAGCGACGGCCAGAACGCCGGTGGCCTCGGGGTCGAGCGTACCGGCGTGGCCCGCCTTCCTGGCGTCCAGCGCCCAGCGAACTTTGTTGACCACGGCGGTCGAGGTCATGCCCGCGGGCTTGTCGACCACCAGCCAACCGGAAATGTCACGACCCTTGCGTTTGCGTCCCATGATGCACCTTGTCGTCTGTTAAGGCGCGCGACCTAGCGGATCGGTCCGACGCTGTCAATTTGCCGGGATGTCCTCGACCACGCCGACGATCGGTCCCAGCGAGAAGCCCACGTCCGACCGGTTCGCCGCCCGGTCATACATACGCGAGATGTTGCCGTCGAAAAACAGCGCGTTGGGCGTGTTCAGCACGTCGCGGAACAGACGACCGAATTCATGGAAGGTGACATAGTCCTCAGAGATCACAAACACAGCACGGCTGCCATCGGCGCTGGTGCCCACCCCGTTGCGAACATAGCGCGAGGTCGAATCCTCGAGAAACCGTGGATGCAATTCGCCGTCGATCACCAGCATCGGGCCGGATTGGGTGGCAAAGCGGCAATCGGGTTTGCGATCAAGATAGTCCAGCGTCTCGAACACGTCGGCGCGGCCTTGGCGGATGCAGAACACCCCGTTGGGCAGCAGGCCGAAATTGCCAGGGCCGGCGTTGGGAATCACGCGCATGAGTTCCTGCCCGTCTTCGACATAGTGGCCCACGGGCGAGCGGTCCTCGTGATACATGCCGGCGTTCATCGCAAAGCTCAGGCGCTGGCCAGCATCGGCCAGTTCCTCGTTCACCGACGAGAAATGGCCCAGCACCTGGCCCGCGTCGTCATACAGGAACAGGCGCAGGTCCTCGGTGGTGGCGTCAACCTCGCACACGGTATAGCGCCGGTCTTCGTGGGCCACGCGCTCGCACGTCACAGCCGCGGCCTGTCCGGCCCAGAGCAATGCGATCACAGCGGCGGTCCTGCGGATCACTCGTCCAGGTCCCGGCGCACGGCGTCCTGTTCGAACATCCGGCGGGTGTCGTCCATGCGGTCGAACGTGTCGTCCAGCCGGAAGCGCAGGTCGGGGGCGAATTTCAGGCCGACCTTCTTGCCGACCATGCGGCGCAGCTCGCCCTTGTTGCGGGCCAGCAGCTCGATCACGGTGTCCTGCCCCTTGCCGCCCAGAGGCAGCACATAGGCGGTGGCGATCTTGAGGTCGGGCGAGGTGCGCACTTCGCCCACGGTGATCGACAGGCGGTTCAGGTCAGGGTCGTGCACGTCGCCGCGCGCCAGCACCTCGGACAGGGTGCGGCGGATCAGTTCGCCGACGCGAAGTTGCCGTTGCGAGGGGCCGGGGCCGTCGTGGAATTTGTTCTTAGCCATGTCCCCGATCTAAGCGCAAAGCGGGGCTTTGCCAAGCGGCCCCGAACCGGGTAGGAGGCTTTGAGCCGAATTTCAGAAGAAGGACCAGCGCAATGACGCATATTCCGGGAATTGTCGTGACCGGGGCTTCGGGCCGGATGGGGCAGATGCTGATCAAGACCATCACCGACAGCGATCAGGCGCGGCTGGTCGGCGCGGTCGAGCGCGCTGGCCATGACTGGATCGGTCAGGACGTTGGCACCGCGATGGGCGCCCAGCCGCTGGGCGTGACCGTCACCAACGATCCGCTCGAGGCCTTTGCGCAAGCCCAGGCGGTGATCGACTTCACCGCGCCCGAGGCGACGCTGGAGTTCGCCGCACTGGCGGCGCAGGCGCGCTGCGTGCATGTGATCGGCACAACCGGCATGAGCGATGAACAGATCGCTGCGCTGGAACCTGCTGCGCGCCATGCGGTGATCGTGCGGGCGGGCAACATGAGCTTGGGCGTGAACCTGCTGGTGCAGCTGACCAAAAAGGTCGCCGCCGCGCTGGACGAGGATTTCGACATCGAGGTGATCGAAGCCCATCACCATCACAAGGTCGATGCGCCTTCGGGAACGGCTCTGATGCTGGGCGAGGCCGCGGCCGAAGGGCGGGGCGTAGACCTTGCCGATTTCGCCGACCGGGGCCGCGACGGGATCACCGGCGCCCGGCAGCGGGGCCATATCGGCTTTCACGCCATCCGCGGTGGCGACATCGTTGGCGAACACGACGTGCTGTTCGCCGCGGCGGGCGAACGGATCGTGCTGCGCCACGTGGCGACCGACCGGGCGATCTTTGCCCGAGGCGCGCTGAAGGCGGCGCTTTGGGGGCAGGGCAAGGCCCCCGGCCAATACGACATGGTGGATGTGCTGGGGCTTTAACCCTCGCCCAGATGCCGGTCGACCATGCGCTGAACCATCGGCGCGAAATGGTCGAAGCCGGGGGTGTCCATGTCGGGCCGTTTGCCGGCCTCGTCCAGATACCGGACCTGGATGATTTCCTTCAGGTTCGGGTTGGCCTCGAATGCGGCGACTTCCTCGGCGCTCATCGGGCCGCCCTGCAATTCCAGCGTATGGACCGAGGCCGCCGACAGGCGGTTGAAATACTCGGGCTTGGTTGCACACAGATATCGCTTGGCCGCGACGTGATAGCGGCAGCAATCGGTGATGACCGACGGAAAGAACCGCTCCAGCATCTCGGCGCCGGCATCCTCGTGGTGGCGGTCCTCGGTGTCGTCGGGGTGGTAGGTGCCGAATTCCGAGGTGAAATGTCCGATATCGTGCAGCAGAGCGCCCACGATGATCTCTTCGGGCATGCCGTTCTGCTCGGCGATGGTGGCGCCCTGCAGCATGTGCTGGGCCATGGTGACCGGCTCGCCCAGGTATTCCTCGCCTCCGCGCCGGTCGAAGATATCGGCGATGAAGGCCACGATGTTGTCGCGGGTCAGGGTCTGGAAATCGGGTTTCATTCCGCCGCCTCCGGTTGCGCCATCCGCATAGCGGCGAGGGTCGACAGCAGCCCGTCCTTGTCGGCATAGCATCCCTGCAGCCAGCGCGACCCGGCACCCGAATATCCCAGACGCGCATGCAGGACGCGGGTGTTGTCGACGATGAAGCTCTCGCCCGGTTCCAGCTTGAACGCCACGCCCATGGCCGGGTCGTCGATGATCTCGCCCAAACGGCGGTAGGCGGCGTAATAGGCCTCCATCCGGTCGAAGGGCACATCCACGAACGGGGCCGAGGACCGGTTGTTGAAGCGGATGCCGATCAATTCGCCATCGGGCGACAGCTCGATCATCGGGCGGCGCGCGCGCAGGCAGACCCCGTCCGAACCGCGGTATTCGAACCGCGCGGGATAGCCGGCCAGCAGGGCAAAGCCTTCGGGGTTTTCGGCGCGCAAGCGCTGGGCCGCGCGAAAGCCGTCGACCACGATCGACTCCCCGCCTTCGGCGCTGTTTTCCAGGCAATAGAGGATCTGCAACGTGGGGACCGGGTCGCGATAGGGGTTGTCGGTATGCGCCTGCAGGCCAAGGCCGGTATAGGCCAGGTTGGTCGGGTTCACCTCGGTCCGAACCTCGAAATAGGGGCCATAGTTGGTCTCGCGCACATAGCCGAACAGATCGGCGACCTTCAGCAGCGAACCGGGTTCCGTCGGGCCGTTGGTCAGCTTGGCAAAGCCGTATTCGGCGACCGCCGCCAGCCAGTCGCGCTTGGCGGCGGGGATTTCATGCACCTGCGTCCAGTCGCCGGCCGGGGCCGCGAACCCGCCGTCCCAAGTGGTGATGCCGGGCGACAGCCAGCCCATCGGGCGGGTCTGGTCCCGATCATAGACATGCGCGGCCAGCCAGTTTGCGGGGAAGATGACGGTCTTGTCTTCGGGGGCGAAGGTCACCTGCAGGTCACCGCCCGCCACCTCGGCCGCTTGAATCGCGATCTCTGCCGGAATGTCGCCGATCGTGATCAGGCGCTGGCCGTTGCCGGGGTCGCGCGTCTGCGGGTCCAGCGCATTGTCGCGCAGCCAGATGGCGTGGAAACGGGCGCGGGTGCCGTCTTCGAACTCAACCGAAACGACCGCCGGGCCATGGGTGGCGTAGCGCAGCATGGGACTCTCCTGTTCAGCGCAGGCTTTGATTGAGGAGATACGCGCGATATGGCATTACGACAATTAAGTCTTGTTTCCTCTGAGGGTTGGAAAATCTAATGAGCAAGAAAAAGGTCGGCCTGCCCCCGCTGGACTGGCTGCGCGTGTTCGAGGCGGCCGGGCGGCTGGGCGGATTTTCGGCCGCGGCGCGCGAGTTCGGCCTGACTCAGGCGGCGGTCAGCCAGCGCATCGCCAATCTGGAATCCTGGCTGGGCCGGTCCCTGTTCGTGCGCGAGGCGCGCGGCGTGTCGCTGACGGTCGAGGGCGAAAGCTATCTGCCGCTGGTGCAGGACAGCCTGCGCGCGTTGGAACGCAACACCGAGGATCTGTTCGGCACCGCCCCGCGCGCGCTGCGGGTGGCCGGGCTGTCCTCGCATATCCAGGCGCTGGTGTTGCCCAGCCTGGGGGGCTTTCGCGCCCTGCGGCCCGAGGTGCAGGTCACCACGGATTCGGTGGCCCGGCGGTCCTCGCTGGAGGACGAGCGGACCTGGCTTCAGATCCGCTATGGGCGTGGCAACTGGCCGGGGCGCGCCGCGGACCTGATCGCGCCCGAGATTCTGACCCCGATGGCGGCACCGGGCGTCGACTGGGGCGCGCCGGTGATCGACCTGCGCGGCGAACGGCCCGGCTGGCAGGACTGGATGCAGAAGACAGGCGATACAGACCTGCCACGCGCCGGTCTGAGCTTTGACTCGATGGAACATGCCCTGAGCGCGGCGCGGCAGGGGCTGGGGGTCGTTCTGGGGTCGGTCGCCCTGGCCTCGGTGGATCTGGCCTCGGGCCGCCTGATCCGGCTGGGGCGTCTCGACCTGGAAACCCGCGACGGATACTGGCTGACATGGCCGCGGGACCGGGCGCAGTCGAAAAAGCAGCAGGCCCTGATCGGCGATTTCCTGCAGGCCCTGCGCGCGGCAGTCTGAGCGGTCAGAAATCGATCGCGATGCCCTTCTTCTCCCAATCGCCATAGCGCGCGGGATCGGGGCCGTCGCGCCCGCCAAGTTCCTTGGGCAGGGGTTTGGCCTCTGCTTCGGCCTTGCGCCGGCGCTCTTCGGCCTCGGCCAAGGCGCGCTGGGCGGCGGGTGGCAGATCTGTGCGGTCGTCGCTCATGACATCGGGTTCCTTTCCGTGCATGGCCTTGATATACGCCCTCGTCCGCTGATGGCAATGCGGGCGAAAACCTTGCAAAGGCGGTTTCATGTCCAACACCCCGACAGCGGCGCGGCGCAGCGTCATCTATCTGCTGGATCAGATCCTGGGCGAGGGGCGCTTGCTGTCCGAATGCCTGGCGGCCGGGGCGCTGGATCGCCTTGCTCCCGAAGACCGCGCGCGGGCGCAGCGGCTGACGCTGGAGACCTTGCGCGGACTTGAACGCGCCGACCGCCTGCTGGAGGGGCATCTGCGGCGCACACCGGCTTTGACCGTCCAAAACGCGCTGCGTCTGGGAACGGTCGAACTGTGCCAAGGCGAGGCCGCGCATGGCGTTGTGAACGCGATGGTCGAGATCATCGGCCGCTCGCGCAAGCACGGGCGGCTCAAGGGGCTGGTCAACGCGGTTCTGCGCAAGATCGCGGCCGAAGGCCCCGAGGCCTGGCCGAAGATGCGGGTGCCGCGCCTGCCGGACTGGCTGCGCGAACCGCTGATCGCGGCGTGGGGTGCGGATGCGGTCAAGGGCATGGAGCAGGCCCATTTCGCCGGCGCGCCGCTGGATCTTTCGCCAAAACCCGGTGCAACGATCCCCATGGGCACCGAACTTCCGACCGGCTCGGTTCGGGTTGCTGACGCGGGTCAGGTCTCGGCCCTGCCGGGTTATGCGAGCGGAGACTGGTGGGTGCAGGATGCCGCCGCTGCCCTGCCGGCGCGGATTCTGGCCCCCCGGCCCGGCGAGCGGGTTCTGGACATGTGCGCCGCGCCCGGCGGCAAGACGCTGCAACTGGCGGCGGCGGGGGCCGAGGTCACCGCGCTGGACATTTCCGAGGCCCGGCTGTCGCGGGTGCGGGAAAATCTCGAACGGACCGGGCTGTCGGCCCGGGTGGTCGCCGGCGACGCGCTGGACCATCAGGGCCAGTACGATGCGATCCTGCTGGACGCGCCCTGTTCGGCGACCGGCACCATCCGGCGTCACCCGGATCTGCCCTTTGCCAAGGACGGCTCCGAATTCGGCGGCCTGATCGCATTGCAGGCCCGGATGCTGGCCCATGCCTGGACCCTGCTGAAACCCGGCGGGCGGCTGGTTTATTGCACCTGCTCGCTGCTGCCCGACGAAGGCGAAGTGCAGATTGAAGAGGCTCTACCACAACATCCCGACATGCAGGTGGACCGCGCCGCGCTGCAGGTGCCCGGCGTTCAGCCCGACTGGCTGACCGATGAAGGCGGGTTGCGCCTGCGTCCCGATTATTGGCCCGATCTGGGCGGCATGGATGGGTTCTACATCGCCTGCCTGAACAAATCGGCCTGACCGGTCGCTTTTCGATGACTTGACGAACCGGCCCGGCTATCGTTGGTTCAAACGCCAGCAGAGCGGCAGGGGCAGAGCAACACACGTCATGTCGAATTCGGACACCATGGCCAACCGATGGGTGCGGTTTCAGAACCGTCTGTATGCGCGTCTCAGCCAGCGCCGCAAGCCCGTCAGCGGCTTTGCCGGTCAGCCCGAGCCGCGCACCGTCGGTTCATTTGCGCGCGGGCGGCAGCTGGTGGCCGGAAATCTCTTGTTTGCCGGTTTTCTGGTTGAGGCCCGCGATACCGGCCTGTGGGAGGTTCAAGCCCCCAACGCTGCGTTCGAGGATGAACGGCATGGATTTGCCTGGCTGGACGATCTGGCAGCAGTGGGTGATGCCGCGGCGCGGGAAAAGGCGCAACGCTGGGTCTGGGGTTGGATCGAGACCCACGGCAAGGGGCAGGGTCCGGGTTGGGCCCCGGACCTGACCGGACGCCGCCTGATCCGCTGGATCAATCACGCGCTGTTTCTGCTGCGCGGTATGGACGAGGCCCACAGCCGCCTGTTTTTCCGATCTCTGTCACAGCAGACATGGTTCCTGTCCAAACGCTGGCACGCGGCGACACCGGGATTGCCGCGCTTCGAGGCTTTGGCAGGCTTGGTTCAGGCAGGATTGGCGCTGGAGGGGATGGAAGACATCTCGGACCCGGCCGTTCGGGCCCTGGCGCGGGAATGCGAGGCCCAGATCGACGCCCAAGGCGGCATTCCCACGCGGAATCCGGAGGAATTGCTTGAGGTTTTTACCCTGCTGGCCTGGACATCCGCTGCGCTCAGCGAAGTCGGGCGCGGCACGCCCGCCGCTCAGACGGCAGCAATCAAACGGATTGCTCCGACCCTGCGCAGCCTGCGTCATGCCGACGGCGGGCTGGCCCGGTTTCACGGCGGTGGCCGCGGTGTAGAAGGCCGATTGGAACAGGCGCTTGCCCAAAGCGGGGTCAAACCCAAACCCGTCAAAGGTCTGACCATGGGCTATGCCCGTCTGGCCGCCGCCCGCACCACGGTGATCATCGACGCAGCACCCCCGGCCAAAGGGGCGGCCTCGTATATGGCGCACGCCTCGACACTGGCTTTCGAACTGACCTCGGGGCGGCGGCCATTGATCGTCAATTGCGGTTCGGGCGAAAGCTTCGGGTTGGAGTGGCGTCGGGCAGGGCGCGCCACGCCTTCGCATTCGACCCTTTGCCTGGATGGATACTCCAGCGCCCGGTTGGCTGCTCCGGCCAAGGGAACCGCGAACGAAGCAATGGTGGACGCCCCGAGCGAGGTGCCGGTGGAGTTCGAAGATTCGTTCGAAGGCGCGCGCGTGATGGCGGGCCATGATGGGTACGCCAAGGTGTTCGGGCTTACCCATGCCCGTACGATCGAGCTGCGCTTTGACGGGCGGGAGGTAACCGGTGAAGACATCCTTCTGACGGCCACCGACAAGGCAAAACGCCAATTTGACCGGGCGGTTGACGCATCCAAGCTGTCAGGGATCGGTTTTGATATCCGGTTTCACCTGCATCCGGACGTGGACGCCGCGCTGGATCTGGGGGGGTCTGCGGTTTCGATGGCGCTCAAAAGCGGCGAGATCTGGGTTTTTCGCCATGACGGCGCCGGAAAATTGTCTCTTGAGCCAAGCGTTTATCTGGAAAAAGGCCGTCTGAAGCCCCGCGCGACAAAACAGATCGTTCTATCCGGCCGCGCAATCGAGTATGCGACGCGCATCCGGTGGACGCTGAGCAAGGCGCAGGATACAGCCTATGCCGTGCGCGACGTGCACCGGGACGAGCCCGATTTCGACTGAGCCAAAAGGACCTTTGGACCCATGACCGACCTTCACCCCGTGCGCCGCGCGTTGCTTTCCGTTTCCGACAAGACCGGATTGATCGAACTGGGCAAGGCCCTGGCCGACCGCGGGGTCGAGCTGCTGTCGACCGGCGGCACCGCCAAGGCGCTGCGCGATGCGGGGCTTGCGGTCAAGGATGTCAGCGACGTTACAGGTTTCCCCGAGATGATGGATGGCCGGGTCAAGACGCTGCACCCTATGGTGCATGGTGGCCTGCTGGCGCTGCGCGACAATGACGCCCATGTGGCGGCGATGCAGGAGCATGGCATCGGCCCGATCGACCTACTGGTGGTCAACCTCTACCCGTTCGAGGAAACGGTGGCCAAGGGCGCAGGCTACGACGAATGCATCGAAAACATCGACATCGGCGGCCCGGCGATGATCCGCGCCGCGGCCAAGAACCACGCGTTCGTCAACGTGGTGGTCGATGTCGAAGACTACTCGGCCCTGCTGGATCAGCTTGAGGAAAACTACGGCAAGACGTCGCTGGGCTTCCGCCAGTGGCTGGCGCAGAAGGCCTATGCCCGCACCGGAGCCTATGACGCGGCCGTGTCCAGCTGGCTGGCCGACGCACTGCAGATCGACACCCCCAAGCGCCGCGTGTTCGCTGGTGAGCTGAAACAGCCCCTGCGCTATGGCGAGAACAGCCACCAGCAGGCGGCGTTCTATGTCGATGGCTCGGGGCGTTCCGGCGTCGCCACCGCCGTGCAGCATCAGGGCAAAGAGCTGAGCTACAACAACATCAACGATACCGACGCCGCCTTTGAATTGGTGGCCGAGTTCGACCCGCGCGACAGTGCCGCATGCGCCATCATCAAGCACGCGAACCCCTGCGGCGTGGCCAAGGGCGCGACGTTGCTCGAGGCATACAAGGCCGCTTTCGACTGCGACCGGACCTCGGCCTTTGGCGGGATCGTCGCGCTGAACCGGCCGCTGGACGCGGAAACCGCGCGCGAAATCACCGGCATCTTCACCGAGGTCGTGATCGCCCCGGGCGCCACCGACGAGGCCAAAGCGATCTTTGCCGCCAAGAAGAACCTGCGCCTGCTGACCACCGAGGCGCTGCCCGACCCACGCGCGGGCGGGCTGGCCTTCCGCCAGGTGGCCGGCGGGCTGCTGGTGCAGGACAAGGACAACGGCCATGTCGAGATGGATGACCTGAAGGTCGTAACCAAGCTGGCCCCCACGCCCGAGCAGATGCGCGATCTGCTGTTTGCCTGGAAAGTGGCCAAGCACGTCAAGTCGAACGCCATCGTCTACGTCAAGAACGAGGCCACGGTGGGCGTCGGCGCCGGTCAGATGAGCCGGGTGGATTCGGCGCTGATCGCTGCCAAGAAGGCCGAGCGCATGGCCGAAACCCTGGGCCTGCCCGAACCGCTGACCATCGGCTCGGCCGTAGCCTCGGACGCGTTCTTCCCCTTCCCCGACGGGCTGATGGAGGCTGCTGCCGCAGGCGCAACCTGCGTGATCCAGCCGGGCGGGTCGATGCGCGATGACGAGGTGATCGCCGCCGCCGACGAGGCGGGTCTGGCCATGGTGTTCACCGGCATTCGGCACTTCCGTCACTGATGCGGGTCCGGGTTCTGCTCTGGGCGGGGCTGGCCGCATTTGCGATCGACCAGCTCAGCAAATATCTGGTCGTCCACGTGTTGCGCGTGGCCGACCGGCCCGGCGGTATCGACGTGCTGCCGCCGCTGCTGACCTTTCGGTACGGCGAGAATCGCGGCATCAATTTCGGCCTGTTTCAAGGCAATTCCGAAGCCGCACGCTGGGCGCTGGTGGCCGTGTCGCTGGCCGTCTGCGCGGGCGTGGCGATCTGGCTGTGGCGCAGCGCGCAGCCCGTCCGCATGGTGATCTGCGGCGGTTTGCTGATCGGCGGAGCGCTGGGCAATGTGGTCGATCGGGTGCTGTACGGGTATGTTCTGGATTTCCTGAACATGTCCTGCTGCGGCATCAACAACCCCTATGTGTTCAACCTGGCCGACGTGTTCATCTTTGCCGGCGCGCTGGGGCTGATACTGCTGGATGGCAAAAAGCCCTCGTGACGCGCCGGATGTTATGCGATAAAAGCGCCTGAAACAGGCTGGAGACCAAGATGCGGATGCCGCGCGCAACCATTGCCCTGACACTCGCCGCCCTTGCCGCGGGATGTTCCGATATCGGCCTGCGCCATCTCGAAGCGCCCGGCTCGGGGCCTGACGAGTTTTCGGTGATGCCGGTCAAGCCGCTGACCCAGCCCAAGGATTATGCCTTTCTGCCCGCCCCCACACCGGGCGGCGAGAACCTGACCGATCCCAACCCCAAAGGTGACGCGGTGGCCGCGCTGGGCGGCAATGCGGCGGCGCTGAAGCCCGCGGGCGGCATCCCGTCGTCGGATGCGGCGCTGGTCACGGCTTCCAGCCGCTATGGCGTGGCGCCCGACACCCGGCAGGCGCTGGCCGCCGAGGACGAGGCCTTCCGCACGCGCCAGGCGCGCTGGACCCGTCTGCGCCTGTTCAAGGTTGACCGCTACTCGCAGGTCTACAAGCGCGAGTCGATCGACGCCGGGCAGCAGGCCGAAGCTTTCCGCCGACAGGGATATGAAACCCCGTCCTTCCCGCCGGATGAATAATCCTTAACTTTCCGTCATCGCTCTTGATCCCGCCCGGCGCCACCGTAGTTTGAAAACCAACGACACAGACGGAGGATGCCCCATGGTTCGGGTTCTGGCGTTTTGCGCCGCACTGACAGCCGCAGCCCCGGTTCTGGCCGGAACCGGGCACGAGGCCGTGACCACCTTTACCTTGGACAACGGTATGGACGTGGTGGTGATCGAGGATCACCGCGCTCCGGTCGTGCAGCACATGGTCTGGTACCGGGCCGGATCGGCGGACGAGCCGGTGGGATCATCCGGCGTGGCGCATTTCCTGGAACATCTTCTGTTCAAGGGCACCGACAGCATGGCCCCCGGCGAGCTGTCGGCCACCGTCGCGGCCAATGGCGGCAATGACAATGCCTTCACCTCGTATGACTATACGGCCTATTTCCAGCGCGTGGCCGCCGATCGGCTGGGCCTGATGATGAAGATGGAGGCCGACCGGATGCGCAACCTGAGGCTCTCGCAGGAGGACATCGCAACCGAACGCGACGTGATCCTGGAAGAGCGCAACCAGCGCACCGAAAACAACCCCCGCGCCCTGTTCGGTGAACAGATGAGCGCGGCGCAGTACCTCAACCACCGCTACGGCGTTCCGGTGATCGGCTGGAAGCACGAGATGGAAGAACTGGACATGGAGGACGCGCTGTCCTTCTACCAGACTTATTACGCGCCCAACAACGCGATCCTGGTGGTGACCGGCGATGTGGACCCGGCCGAGGTCAGGACCCTTGCCGAGACTTATTACGGCGTGATCCCGGCCAACCCCGACCTGCCCGAGCGGGTCCGCTCGCAGGAGCCGCCTCAGACCGCCGCCCGGCGCCTCACCTTCAAGGATGCGCGGGTGTCGCAGCCTTATGTCCAACGCAGCTACCTTGCACCCGAACGCGACGCTGGCGCGCAGGAGAAGGCCGCGGCGCTGTACTTGCTGGCCGAGCTGCTGGGCGGTAGCACCACATCCTACCTGAACGAAAAGCTGCAGCTCGAGCAGCAATTGGCGGTCTATGCCGGGGCGTTCTATCGCGGGGTGTCGCTGGATGACACGACCTTTGACCTGATCGTCGTGCCTGCGCAGGGCGTGTCGCTGCAACAGGCCGAAGAGGCGATGGATCAGGCGGTGGCCGATTTCATCGCCGAGGGCGTCAAGCAAGAGGATCTGGACCGGATCAAGCTGCAACTGCGTGCCGCGCAGATCTATGCCCGCGACAATGTCGACGGAATCGGCAACCGCTATGGCCGGGCGCTGACCAGCGGTCTGACGGTCGAGGACGTGCAGGCCTGGCCCGACATCCTGCAAGCCGTCACCGGCGACGACATCATCGCTGCCGCGCGCGACGTTCTGCGTCCCGAGGCTTCGGTCACCGGATGGCTGATGCGTGATGACGAGGTAACCCAATGATCCGTTTCCTTGCCCCCCTGATTGCCCTGCTGTTCGCGCTGCCCGCCTGGGCCGAAATCAAGATTCAAGAGGTCACCTCGCCTGGTGGCATCCGGGCCTGGCTGGTCGAGGATCACTCGATCCCGTTCACTGCGCTGGAGTTGCGGTTCCGTGGGGGTACCTCGCTGGACGAACCCGACAAGCGCGGCGCGGTCTACCTGATGAGTGGCCTGCTGGAGGAAGGTGCGGGAGACATGGATGCGCGCAGCTACGCGCGGGCGCTGGAGTCGCTGGCGGTGTCCTTCGGCTATGACGCGTCGGATGACAGCGTGGCGATCTCGGCCCAGTTCCTGACCGAAAATCGCGATCAGGCGGTGGACTTGCTGCGCACCACGATCCAGCAGCCGCGGTTCGATCAGGATGCGATCGACCGGGTGCGGGCGCAGGTGCTGTCGGGGTTGCGGTCCGACCAGACTGACCCGAACACCATCGCGGGGCAGACCTTTGCCCGGATGGCCTATGGCGATCACCCTTACGGCTCGGACGGGAAGGGCACGATCGAAAGCGTTTCGGCCCTGACCCGCGATGACATCGTGGCGGCCCACAAGGGCGTCTTTGCCAAGGACCGGCTGTATGTGGGCGCCGTGGGCGACATCACCCCCGACGAACTGGGCGCGCTGCTGGACCATCTGCTGGCCGATCTGCCCGAGACGGGCAAGCCGATTCCCGGAAAGGCGCAGGTGAACATCCCCGGCGGCGTCACGGTGGTCGAATTCGACACGCCGCAATCGGTGGCCCTGTTCGGCCAGAAGGGCATCGACCGCGACGACTCGGATTTCTTCGCGGCCTACATCCTGAACCACATCCTCGGCGGCGGCGGTTTCGAAAGCCGTCTGATGCAGGAAGTGCGCGAGAAGCGCGGCCTGACCTATGGCGTTGGGACCTATCTGGTGCCCAAGGATCTGGCCTCGGTCTATCTGGGGTCGGTGTCCTCAGCCAATGATCGGATCGCGCAGGCGATCACGGTGATCCGTGACGAATGGCGCCGCGCCGCGACCGAAGGCGTGACGCAGAAAGAGCTGGATGACGCCAAGACCTATCTGACCGGTGCCTATCCCCTGCGCTTCGACGGCAATGCCCGGATCGCGGGGATCATGGTGGGGATGCAGATGGAAGGCCTGCCGATCGACTACATCGCCACCCGCAACGACAAGGTGAACGCGGTGACGCTGGACGAGGTGAACCGCGTCGCGGCCGAGCTGCTGGACCCCGACGGGCTGCATTTCGTGGTGGTGGGCAAACCCGAGGGGCTCGAGACAACGAACTGAGGCGCGGGGCTGAGCGGTGCTCAGCCCTTGTTGCCGGCCATGTCGCGCAGCATCTGCCCCATCATCTGGCCGAACCGGCCCGAGCCGCGCTGATACAGCGCCCCGTCCACGGCCAGAACCGTCCCGCTGATATAGCTGGCCATGTCCGAGGCCAGAAACAGGCAGGCATTGGCCACGTCCTGCGGCGTGCCCCAGCGGCCCAGAGGCACGTCCTGAAGCAACTGCTTGCCCGCGTCGGGTGTGGGGGCCAGACGCTTGGCGCCCTCGGTGCCCTCGATGAAACCCGGCACCACCGAGTTCACCCGGATGCCTTCCACGCCCCATTCCATCGACAGGGTGCGGGTGATCTGATCGACCCCTGCCTTGGCCGCGCAGACATGGGCCTGGCCCTCGTAGGGCAGGTAGGATTGCGGGGCCGAGATGTTGATGATGTTGCCGCCGGGCCGTTTCAGATAGGGATAGGCGCCTTTCAGAACATGCACGGTGCCCATCAGGTCGATCTCGACCACGGTGCGGAAGGCGTTGACCGACATTTCCGCCATAAGCGCCGGGAAGTTGCCCGCCGCCCCGGAAACCAGAACGTCGAAATCACCGAGCGCCGCGTGGAACTGTTTCAGCCCCTCGGCGACCGCCTCAGCATCACGCACGTCAAAGGCCGCGCCGATCGCCTCGGCCGCGCCCGCCGTCTTCAGCGCGGCGATGGTGTCGTCCACCTTCTCCTGCGAGCGGCTGGCCACGGCCAGTTTCGCGCCCGAGGCCGCGAAGGCCTCGGCGATGCCCCGGTTGATACCGCTGGTGCCACCAATGACGATCACCGTCTTTCCTGCGAAGTCCATGCAGAGCCTCCCCCTGATGCGGGAGCCCTACTCGCCGTAGGGCACCCAGATGTTCTTGATCTCGGTCGCAGCCTGCAGGAAGCGGCGGGTGTGGTCCACGCTCCAGTCAAATGCCGTCGCGTTATTCACCCAGGTCCGCTTGAGGTTCCCGGCCGAGGCTTTCTCGATCTGTGCCGACAGGTTCGACGACGAGAAGGACCAGACCGCATCCACGTTCAGATGCGAGGCCAGCGGTTTGGCCAGTTCCTCGTGGCTACCGGTCAGGATGTTCACCACGCCGGCGGGCACGTCCGAGGTGTCCAGCACCTGATAGAAATCGGTGGCCGCCAGCGGATAGGGCTCGGACGCCACCAGAACCACCCGGTTGCCCATCGCGATCGCCGGGGCCATGGCCGAGACCAGACCCAGCAGCGGCGCCTCGTCAGCGCAAAGCGTGCCGATCACGCCAACCGGTTCCTTCATCGCAATCGCCACGCCGCGGATCGGAACGCCATGCACCTGGCCGTCATACTTGTCGGCCCAGGCGGCGGCGGTGAACAGGCGCTGGATCGCGGCGTCGACCTCTTTCGCACCGTCCTTGCGGCCGGTCATCGCGTCGATGCGATGCGCGAACTCCTCGGCGCGGGCCGAGAGGTTCTCGCCGATGTAATACAGGATCTGCGCCCGTAGATGGCCGGTGGTTTTCGACCAGCCCGCCGCCCCCGCC
The DNA here is from genome assembly GCF_059613045.1 of Ruegeria sp. BHSC037. Taxonomy (NCBI): domain Bacteria; kingdom Pseudomonadati; phylum Pseudomonadota; class Alphaproteobacteria; order Rhodobacterales; family Roseobacteraceae; genus Ruegeria; species Ruegeria sp. BHSC037. The sequence continues at coordinate 52,981 of NZ_JBXWRT010000018.1, forward strand.
GCGGCCTCGACCGCGTTGCGCACGTCTTTGCGGTTGGCCAGACCCACATGGCCCAGTAGGCCCGCCTTGCCCCAGATCGCGCGGGAATAGCCGCCATCAGGTCGCGCCTGCTTGCCGCCGACATACAGTTTGGCGGTGCGGTCGATCGGATCGACCGGGCCACCTTCGCCCACGATAGGTTCGATCTTGGCCAGCGGCTTGGTTTTACCCTTGGGCTTGGTATAGGCGCTCAGCCCTTCCCAGCCACCTTCGCGGCCAAAGCCGCTTTCGCGCACGCCGCCAAAGCCCGCGGCCGCGTCGAACAGGTTGGTGGCATTGACCCAGACCACGCCCGCGACCAGCTTGGGCGCGATGTCCAGCGCAAGGTTGACGTTCTCGGTCCAGACCGTTGCGGCCAGCCCGTAACGGGTGTTGTTGGCCAGTTCGACCGCCTCGGCCGGGGTGCGGAAGGTCGACGAGACCAGAACCGGGCCGAATATCTCCTCCTGCATCAGCGGGTCCGAGGTCTCGAGTCCGGTGATCAGCGTCGGCGGGTAGTAGCAGCCATTCGACGGCAACTCGCAGGCGGGCTGGTAAACCTGGCCCACCGCGTTGCCCTCGACCATCGACTTGATGGTCTGCAACTGCACCGGATCCACCACGGCGCCCACGTCGATGCATTTGTCCAGCGGGTTGCCGATGCGCAGCGTGTCCATGCGGGCGCGCAGCTTGGCATAGAACCGCTCGGCGATGCCCTCCTGCACCAGCAGGCGCGACCCCGCGCAGCAGACCTGACCCTGGTTGAACCAGATCGCATCGACCAGACCCTCGATGGCACTGTCGATGTCGGCATCGTCAAAGACGATGTAGGGCGACTTGCCGCCCAGCTCGAGCGTGAGGGCCGTGCCCGACCCGGCGGTGGCCTCGCGGATGCGGCGCCCCACGATCGTCGAGCCGGTAAAGGCGATCTTGTCCACGTCCGCCTTTACGATCATCTCGCCCACCGTGCCGTCGCCGGTGACGATGTTGACCACGCCCTTGGGCAGACCGGCCTGCATGCAGATATCAGCAAACAGCAGCGCCGTCAGCGAGGTGTATTCGGCCGGCTTCAGAACAACCGTGTTGCCCATGGCCAGCGCCGGGGCCACCTTCCACGCCAGCATCAGCAGCGGGAAGTTCCACGGAATGATCTGGCCGCAGACCCCCAGCGCCTGCGCGTCGGGCAGCTCGGCTTCCATCAACTGGGCCATGCCTGCGTGATAGTAGAAATGCCGCTGTACCAGCGGAATGTCGATGTCGCGCGATTCCCGGATCGGCTTGCCGTTGTCCAGCGTCTCGAGCACTGCGAACAGGCGGGCGTGTTTCTGGATCAGCCGCGCGATGGCATAGAGGTAGCGGGCGCGGGCCGGGCCGCCCAGCTTTTCCCATTTGGGTTGCGCCTTTCGCGCGGCGGCCACGGCGGCGTCCACATCGGCCTGGGTGGCTTGGGTTAGGGTCGCCAGAACCTCGCCCGTGGCCGGGTTGCGGCTTTCAAACCCTTGGCCCGGCTTGGTGAAGGTGCCGTCGATGAAATGGCCGAACTTGTCGCCCTGATCGACCAGCCATGCCAGGGCCTCGGCGGCACTTTCCGGGGCGGGTCCGTATTCCATGGTCTCGAAAATCTCTTTGACTGTCATTGTTCCTGTCCTCAGCCCATAGGGTGCCGGTAACCGGCCGAGTATGCCCCGGTGACGAAATGTTCCAACTGCCGCTCGATATCGCCCAGCAGGGACGAGGCGCCAAAGCGGAACAGGTCGGGTTGCAGCCAGCGGTCGCCCAGCTCGTCCTTGATCAGCGACAGGTAAACCAGCGCATCCTTGGCCTTGGAAATCCCGCCCGCAGGCTTGTAGCCCACGCGATAGCCGGTACGGTCATAGTAATCACGGATCGCTCGGATCATGACCAGCGACACGGGCAGGGTGGCGTTGACGCTTTCCTTGCCGGTCGAGGTCTTGATGAAATCTGCCCCCGCCATCATGCAGACCAGCGAGGCGCGCGCCACGTTGCGCAGGCTGCCCAGCTCGCCGGTGGCGAGGATCGCTTTGACATGCGCCTCGCCGCAGGCTGCGCGGAACGCCTTCATCTCGTCATACAGCGCCTGCCAGTCGCCCTGCAGCACATGGCGGCGCGAGATCACGATGTCGATCTCCTCGGCCCCGGCCTTCACGCTTTCCTCGATCTCGGCCACGCGCAGGTGAAAGGGCGACAGACCCGCCGGAAAGCCGGTGGACACGGCCGCGACCGGAATGCCGGTGCCTGTCAGCGCATCCACCGCCGTTTCAATCATGTCGTGATAGACACAGACCGCGCCGGTGGTGATCGGCGGCATGTCCAGCGCCCTCAGCAGGGCGGGGGACATCGGCTGCCGGGCCTTGGCGCATAGGCGGCGAACGCGGCCCTCGGTGTCATCGCCCGAAAGGGTGGTCAGGTCGATCATGGTGATCGCCTTCAGCAGCCAGGCGGCTTGGTATTCTTTCTTGACCGACCGGCGCCCAGGCAGGGTCGCGGCGCGGCGCTCGATGGCCGAGGTGTTGGCCTGCACGGCGCGGACCCAGTCCAGGTCCAGTTCCATGCCGGGGTTTCGGGGCTCGGTCACTTGCGGCAGATGCGCGGTGCGCACGGGGCTTTCTGAGCTCTGCGTATCCATTGTCACGTCCTTTGGGAGGTTTGCGCCAAAATCGCACGGCAGGCCGGCGAAGGAAAGGTGTCGCGTGCTGCGGGCATCAGGTTTTTGACCAAATGGACAAAATAGGCGTTTTCTTGCGAGTAATTCGCAATTGCATTGACTTAGTTGCGAATGGTTCTCATATTTGGGGTCAACATGAACCCAACCCGAGGTCAAAAATGATTCGCCGTCAGTTTCTTGCCGCGCTTGCCGTTGCTGCCACGCTTCCGGTTGCCGGATTGGCCGGGGCGCCGCTGAAGGTGGTGGCCACGACCGGCATGATCGCCGACGCGGTGCGTCAGATCGGGGGCGACCAGGTCGAGGTGAAATCGTTGATGGGCCCCGGCGTGGACCCCCATGCCTATCGTCAGACCCGCAGCGACATCGTCGCCATGACCCGCGCCGACCTGGTTCTGTGGCACGGCCTGTATCTCGAGGCGCAGATGGAAGATTTCTTTCACGATCTCGGCCGCAAGCGCCCGGTGGTGGCCGTGGCCGAGGGGGTCGACAAGTCGAAACTGCGCGCTCATGACGATTATGCCGACAAGTACGACCCGCATCTGTGGATGAGCCCGGTCCTGTGGCGCGACGTCGTGATCGAGGTGCAGCAGGCCCTGACCGAGGCGCGCCCCGAGGCTGCCGACCTGTTCGCTGCGAACACCCAGGCGTTTCTGGACCGGATCAACCGCCTGCATGCCTATGGCCAACAGGTTCTGGCGCAGATCCCCGCGGACAAGCGGGTGCTGGTCACCGCCCATGACGCCTTTGGCTATTTCGGCGCGGAATACGGGTTCGAGGTGACTGGCATTCAGGGCATTTCCACCCAGTCCGAGGCCGGGCTCAACCGGATCGGAGAACTGGTCGACATGCTGGTCGAACGGCAGGTGTCGGCGGTGTTCGTCGAGAGCTCGGTGTCCGACCGGTCGGTTCGGGCGCTGATCGAGGGGGCGGCGGCCAAGGGGCACACCGTTGCCGTGGGCGGCGAGCTGTTCTCGGACGCGATGGGCGCGCCGGGCACCTACGAGGGCACCTATGTCGGCATGCTCGATCACAACTTCACCGTCATCGCCCGCGGGCTGGGCGCCGATGTGCCCGCGCGCGGCATGGACGGCAAGCTGGCGGCGGGGTCCTGACATGGTTGAGCTTGCCGCGAAACAGGGCACCCGCCCGACCGATCCGTCGGTTCAGGCCAGCCCGCTGGCCATTCGCGGGCTGACCGTGTCCTACAACCAGAAACCAGCCGTGTTTTCCGTGGACATCACCGTTCAACCGGGGTCGATGACCGCGATCATCGGCCCGAATGGCGCGGGCAAGTCCACCCTGCTGAAGGCCGCGCTGGGCATCGTCCGGCCGGTATCCGGGCAGGTCACCGTCTTTGGCAGGCCGCTTGAGAAACAGCGCGCCCGCATCGCCTATGTGCCGCAGCGCGCCAGCGTCGATTGGGATTTCCCCACCCGCGTGATCGACGTGGTCCTGATGGGCATGTCGCGCGAACTGGGCCTGCTGGGCCGGGTGCGCATGCGGCACATGGCCCGCGCGATGGACTGTCTGCATCGGGTCGGGATGCATGAATTCGCCGACCGGCAAATCGGCCAGTTGTCGGGCGGTCAGCAGCAGCGTGTCTTTCTGGCGCGCGCGCTGGCGCAGGAGGCCGACCTGTACCTGCTGGACGAACCCTTTGCCGGCGTCGACGCCGCCACCGAAAAGGCCATCATCAGCGTTCTGAAGGGGTTGAAACAGGCCGGCAAGACGGTTGTCGCCGTGCATCATGATCTGGCCACCGTCACCGATTATTTCGACCATGTGTTCTTGATCAACACGCGCAAGATCGCCGAAGGCCCCGTGGCCGAGGCCTTTACCGCCGAGACCCTGCAGGCGACCTATGGCGGGCGTCTGGCCACGGCGCAGATCGACCAGATCGCCGGGGCGCTGGGCTAGGCCATGCTGTGGGACGCGCTGACCCTGCAACTGGGGTACAACGCCACTTTGGTCGCCATCGGGGCGACGCTTCTGGGGTTTGCCGCCGGGGTGACCGGTACCTTCCTGTTTCTGCGCAAACGGGCGCTGGTCAGCGATGCGATCAGCCATGCGACCTTGCCGGGCGTCTGCATCGCCTTCATGGTCATGGTGGCGCTGGGCGGCGAGGGGCGCAACCTGCCCGGCCTGCTGGCGGGCTCGGCGCTGTCGGCCTGGGTGGGGCTGTTGTGCATCAACGGCCTGACCCGGCGCACCCGGTTGGCCGAGGATGCAGCGATCGGGGCCGTTCTGTCGGTGTTCTTCGGGTTCGGCGTAGTGCTGCTGACGGTGATCCAGACGATGGGCGTTGGCCGTCAGGCGGGGCTTGAGGGGTTCCTGCTGGGCTCGACCGCGGGGATGCTGTTTGCCGACGCGCTGATCATCGCGGTGGGCGGGGCGGCGACCGTGCTGCTGGTCATGATCCTGCGTCGCCCGATGCTGATGGTGGCCTTCGACGCCGAATACGCAGCAGCTGCGGGGGTGCCGGTGCATCGCGTTGACCTGGCGATGATGGGCCTGGTGATGGCGGTCACGGTGATCGGCTTGAAGATCGTCGGCCTGATCCTGGTCGTGGCCCTTCTGATCATCCCGCCGGTTACGGCGCGGTTCTGGTCGGACCGGGCGGATCGGGTGGTGCTGCTGTCGGGGCTCGCCGGGGGGCTGGCGGGGTATCTGGGCGCGGCCGTATCCGCCTCGGCCCCGAACCTTCCGACCGGCCCGATCATCGTGCTGATCAGCTTTGCGCTTTTTGCGCTATCGCTGTTGCTGGCGCCGGTGCGCGGCGTCTTGGCCGCGGTGGTGCGTCACCGGCGGTTTCAGCGCCGCGTTCATATCCGGCAGGGCCTTTTGGCTTTGGCGCAGGGGCAGGAAGTCTATGAACCCTATACCCGGCGTCTGTTGCGCCGGTCCGGGCTGATGCGGGCCGACGGCGTGGCCACCGATGCGGGTCGGGCGCGGGCGGCCAAGGCGTTGCGCGACGAAAGGCGCTGGGGCCTCGTGCGCGCGGATCAGACGCACGAAGCCGCAGCGGCGCAATATGACGGCCTGCGCGAAATCGAAACCGTCCTGACCCGCGATCAGATCGACGAGATCGACCGACGAATCGGCCCCCCGCATGAGGTGCGCACATGAGCGGTGAAGAATTCGTTTCACTGTCCTTGACGCCACTGCTGATCGGCATCTGCGCGGCGGTGGCCTGTGCGCTGCCGGGCAATTTCTTGCTGCTGCGCCGGCAGGCCCTGATCGGCGATGCGATCAGCCATGTGGTGCTGCCGGGCATCGTGGTGGCGTTTCTGCTGACCGGGGTGATCTCGACCTGGCCGATGATGCTGGGCGCGGCAGGCGCGGCCGCAGTGGCGGTGATCCTGATCGAGGCCATCCGGCGGCTGGGCCGGATCGAGCCGGGCGCGGCGATGGGCGTGGTGTTCACCACCATGTTCGCCGCCGGGGTGTTGCTGCTGGAACAGACCGACACCTCGAGCGTGCATCTGGACGTGGAACACGCGCTGTATGGCAACCTCGAAAGCCTGATCTGGCTGGACGCGACGGGCTGGGCCTCGGTTCTGGATCCGGTGGCGCTGGCCGGATTGCCTCCGGAACTGCCGCGGATCGCGGTCACGCTGCTGGCCGTCAGCCTGTTCATCCGACTGTTCTGGCGGCCGCTCAAGATTTCGACCTTCGACGAAGGGTTCGCCCGCACGATCGGCATCCGCACCGGCGCGCTCGGCCTTGCGTTGGTGCTGGTCGCGGCGATCTCAGCGGTGGCTGCGTTCGACGCGGTTGGCTCGATCATCGTGATCGCGATGTTCATCTGCCCGCCTGCCGCTGCCCGGATGATGAC
>NZ_JBXWRT010000019.1:0-46496 GCF_059613045.1 Ruegeria sp. BHSC037
GCCGAAGCCGAAGCCGAAGCCGAAGCCGAAGCCGAAGCCGAAGCCGAAGCCGAAGCCGAAGCCGAAGCCGAAGCCGAAGCCGAAGCCGAAGCCGAAGCCGAAGCCGAAGCCCGATCCCATGATATGCAGGCAGAACCGCCCAAACAGGAAACCACGCCCCGACGCGGTGGATTTCTGCCGGCCTTGATCGGCGGGGTGGTTGCCGCCGCGATCGGTTTTGCCGCCGGGCGCAGTGATTTGCTCTGGCCTGTCGGGTCGGACCCGTCCGAGGCCATTGCGGCGCTCGAGGCCAAGCTGTCCGGTCAGGCCGAGGAACTGGCCGCCTTGGGCAAGCAGCTGGCTGCAGCCCCGGACCCGACCGCCGAGATTGCCGCGCTGAGCGCCAAATTGGCGCCGATCGAAAGCGAGATCTCCACCATCAAATCCAGCCTCGACGCCCTGTCCGGCAAAATCGACCCGCTGGCCGAGCGGGTCGCCAAGCTCGAGGCGCGCCCATTGACCGAGGCGGCGTCGCCCGAAACGGTTGCCGCAGTCGAGGCCGAGCTGAAGAAACTGCAGGACTCTCTGGCCGGCCAACGCGCCGAGGTCGAAAAGATGGTGGCTGACGCCCAGGCGCAGGAAGCGCAGGCCAAGGCTCAGGCACAGGCGGCCGAAAACCTGGCGACGCTGGCCAAGATCCGGGGCCAACTAGACGCAGGTGGCCCGTATTCGGACCTGGTTGCCCAGTTGCAAGCCGGTGGTGTTTCCGTGCCGGATGCCCTTTCGGGACCGGCCGATGACGGCGTGGCCACCCTTGCCGATCTGCGCGATGGCTTCCCGCCCGCCGCCCGCGCGGCGCTGGCCGATGCCCGCGCGGCGGACAAGGGCACGGGCCTGATCGCGTTTCTGCAACGCCAGACCGGGGCGCGCTCGGTCACGCCGAAAGAGGGCAGCGACCCCGACGCCATCCTGTCGCGCGCGCAGGCCGCGATGGGCAAGGGCGATCTGGCGGCGGCCCTTACCGAGCTGGACGCGCTGCCCGAGGCTGCGAAACCGGCCATGGCCGAATGGATACAGGCGGCAAAGACCCGGCTGGAGGCCGAGACTGCCGTCAATGCGCTGGTTTCCGGCGTGAACTCGAACTGAAGGGCCTGTCATGCTGTGGTCATTGTTGAAGATCCTTGTTTTTGTTGTGATCGTCGGCCTGCTGGCGATGGGCGCCGGTTACCTGATGGAATCCAGCGGCGGCGTTCAGATCACCGCCCTTGGGCTGGAAATCACGCTTAGCCCGCTGCAGTCGGTCATCGCGCTGGGGGTTCTGGTCTTTGCCGTCTGGCTGGGGCTGAAGCTGTTGGGCCTGCTGATCGCCACGCTGAAATTCATCAATGGTGACGAAACCGCCCTGTCACGCTATTTCGACCGCAGCCGCGAGCAGCGCGGATACCAGGCGCTGGCCGACGGGCTGATGGCGCTGGCCTCGGGCGAGGGGCGCATCGCGCTGACCAAGGCTCGCAAGGCCGAGAAGCTGCTGAACAAGCCTGAACTGACCAACCTGCTGGTGGCCCAGGCGGCCGAGATGACCGGCGACACGAAAAAGGCGGCCGAGACCTACAAGAAGCTGGTGAGCGATCCGGCGACGCGTTTCGTCGGGGTGCGGGGCATTCTGAAGCAGAAGCTGGCCGAGGGGGACGAGAACACAGCCCGCAAGCTGGCCGAGAAGGCGTTGCAGCTGAAGCCGCGGCACGAAGAAACGCAGGACGTTCTGCTGAACCTGCAGACCAAGGCGCAAGACTGGGCCGGGGCCCGGTCGACCCTGACCGCCAAGCTGAAGGCGGGATACCTGCCGCGCGACGTCTATCGCCGCCGCGACGCGGTGCTGGCCCTGTCCGAGGCCAAGGACATTCTGGACGAGTCCGCCTCCGTCGAACAGCAGGAGCGTGCGATCGAGGCCAACCGCCTGTCACCCGATCTGGTGCCCGCCGCCGCGATGTCCGCGCGGGCCTATATCGCCAAGGGCAAGCCGCGCGCGGCGACCAAAATTCTGAAAAAGGCATGGGAGGCGCAGCCGCATCCCGACCTGGCCCATGCCTTTGCCGAGATCGCCCCGGACGAGACACCCGAAGAGCGGATCAAGCGCTTTGCCACCCTGACCCGCATCCACCCCGACCACCCCGAGACCCGCCTGATCCGGGCCGAGCTGAACATCGTGGCCGAGGATTTCCCCGAAGCCCGCCGTGTGCTGGGCGATCTGGTTGAGAAGGGCGCCGACGCGCGGGCCTATACGCTGATGGCCGCGATCGAACGGGGCGAGGGGGCGTCGGACGCGGTGGTTCAGGGCTGGCTGGCCAAGGCGCTGAACGCGCCGCGCGGGCCACAATGGGTCTGCGAGAACTGCCACGACATCCATGCCGAATGGGCGCCGGTCTGTTCCACCTGCCACAGCTTCGATACGCTGAGTTGGCAGAGGCCGAAAACGCCCGAGATTGCCACCGCGACCGGCGTTCACATGCTGCCGCTGATCGTGGGTGCGCTCGAGGATCAATCGAACGAGGTCGAGGAGGCCGAGATCGAAGATGCCGAAGCGCCAGAGGTCATCGAACCCGAGCCCGAAGGCGCGGCGGCACCGGACGAAGGCGGCGCAGAGCCGGTTCCTGAGAATACCGGCAAAACCTCCTAGCGGGCGGTTTCCACGTCGAAGGCGTCATTCCACAGGTTGAACAGTTCGGCCCGGCGGTTCGGGTCGCTGGCCACCAGCAGGGCGGGTGACAGGGGAATGAATCGGCGCGCGCTGGGCGCAAGGCCGGTTTCGGCCGCATCCATCCGCGCCACCAACCCCGATCGGGCCAGCAGATCCTGCGCCGTCGGCGACAGCAGGAAATCCAGCAGCCGCTGCCCGCCCGCGCTGTTGCCCGCGTTTCTCGGGATCATGAAGGCGCGGGACAGCACCAGCGTGTAATCCTCGGGCAGGATCACCCCAACCGCGGGGTCCTGCGCGTTGGCCACGTATGAGCCAAGCACGTTGTAGGCGATCAGGAACCGTCCCCGGGCCACGTCGCGGATGATCTCGGCCGAACAACAGGTGGCCACCGCGTCGATCCGGGCAAAGCCCTCTATCAACGAGCCAAAGGTGGTGGCCTCGAGACTGTCGCCATAGGCAAACAGGAAGCCCAGCCCCGAGGCCGCGATGTCATAGGTCGCTACCCGGCCGCGAAGCAGGTCGGGGCGGGTGCGCATCGCGTCCAGCAGGGCAAAGCGGCTGCGCGGCACCTCCAGATCGTCCAGACGGTCCTTGTTGTAGACGATGACGGCGGGTTCGGTGGTAATCCCCCACAGCTCGTCCCGCCAGCGCCGGGCCGGGGGCAGCGCCTGCGTCAGGGCCGAGCTGTAGCGATGGGCGCAGGCGGCATTGACCAGCCAGACCATCTGCTGAACGGCCGAGGAAAACACCGCATCCGCCGGGCTGTCGCCGGTCTTGCAGGCCGTCTTGCTGTGCTGAAACAGCGCGTTCGAGCCCCATTGTTCATAGGTGATGGTCAGGTCGGGGTTTTGCACCGCGAACTGCTCCATCACCGGGCGGATGATGCCGATATCCGTGGTCGAGCGCACCAGCAGGGGGGCAGGCCCGGTGCCGAATTCGGTCACCGCCTCCTGCGCTGCAGTGCGGGTAGCAGGCATCAGCAGACACAGGGCCAGCGGGATCAGAAACCGTATCATGCGCCTGTTCCTTCGGTGGCCGCCGGAAAGCTGAGCGATACGCGAAACCCGTCATCGGTGCGGGTCATCTCGACGGTGCCGTCAAAGGCCTCGGCGGTGGATTTGACGATCGACAGGCCCAGCCCGCTGCTGTCCTCGCCCGAGCCTGCGTTGCGGTTGAACCGGTCGCCCAGCCGGGCGGATACCGACTTGTCCGGCCCCGGGCCGCTGTCGCGCACCCACAGAACGGCGCGGCCACCGTCCAGGCTGGCCCCGATGCTGACCGGGGCCTTGCCATGGCGGAGCGCGTTGCCCAGCAGGTTCTTGGTGGCTTCGCCCAGCGAAAACGCATCGCCCCGCACCCAGACCGGGTCTTCCCCGATTTTCAGATGCACCTCGACGCCGGGGGCGATCACCTCGTGGTCGCTCTGCTCCAGCGCCTCGAGCGCCACTTCGCGCAGATCGACCGGCAAGCGCGGGGCGCTGTCGATGCGGTGGATGACCATCGCGCGCGACAAAAGCTGATCCAGTAGCGTGCCCAATGACCGGGTACGGGTCAGCAACCGGTCCAGCGCCCGGCGCCCGGCGGGGCTGTCGGGGTCGGCTTGGGCGATCTCTGCCTGCACCCGGATCGCTGCGACTGGGGTGCGCAACTGATGCGCGGTGTCGGCGATCAAGTTACGCATCGACAGAACCTGCCGGTCCAGCCGCCCCATGAACCGATTCATCGCCGCGATCATGACCTGCAGTTCGCGCGGCAGCCCGTCGCTGGCCACGGGCGTCAGGTCATAGGGGTCTCGGCGGATCAGGTCATCCGACATCGCCTCGAGCGGGTGCAGCGCCGAACGGGTGACGAACCACGACATGATCAGCAGCAACGCGCCGGCCACCGCCATCGGCAGCAGGGCATCCAGCATCAGGCCGGTGGTCATCGCGCGCCGTGCCAGCAAGGTCTGCCCGACCACGATTTCGACTTCGCCGGAAAAGTCCCGCTCGGCGAACAGGCGGGGCAGTCGGACGAACCGGGCCGGTTCCCCGTTCAAGTCGGCCGCGAAATACTGGGCCGACTGGTTGACGGGCTGCGGGGGCGCGATCACCGTGTCCGGGTCCAGCCCGGTGATAAAGCGCCCGTCGGGCCCGCGCACCGCGTAATAGATCCGGTCATCCGGGGCTTGGGCCAGCAGCTCAAATGCCGAAACCGGCAGGTCGACGATGGGCTGGCCGTCCTGGATGCGCACGGATTCGGCGATGTCGCTGGCCGCGCCCAGCAGCAGCCTGTCATAGGCCTGACGCGCCGCCAGCCGGCCGTTGGCCCAGATCGACAGGCCGACCAGCACGCCGCCCAGAACAAGGATCAGCATCACCGCGCTCAGCACCCGGGCGGTCAGGCTGTGGGGCAGGGGCAGCCTAACCATGCAGGCCGATCCGGTACCCGACCCCGCGCTGGGTGGTGATGGCCACGCCGCTACCCAAGAATTTCTTGCGCAGCCGGGCGATATACAGCTCGATCGCGTTCACGCCCACATCGGCATCCTCGAACCCATAGAGCGAGTCGTACAGTCGCGCCTTGGACAGGAACTGCCCCTCGTGCCGGATCAGGGCGTCCAGCACGGCGGCCTCGCGCGCGGTCAGGTTCAGGCGTTTGCCGCCCAGCGTGGCGCTGCGGTCCTTGGGGGCATAGACCAGCGGGCCCAGCGTGATCTGCTCGCTCTTGCGGTCAGCATCGCGGCGCACCAGCGCGCGCAGCCGCGCCTCGAGCTCGCGCTGGTCGAACGGCTTGCCCAGATAATCGTCGGCCCCTTTGTCCAGCGCGGCGACCCGGTCCTCGACTGCGGTCAGCGCGGTCAGCATCAGAACCGGCGTGCGGTCTCCGGCGGCGCGAATCCGGTCCAGAAAACCCAGGCCCGACCCATCGGGCAGATTGATGTCCAGCAGGATCGCGTCATAGGACTGGACCGCGCGGAAATCATGGGCCGCCTCGACCGAGGTCGCCAGATCGCACACCACACCGGACCGACCCAGATGGGCCACGACGCCCTCGGCCAGATCCTCGGCATCCTCGATCATCAATACACGCATGGCCTCCCCCGATCGCCCGTCGCACCGTGACAGGTTCGTGACAGCATTATTCGGTAAAGAAAACCAACCTGCAAGAAAGGGCTGCGCCACGCGGCCCCTGCGGGGATCGGTTTCGGCCGCACACAAGACGGCCAGAATGACCTGAGGAGGAGAACCGAATGAAACTGTTTGGAACCGGCGGCGTCGTAGCCGCCGCAGTCTTTGCCCTGACTGGCTTTGCCGCCAACGCGACGGAATGCATCGCTCCGGCCAACCCGGGTGGGGGTTGGGACTTTACCTGCCGTCAGGTGGGCAAGTCGCTGCAGGATCTGGGCCTGATCGACCAGACCATGCAGGTGGTGAACCTGGCCGGTGGCGGCGGGGGCGTGGCCTTTGCCGAGGTGGTGAACAAGCGCAATGACGACAACGAACTGATTGTCGCCGCAAGCGCCGCAACCGCAACTCGTCTGGCCCAGGGCGCCTATCCGGGCAACACCATGGATCAGGTCCGCTGGCTGGCCGCGATCGGCGCCGATTATGGCGTGATCGCCGTGGCTGCCGACAGCCCGGTCAATACCCTGCCCGAGCTGCTGGACCAGATCAAAGCCGACCCGTCCTCGGTTTCGGTCGCGGGCGGCTCGGCCGTGGGCGGCTGGGACCACCTGAAGGTGCTGATCGCGGCCAACGCCTATGGCATCGACGATGTCCGCTCGGTCAAATACATCGCGTTTGACGGCGGCGGCGAGGCGGTGACCCAGCTGCTGGCCGGCTCGGTCCAGGCCTTCACCGGCGATATCTCCGAGGCCAAGGGCTTCGTGGATTCCGGCGACATCAAGGTGATCGCTGTTCTGGCGCCTGAACGTCTGCCCGGCGAATTCGCCGATTTCCCGACCGCCAAGGAACAGGGTGTGGACGCTATCGGTGCGAACTGGCGCGGTTTCTATGCCCCCGGCGGCATGTCGGACGAGGCCTACAATGACTGGGTGTCCAAGATCGGTCAGCTCTATGCCTCGGACGAGTGGAAAGAAGTGATGGCCGCCAACGGCCTGGCCCCGCTGGACCTGCAGGGCGATGACTTCCAGAACTTCGTCGCTGACTCGGTGGCCCAGATCCAGGCGATCTCGAAAGAGATCGGGATCATCAAGTAACCGCACCACTCACGTGCAGGCGGGTGCCGCAACCGTGTGGCGCCCGCACTTTTTCATCCCGAACAACAGGAGACACCGATGAGTGACCGCATCTTCGGGGTCGTCGGGCTGCTTCTCGCCATCGGATTCGCGATATCCGCCCTGGCGATCGAAGAAAGCTTTCTGTCCGATGCCGTTGGGCCCAAGGCCTTTCCTTTGATCATCGCCGCCATTCTGGGCGTGTCCAGCGCCATCATCGCGCTGCGCCCGGATGCCGAACCCGAATGGCCCGCGCTGGGCCGGCTGGTCGAGGTCGGCGCCGCCGTGGTCGTTCTGATCCTGTATGCCGAACTGCTGCCGGTGGCGGGGTTCGTCATCGCCACGGCCTTTGCCGCCACCTATCTGGCTTGGCGGCTGGGTTCGGGCCCGATCGAGTGCATCCTTGTCGGAATTGGCACTTCGCTGGGCATCTATGTCATTTTCCACCTGGTTCTGGGCCTGTCACTGGCCAAAGGGCCGCTGGGGTTCTAGGGGGGCATCATGGAAACTCTTGCATCCTTGGGCGATGGGTTCGCCATCGCGCTGACCTGGCAGAACCTGATGCTGGCCCTGCTGGGCTGCTTTCTGGGTACGGTCATGGGCGCGCTGCCGGGGCTGGGCCCGTCGAACGGCGTGGCTATCCTGATCCCGCTGGCCTTCACGCTGGGGCTGGGCGCGACGCCCTCGCTGATCCTGCTGACCAGTGTCTATTACGGGGCGATGTACGGGGGGCGGATCTCGTCGATCCTGCTGAACATCCCCGGTGACGAGCCCGCGATGATGACCTGTCTTGACGGGCACCCCATGGCCAAGAAGGGCCTGGCGGGCGAGGCGCTGTCGTTGTCGGGAATCGCCTCGTTCGTGGGTGCGTTCCTGGCGACCTGGGGCCTAATCGTGCTGGCGCCGCAGCTGGTCAAGATCGCACTGCTGTTCGGCCCGGCTGAATATTTCGCCCTGTTCGCGCTGGCCTTCATGACGTTGGGCGGCGTGTCTTCGACCAACCAGGCGAAATCGGCCTTTGCCGCCGCGCTGGGCCTTGGGCTTGCGACCATCGGGGTGGACACCCAGACCGGCGTGCCGCGCTTTACCTTCGGCGAAGTGCATCTGTATGACGGGCTGGATTTTCTGGTGGCCATCGTCGGCCTGTTCGCCCTGTCCGAGGTGTTCATCTTTCTGGAACATCGCCATGGAGGGTCCGATGCCGAGGGCCGCAAGCTGAACATCGGCAAGCTGTATCCGCCGATGTCGATGATCAAAAGCTGCACGCCCACGATGCTGCGCACCTCGTTTCTGGGCTTCATCGCGGGGGTTCTGCCGGGCGCGGGCGCCTCTTTGGGGTCGTTCATTTCCTACACGATGGAAAAGCGGCTGGTGGACAAGGAGAACACCTTCGGCACCGGCGATCCGCGCGGCGTGGCCGCGCCCGAGGCCGGCAACAACGCCGCCGCCGGGGGCGCATTGGTGCCGATGCTGGCGCTGGGCGTGCCGGGGTCGGGCACCACGGCGGTGCTGCTGGCGGTGCTGCTGGCGTTGAACATCACGCCGGGGCCGCTGCTGTTCACCCAGAACCCGGATGTGGTCTGGGGGCTGGTGGCCGCGCTGTTCATCGCCAACTTCATGCTGCTGGCCATGAATATCCCGATGGTGGGCCTGTTCACCCGCGTGCTGATGATCCCGTCGCGCATCCTGATGCCGATCGTGGCCATGGTCAGCTTTGTCGGCATCTACGGCATTTCGGGGTCCACCTTCGATCTGCTGGTGATGATCGGGTTCGGCGTGATGGGCTGGGTCCTACGCAAGCTGGACGTGCCGCTGGTCCCGATCATCCTGGGCACCCTGCTGGGCAACGCGATGGAGAACAACCTGCGCCGCGCCGTGACCATCGACAATGGCAACTGGTGGACCCTGATCGACAGCCCGTTGTCCATCGGGTTGTGGACCATCGCCGTGATCGGCTTCATCCTGCCGCTGATCGTGGGTGCGCGGGTCAAGGCCCGGATGCACCAGCGCCGCGACGAAGAAGGCGCGATCAGCGACTGACCGCCGCGCCATCCCGCCCTCCGCCCATCCGGGCGGGCGGCGGCCCTCGGGGGTCGGGTTGCGCTGTTGACGATTTTCTCGTGCAGGTTAGGCAGGACGGGTCCGCAGACGCAGGCAGCAGGCGAAGCCAGTGCCACAGGCAGCGCAGATTCTCGAATTGGAACAGTGTCTGACGGTCCGCCCGGATGACCGTCAGGCCATCCACCAACTCGTCACCGCGCTGGAATTCGCGCCTCCGGGTATGGTGCCTGTCGGGCCATATTCGGACGCACAGGCCCAACTTGCGGCCCTGCGGGGCCCCGACTGCCACGAGGACCTGCTGGTGCCCGACCCGCCTGAACAAACGGTGAGCCGAGTGGATGCGGATCCTGTCGGCGCACGGTCTGCACCACGCGGTTTCGATCGGGCAGGTCATTTCGGGCCGGGTTCTGACGATCAACGGAACGGTTGCGGGCTCGGTGCTGCTGTTTGTGCTGGGGCCCGTCAGCTACCTGGCCCCGGTGACTGGGTTGGGCATCCTGCTGGCCACTTTCACGTCGTCGATGCCCCAGTTCGGCCTGCTGGCGCTGCCGGTGCTGATCGTGATGAACCTGCTGTCGGGCAGCACGACCCCGATGGAAAGCATGCCGGACTGGCAGCGCATGGCGATGTAGGTGTCTCCCTCGACCCATTTCGTGGGTTTTGCCCAGGCCATCCTCTATCGCGGGGGCGGTCCTGCGATTGTCTGGCCGCAGATGGCGATCATGGCCGGTCTGGGGGCGGCCTTCTTCGCGCTGGCCTTGCGCCGGTTTCGTCAGTCGATGCCCTCGGCCCGTTAACCCGGCTCCGAGCCGAACCGTCCTGCGGAATGGCCGAGACCAATGTGTCCCACCGCGCGATCTGCCGAGTATTCTTGGTTCCAAAGAAGAATGGTGCCGGTGAAGGGACTCGAACCCCCGACCCCATCATTACGAATGACGTGCTCTACCAGCTGAGCTACACCGGCATCCTTCTTGCGTCATGGGCCGTGATGGCCCTGCGGATCCCTGCACCTTGTCCGACCGGGGCAATTGTGACCCGACGCGTCGGTGGAGGCGACCTCGGGGCGTCCCTTAAACCAAGGCTTGCCGCCTTGCAAGAGCGATTGGCGGCCTGACCCGCGACCTTGGGTCGGTGGCGCGGCGCAATCGGCCGCTTGATGAAAGACGCCCGGATTCAGGCGCGCCGTTCACCTATCGAAGCCACACCCAGCACCGATAGAACCTTGGCCTCGATATGCTCGGCGTTCATGCCTGCGACTGCGTACATGTCGGTGGGGCTGGCCTGGTCGATGAAAATGTCCGGCAGCACCATCGAGCGGTATTTCAGGCCGCGATCGAACACGCCCTCATCCGCCAGCAGTTGCGCCACGTGGCTGCCGAACCCGCCGATGGCGCCTTCCTCGATGGTGATCAGCGCCTCGTGGTTGGCGGCCAGGTCCAGGATCAGGTCGCGGTCCAACGGCTTGGCGAACCGGGCGTCGGCGATGGTCGGGGTGATACCGCGGGCGGCCAGCGATTCTGCGGCCTTCTGCACTTCGGCCAAGCGCGTCCCGAAGGACAAGATCGCCACCCGCGCCCCCGACTGGATCAGGCGGCCCTTGCCGATTTCCAGAAGCTGCCCACGTTCGGGCAGATCGACCCCCACGCCCTCGCCCCGCGGATAGCGGAATGCGATGGGGCCGTCGTCGTGGGCGGCGGCTGTGGCGACCATGTGCACCAGCTCGGCCTCGTCGGCGGCGGCCATCACCACCATGCCCGGCAGGTTGGACAGGTACGCGATGTCGAACGACCCGGCATGAGTCGCGCCATCAGCACCCACCAGCCCCGCGCGGTCGATGGCAAAGCGCACTGGCAGGCGCTGGATCGCCACGTCGTGCACCACCTGGTCATAGCCGCGCTGCAAAAACGTGGAATACATCGCGCAGAACGGTTTCAGCCCGCCCGCCGCCAGCGCGGCCGAGAACGTGACCCCGTGCTGCTCGGCAATCGCCACGTCGAAACAGCGCGATGGGTAGCGTTCGGCGAACAGGTTCAGCCCGGTACCGTCGGGCATCGCCGCGGTCACCGCCACGATCTTGTCGTCGCGGCTGGCCTCGTCCACCAGGGTCTTGCCGAAGACCGAGGTGTAGGACGGCGCGTTCGACGGCGCCTTCTGCTGCTTGCCGGTGACCACGTCGAACTTGGCGGTGGCATGGCCCTTGTCGCGGGCCTGCTCGGCCGGGGCATAGCCCTTGCCCTTTTTGGTCAGCGCGTGGATCAGTATTGGCCCGGTCGCCCGCGCCTTGACCGTGCGCAGAACCGGCAGCAGCTGGTCCAGGTCATGCCCGTCGATCGGGCCAACATAGGAGAATCCCAGCTCTTCGAACAGGGTGCCGCCCACCGCCATTCCTTTGAGCATTTCTTTGGCGCGCTTGGCGCCTTCGCGGAACGGTTCGGGCAGCAGAGACACCGCCCCCTTGGCCGCTGCTTTCAGATCGTGGAACGGCTCTTCGGCATAGATGCGCGAGAGATAGTTTGACATCGCACCCACGGGCGGGGCGATGCTCATCTCGTTGTCGTTCAGGATCACGATCAGGCGTTTTTTCAGGTGGCCGGCGTTGTTCATCGCCTCGAAGGCCATGCCGGCCGACATCGACCCGTCGCCGATCACCGCGATCGCGTCGCCCAGCCCCTCGGGTGTGACCCCGCCCAGTTCGCGGGCCACGGCAAAGCCCAGCGCCGCGCTGATCGAGGTCGAACTGTGCGCCGCGCCGAATGGGTCATAGGGGCTTTCGCTGCGTTTGGTGAACCCGCTGAGGCCGCCTTTCTGACGCAGGGTGCGGATACGGTCGCGCCGCTCGGTCAGGATCTTGTGGGGATAGCACTGGTGCCCGACATCCCAGATGATCTTGTCGCGCGGCGTGTCGAACACCGCGTGCAGGGCCACGGTCAGCTCAACCACGCCTAGCCCCGCGCCCAGATGCCCGCCGGTCACCGACACGGCCGAGATCGTCTCGGCCCGCAACTCGTTTGCCAGCTGATGCAACTGCGCGTCCGAAAACTGCTTGAGATCCGCCGGGCGGTTCACAAGGTCCAGAAGCGGGGTGTTCGGACGGTCTGACATGGCATCCCTTACGGTTCAGCTTTCACGCGCAATAACGAAGCGGGCGGCTTCCTTCAAGGTTTCAGCCCGCTCTCCGTAACTGTCGAGGGCGGCGCAGGCTTCATCCACCAGCTCGGCCGCGCGCGCCTTGGCCGCATCCAGACCCAGCAGCGAAACGAAAGTGGCCTTGCCCGCCTTGGCATCCTTTTGCAGGCGCTTTCCCGCCTTTTCGGCATCGCCCTCGACATCCAAGATGTCGTCGGCGATCTGGAAAGCAAGACCCAGCGCCCGGGAATAACGACGCATGCGTTCGGGATTTTCGCCGGCCAGCCGGGCCCCGGCGCAGCCGGACCATTCGATCAAGGCCCCGGTCTTGCCCGCCTGCAGCCGGGTGATTTCCGCAAGCGACAGGGGTCGCTGCGCCGTTTCGGCGGCGATGTCCAGCGCCTGTCCCAGCACCATGCCCTGCGCGCCCGCGGCCTGCGCCAGCGTCAGGGTCAGGTCTGCGCGGATCTCCGCCGGCCCTACCTCTGGCCGGGCGCACAGCTCAAAGGCCAGCGTCTGTAGCGCGTCACCGGCCAGAACCGCGATGCCCTCGTTCCATTTCACATGCACCGTCGGGCGGCCGCGCCGAAGGTCGTCGTCGTCCATGCAGGGCAGGTCGTCATGCACGAGGCTGTAGGCATGCAGCGCCTCGATGGCCGTCGCGGGCCAGATCGCCGAGGTTTCGTCGATGCCATGCAGGCGCGCGCTTTCCAGCACCAGGAATCCGCGCAACCTTTTGCCGCCTTCGGTGGCATAGGCCATCGCCCGCGTCACATCGAGATCGTCGTAGGCGCCAAGAACCAGGTCGAACTGCGCCTGGATCTGCCTGGCGTCCCGCGCCAACTGTTCCCGAAACATCAGAGATCTTCGACGGGCTTGGTTCCGGTGGGCTGGCCATTCGCGTCCAGCGTGATCGCGGCCACTTTTTCTTCCGCGCGCTTCAGCTCGTCCTCGCAGCGCTTCTTCAGCTTGGCGCCGCGCTCGTACAGGGCGATCGATTGGTCCAGCGCCACGTCGCCGCGCTCCAGTTGGCCGACCACGGCCTCCAGCTCTTTCATCGCCTGCTCGAATGTCATCTGTTCAACGGGGGTCTCGGTCATCGGGCTGCCTTCATCAGTTCTTCAACATGGGCGCGTGTGGCTTTGGCCAGTGCGTTCAGATCATACCCACCTTCCAGAGTCGAGACGATACGGCCGTTACACAGCTCGTCGGCGATCCGGCAAAGCTGAGCGGTGATCCAGGCGAAATCGTCGGTGGACCAGTTCAGATTGGCCAGCGGATCGTCCTGATGGGCGTCGAAGCCGGCAGAGATGATGATCAGCTCGGGCTTGAACGCGCGCAGCCGGGGAAAGGCCTGTGCCTCGTAGGCCGCGCGCATCTCGGCCCCGCCGGTGCCGGGGGCCAGCGGGATGTTCACGATGGTGTCATGCGCCCCGGTTTCATCCGGCCGTCCCGAGCCCGGCCACAGCGGCATCTGCTGGCTGGTGATCACCAGCGCGCGGGCCTTTTCCCACAGCAGATCCTGCGTGCCATTGCCGTGATGCACGTCGAAATCCACCACCGCGACCCGACCCAGACCGTGATGATCCAGCGCATGCTTCGCCGCCAAAGCGGCATTGCCGAACAGGCAGAATCCCATGGCGGTTTCCCGTTCGGCGTGGTGGCCCGGCGGCCGAATGGCGCAGAACGCATTCGGCGCCTCACCGCCCAGCACCATGTCCACCGCCCGAACAACGGCCCCCGCCGCCCGATAGGCCGCATCGACCGAGCCGGGTGACATGAACGTATCCCCGTCGATCTGGCGGAACCCCTCGGTCGGGCGGCTGTCACGGATTTCGCGGATATAGCTCTCGGGATGGATACGCAGCAGGTCGTCATCCGCCGCCAGCGGCGCCGCCACCCTGTTCAGATCCAGCGGTTGCAGCACGTGCAGGATGTGCTCCAGCCGCGCGACGCGCTCGGGGTGACCATCTGGTGTGACATGCCCGAGGCAATCTGCATGGGTCAGAAGTGCAGTTTTCATGGCTGTCCCCTGTTCATCTGGCCAACAAATATCCTCGCCGAAGGCAAGAATCGCCGCGCAGCGGCAAAATCAATCCGGCGCCAGCATATAGCCCGCGCCCCGCACCGTCTGCAGATAGCGCGGCTGCTTGGGGTCTTGCTCGATCTTGCGGCGCAGGCGCGTGATCTGCACGTCCACCGCACGCTCCTGCGCCTGCCCCTTGTCGCGCCCCAGATCCTCGACCAGCTTCGACCGGCTGATCGGCTCGCCCGGCTGGGCCGAGAAGATCTTCATCAACTGACTTTCGGTGGCGGTCAGCCGCACCGGCTCTTCGCCCTGCCACATCTCGCCGCGTTCGATGTCATAGCGGATCGGCCCCAAATGCAGGATCTTGGTGGCCGTGTCCTGCGCTGTGGTTTCCGGCATCCGCCGCAGGATCGCGTTGATCCGCAGCAGCAGTTCCTTGGGTTCGAACGGCTTGGCCAGGTAATCGTCTGCTCCGGCTTCCAACCCGGCGATCCGGTGCTCGGTCTCGCCGCGTGCCGTCAGCAGCAGAATCGGCGTGTCATGCGTCTCGCGCAGGGCACGGGTCAGGCTGACACCATCCTCGCCCGGCATCATCACATCCATCACGATCAGGTCGAAATCCAGCCCCGACAGGACCCGCCGCGCATGGGCGGCATCACGCGCCGCGGTCACAAGAAATCCGCTGCGCATCAAGAATTTCTTGAGCAGATCACGGATGCGTTCGTCGTCATCGACGATCAGAAGATGGGCGTCCACGTCGCTCATGAAGTTGAATCCCGCAGTTTCGTGTAAGCCCGACGCATATCAGCATCCATCATCGCTTCAAGAACCTTGCGGAACCCGGCAACCGCCTCGGGGCCGGCTTCCTTGTAGGCCGCGCGCATCCGGGCGCGCTGGGCGTCCGACAGCTGCGCCTCGAGCGCCTTGCCCTTTTCAGTCAGGTACAGGTGGCGTTCGCGCTTGTCGACGGTGCCGACCCGGCTCTCGACAAGGCCGTCGTCGATCAGCGTGCGCAGCACCCGGTTCAGCGACTGCTTGGTCACCCCCAGGATCGCCAGCAGGTTGTTCACCGTGGTGCCCGGCGCACGGTTGATGAAATGGATCGCCCGGTGATGCGCCCGGCCATAGGCCATTTCGCTCAGAATGCGGTCGGGGTCGGCGGTAAAGCCGCGATAGGCAAAGAACATCGCCTCGATCCCCTGCCGAAGCTGTTCATCCGTCAGAAACAACAGGCTTTCTCCGCCAAAGACCGGGGCGGGGCGGATCTCGGACATATCGGGCCTCATTCGTTACACGCTCCGACTTTAAGTCAGCGTTATTGACATTCCAAGGGCGGACAGGTATCGAATCGCAGTTTTTGCGCAATTTTGTGTCCGGGTCGGACCTAAGTGGCGCAACAATCGGAAATGTGACCCGGGTCAGGAGGTTTCGGATGGCGGGATATGACGATCGTGACGGTGTCATCTGGATGGATGGCGAATTTGTGCCCTGGCGCGATGCCAAGGTGCATGTCCTGACCCATGCGATGCACTATGCCAGCTCGGTCTTCGAAGGCGAGCGTGCCTATAACGGCAAGATCTTCAAAAGCCGCGAACATTCCGAGCGGTTGATCAAATCGGCCGAGGCGCTGGACATGCCGATGCCTTACACGGTTGATCAGATCGAGGCGGCCAAGGCCGAAACGCTCGAGAAAAGCGGCCTCAAGGACGCTTACGTGCGCGCGCTGGTCTGGCGCGGCTCCGGCGAGGATATGGGCGTAGCCTCGGCGCGCAACCCGGTGCGCATGGCCATCGCGGTCTGGCCCTGGGGCGCCTATTATGGCGATGCCAAGATGCAGGGCGCCAAGCTGGACATCGCCGAGTGGAAGCGGCCCAGCCCGGAAACCATCCCGGTCCATGCCAAGGCGGCGGGGCTGTACATGATCTGCACCATCTCCAAGCACAAGGCCGAGGCCAAGGGCTGTTCCGATGCCTTGTTCATGGATTACCGCGGCTATGTGGCCGAGGCGACCGGCGCCAACGTGTTTTTCGTAAAGGATGGCGAAGTGCATACGCCGCTGGCCGACTGCTTCCTGAACGGCATCACCCGCCAGACGGTGATCCAGATGCTGAAAGACAAAGGCATCACCGTACACGAACGCCACATCCTGCCCGAGGAGATGGCCGATTTCGAACAGTGCTGGTTGACCGGCACCGCGGCTGAGGTCACGCCGGTGGGCCAGATCGGCGAGTACACCTTCGAGGTCGGCGACCTGACCCGCGAGATCGCCAACGACTACGAACAGCTGGTCCGCAGCTGATGCATACGAAAAACGGGCGCCGTTGAAGGGCGTCCGTTTTTTCTTTCGCGTCGAAATATTCAGAAATCAATGCCGCGCTGGGCCTTGATGCCGGCCTGAAACGGGTGCTTTTCCTCGGTCATTTCGGTGACCAGATCGGCATAGTCACGCAGCGCCTGCGGCGCGTCGCGCCCGGTCAGAAACACGCTGGTCCGGTCCGAGCGCGCCTTCAGCCCCTCGATCACCGCGTCCACCGACAGGTATTCATAGCGCAGAGCGATGTTGATCTCGTCCAGCACCACAAGGTCATAGTCGCCGCTGGCCATCAGGTCGCGCGCCTTGTCGAAGGCGGCGGTGGCGGCGGCGATGTCGCGGTCGCGGTCCTGGGTGTCCCAGGTGAAGCCTTCGCCCATCGTGTGCCAGGTGACCAGTTCGCGCTCTTCGAAGAACCGCCGTTCGCCAGTCTTCCATTTGCCCTTGATGAACTGCACCACGGCGACCTTCTGGCCCCAGCCCAATGCGCGGATCACCACGCCGAACGCGGCCGAGGATTTGCCCTTGCCCTTGCCGGTGTTGATCAGCACCAGCCCGCGGCCGGGATCCACGGCCTCGGACACTTTCTTGCGGTGCTGGGCCTGCACCTGTTGCATCTTCTGTTTGTGGTCCTGTGCGTCGCTCATGGCAAAACCTCGTTGATTGTCCGTGCCAACCTAGGCGATGGGCGCGAAAGGTAAAGTCAGGGTTTGTGATCGGTCAGCGACCGCGCCTTGCCGCGTTCCAGACCCAGCTGGTGTTCGCGCCAGATCACCACCGCATTGCCGGCGATCACCAGCGCCGCCCCCAGCAGGATCGCCAGGGTCGGCAGTTCGTCAAACCAGACATAGCCGATGAAGATGGCAAACAGCATCGATGTATAGTCATAGGGCGCCAGCATCGAGGCCTGCCCGAACCGGTAGGACGAGGTCACCAGAATCTGCGCGACGCCGCCGATCAACCCCATCGTGATCAGTATCAGCAGCTGGTTCAGGGTGGGCGCGGTCCAGCCCCAGAACACGGTCAGCGCCGACAGCAGCGTGGCGGTCATCGAGAAATAGAAGACGATCGCGGCGGGATGGTCGACCTGCACCAATTGCCGAATGTGGATCTGCACGAAGCCGCGGGCCACGGTCGCGCCCAGCACGCACAGCGCGCCGATCGTGGCGCCGGTGCCCAGATCGGCCGAGCCCAGCCGCGGCCAGATCATGATCAGCACGCCCAAAAGCCCGATCGCCACCGCGCCGATGCGGATCAGGCGGATGCGCTCGCCCAGCAGCAGCGCCGCCAGGATCAGGGTGAAGATCGGGGTGGCATAGCCGATCGCCGTAACCTCGGGCAGGGGCAGCAGGCTGAGCCCGGTAAAGGTCAGACCCATGGCGGTGGTGCCCAGCACTCCGCGCCAGAAATGGCCCATGGGCTTCCTGACGACAAAGCCCTGCGCGAGTTCCCCGCGCGAGATCAGCCAGGCCACGATCACCGGCACCGCGAACAAGGAACGAAAAAAAACCATCTGGCCCGGCGGGAAATCGGCTGACAGCGCCTTGACCAGCGCCGACATCGCCGTGAACAGGAACAGGGCGCTGAGTTTCAGCGTCACGGCAAGCACGGGGCGGTGAGAGGTCAGGGATTGGGCCATCGGCGCGACCCTGCGCCTTTGCGCGGCAAAGATCAACGGGTCGGATTGGGGCGTGTCCAGCTGTCGGGCAGGGGGCTGCCGATCTCTTCGGCGAATTCGGTCAGAAACCGGATCATGCGCCGGACCCGTTGCTGCGCGATCTGCCGTCCGGCCTCGGTCAGCATGTCGTCGGGCAGGGCCAGCAGCTTCACCTTCCAGTGGTCGATCGAATAGTGCAGATCGTCCAGCGGCCGGTGGGCTGCGAACGGATCGGCCGGATCATAGAGCGTCCGCCCCAAAGCGCCGGACACCGAGAAATTCCGCGCGATCCCGATAGCGCCCAGCGCATCCAGCCGGTCTGCATCGCGCAGGATGCGCGCCTCGGGCGTCTCGGGCGGGATGTTGGCGGAAAAACTGTGCGCCTCGATCGCGTGGCGGGTGGCGTCGATCTGGGCGTCGCTCAGGCCTAGTTCCCGCAGAACAGGCTCGGATTCCGCGGCCGACCGGCGCGAGGCCAGGTGCCGGTCGGGGTCGTTCTTGGGCAGGTTGACCAGATCGTGCAGATAGCAGGCCGCCAGCAGTACGGTCCTGTCGGTTTGCGCATCGGCGATGGTGCGGGCATTGACCCAGACACGGTCTAGATGGGCCAGGTCATGGGCCGGGTCGGTGATCATCCGTTGCGCGACGACCGCGCGCAGGCGGTCGCGCAGCTCAGCCAATCCGTCCACGGTTTTCACCGATCTGGCCGCGATGCAGCAGCAGGTGGTCCAAGATCACGCAGGCCATCATCGCCTCGCCCACCGGAACGGCGCGGATGCCGACGCAGGGGTCGTGGCGGCCCTTGGTGATGATCTCGGTCTCTTCGCCCGATTTGGTGATGGTCTTGCGCGTGGTCAGGATCGATGAGGTGGGCTTGACCGCGAAACGTACCACGATGTCCTGCCCGGTCGAGATGCCGCCCAGGATGCCGCCCGCGTGGTTCGAGCTGTATTGCGGGCCGTCTTGGCCCATGAAGATCTCGTCGGCATTGGCCTCGCCGGTCAGCTGGGCGGCGGCCATGCCTTCGCCGATTTCCACGCCCTTGACAGCGTTGATCGACATCATCGCCGCGGCCAGATCGGTGTCGAGCTTGCCATAGACCGGCGCGCCGAGGCCCGCGGGGACGCCGCGCGCCACCACTTCGACCACCGCGCCGACCGAATTGCCGGATTTGCGCAAATCGTCCAGATAGGCTGCCCAGTCCTCGGCGGCTTTTGCATCTGGGGTCCAGAACGGGTTCTGTTCGATCTGCGCCCAATCAAAGTTGGTCCGGTCGATCCGGTGCGGGCCGATCTGGGTCATGTAGCCGGTGATCTGGACGTTGGGCGCGATCTGCTTGATCGCCTCGCGCGCCAGCCCGCCCGCGGCCACCCGCGCCGCCGTTTCGCGGGCCGAGCTGCGCCCGCCGCCGCGATAGTCGCGGATGCCGTATTTCTGCCAATAGGTGATGTCAGCATGGCCGGGGCGGAACTTGTCCATGATGTCCCCGTAATCCTTCGAGCGTTGATCGGTGTTCTCGATCATCAGCTGGACCGGGGTGCCGGTGGTCTGGCCCTCGAACACGCCCGACAGGATTTTCACCTGATCGGGCTCGCGCCGCTGGGTGGTGAACTTGTTCTGCCCCGGTTTGCGCTTGTCCAGCCAGTGCTGGATCATGCCCTCGTCGATCCGAACGCCGGGCGGGCAGCCATCCACAGTGGCGCCCAGCGCGGGGCCGTGGCTTTCACCCCAGGTGGTGACGCGGAAAAGGTGTCCAAAGCTGTTCATCGACATGGGGCATGCTCCTTTGAGGGTCGTGATTAACGGCGAGAGCCTGCCGCCTCAAGCGGATTTGCGGTTGGGGCTCCGCTGCCCCAACCCAGTGTGCCTAGGCCGCACGGGTCAGTGCGGCGCGGGTTTCGATGATTTTCAGCGCCGCCCGGGCTGCCTCGCGCCCCTTTTCCACGAAATGCGCGCGGTAGATAGCGTTGTGATGGTCGGTTTCCTGGTACTGGTGCGGCGTCAGCGACACCGACAGGACCGGCACGCCGCTTTCGAGCCCTGCGCGCATCAGCCCGTCAACGACGGCCTGCGCCACGAAATCGTGCCGGTAGATGCCGCCATCGACGACAAAGGCCGCGCAGGCCACGGCGGCATAGCGGCCCGTCTGGGCCAGGTCGCGGGCCAGCAGGGGCATTTCGAACGCGCCCGGCACGTCGAACACATCGACCTGATCGGCGGGGATCAACTCCAGAAATCCGTCCAGCGCGCGGTCGACGATATCGGCATGCCAGTTGGCTTTGACGAAAGCATAGCGGGTGTGTGTCATCATGATCTCCTTTCAGCTTGGTGGCCTGCTGGCGGGTGCGAATGGTTTCGCGGCCAGCGCGGCATGACACGTCACCCAAGGCGATCACGGACAGACGCGCCCTTGGCGGGGCGCGCTGCTCGTTCTCTTTCATCCGGACTGTAACCGTCGGCTCTGGCCTCTCACCAGATCTGCTGACACTCTGCCGGTTGGACGGCAGAGCCGCTCGCGGGCTGGCGGGCCTGGGCCCGCATACCGCCGGTGGGGAATTCCGCCCCGCCCTGAGAACGGCGCGACCTTGCCAAGCGCACGCGCGATCTGCAAGACCTGTCGACAGGAGGACGGCCATGCACCCCAACCCAGCCTTTCGCGCCGAGGACCGCGCGCGCCATGTGGAGTTTGCCCGCAGTCGGGGATTCGGCGTACTGGCGCTGTCGATCGACGGCCCGCCATTGATCAGCCATGTGCCCTTTCTGCTGTCCGAGGATGGCGCGGTGGCCGAGCTGCATCTGGTGCGGTCGAACCCGATCGTGCGGGTGCTGGCCGACCCGAAGGAGGCGCGGATCGCGGTTCAGGGCCCCGACGGCTATGTCTCGCCCGATTGGTACGGGGTCGCGGATCAGGTACCCACATGGAATTACGTGGCGGTCCACCTGACTGGCCGGCTGGAATTGCAGCCCCAGGACCGGCTGCGCGATCTTCTGGATCGGCAATCGGCCTTTTTCGAAGAGCGGCTGAAGCCCAAGCCGCTCTGGCGCGCCGACAAGATGGACCCGGCAGCGCTGGAGCGCATGATGCGCATGATCGTGCCCTGCCAGCTGCAGATCACTCAGATCGACGGCACCTGGAAACTGAACCAGAACAAGCCCGAGGCGGCGCGGCTGGCCGCCGCCGGGCATGTCGAGCAATACGGGATCGGCACCGAGCTTGGTCAACTGGCCGCCCTCATGCGCGAAGTCTGATCCGATTTCGCTTCAGTCGCTGAACTTGGCCAGATAGGCGGCGATGTCCTCGGCGCCTTGCTTCAGCTTGATGCTCATGTTCGGGCGGGCGGTGTCGTCGTTCAGGAAGTCCCGGATGAACCCGATCGGGTCGCGGGCGTAGGCGGCGATGTTCTCTTGCGTCCAGACCAGGCCGTTTTCACCAGCGCGGATCATGTCATCGGTGAACATGCCGATGGGCAGCCGTTCACTGCCGTTCAGATAATCGTTTTCGGTTCCTGCGGTTCTGCCGACCACGCCATAGAGATTCGGGCCCGTGATGCCGCCTTTGACCAGAACCTCGCCATCCTTGATGATGGCGTGGCAGGGCGAGCAGCGGTTGTAGAGTTTCTCGCCGCGCGCGGGGTCGCCTTCAGCCCAGGCTTGATGGGTGGCGGCGACCGTGACCAGCAGGACGGCGGTTCTGAATAATGTCATGGGACTCCTCGATCACTGCGTTCGCGCGCGCGCCGAATTGCGTCAAATCTGACTGGTCCGCAACCCAAAAATGCGCGCCATGGTTGTTGAAAAAATGACTTGAAAATAAAAATTTGGCGGATTCTCGGTCGGCCACTGCCCCGGATGCTCGAGGGCCTGCCGGTCCGTATGGTGATGCCCGGCGCTCATTGTGCGCGGGCCCGGATCACCGCCCGGCCGGAGCGACGACGCCCCGGGATTCGCCTGCCGCGTGATTCGCGCGTTCACCCAGGGATTTCCGCCGTTTCGGGGCAAAGATCTTGAAAAATGACCCCCGCATTGTGACATGAATGCCCAGATGCGGCGTAGTGCGCGCCTATGACCGCTGGACGAACCGTTTTCTCCCGGCTAGATACCCGCGATGAGACGCCGCTTTGATGCGGTGCTGATGCATGTTTGCCCGAAAGCCGGGCGCTGGAATCGGAGAAAACCTCGTGTCCCACGCAGAAGACCACGAAGGCACCCGCAGAGATTTCCTCTACTACGCCGCCGGCGGCGCAGGTGTCGTTGCGACGGGTGCCGCCGTATGGCCCCTGATCAACCAAATGAACCCCTCGGCGGACGTTCAGGCGCTGTCCTCGATCCGCGTGGATGTCAGCGGTGTCGAGGTCGGCACCCAGATCACCGTCAAATGGCTGGGCAAGCCGGTGTTCATCCGCCGCCGTACCGAAGAAGAAATCCAGCTGGCACGCGAAGTGTCGCTGGACGAGTTGCCGGATCCGATCGACCGCAACGCCAACAAGCCGGGCCTGCCGGCCACAGACGAGAACCGCACCTTGGACGAGGCTGGCGAATGGCTGGTGATGATGGGGGTGTGCACTCATCTGGGCTGTGTGCCGCTGGGTGACGGTGCAGGCGACTTCCAAGGCTGGTTCTGCCCGTGCCACGGGTCGCACTATGACACCGCGGGCCGCATCCGCAAGGGCCCGGCCCCCGAGAACCTGCATGTTCCGGTTGCCGAGTTCCTCGACGAAACCACCATCAAGCTGGGTTAAGGAGGCGCGCTGATGTCCGGTATCCCGCACGACCATTACGAGCCGAAGACCAAGGGCGAAAAGTGGCTGAACAGCCGCCTGCCCATCGTCGGCCTTCTATACGACACCCTCATGATTCCCACACCCAAGAACTTGAACTGGATGTGGATCTGGGGGATTGTGCTGGTCTTCTGCCTGGCACTGCAGATCATCACGGGTATCGTCCTGGTGATGCACTACACCCCGCATGTCGATCTGGCCTTTGCCAGCATTGAACACATCATGCGCAACGTAAATGGCGGCTTCATGTTGCGGTACCTGCACATGAACGGCGCCTCGCTGTTCTTTGTGGCCGTCTATATCCACATTTTCCGCGGTCTGTACTACGGTTCCTACAAGGCCCCGCGCGAGGTGACCTGGATCATCGGCATGCTGATCTATTTGCTGATGATGGCCACCGCCTTCATGGGCTATGTTCTGCCTTGGGGGCAGATGTCCTTCTGGGGCGCAACCGTGATCACCGGCCTGTTTGGCGCGATCCCCTTCGTTGGCGACGCGATCCAGACCTGGCTGCTGGGCGGACCCGCCGTGGACAACGCCACGCTGAACCGTTTCTTCTCGCTGCATTACCTGCTGCCCTTCGTGATTGCGGGGCTGGTCATCGTGCATGTCTGGGCCTTCCACACCACCGGCAACAACAACCCCACCGGGGTTGAGGTTCGTCGTGGATCGAAAGCAGAGGCCGAGAAAGACACCTTGCCGTTCTGGCCCTATTTCGTGATCAAGGACCTGTTTGCGCTGGCTGTCGTGCTGGTCGTGTTCTGGGCAATCGTCGGCTTCATGCCGAACTACCTGGGCCACCCGGACAACTACATCGAAGCCAACCCGCTGGTTACGCCCGCGCACATCGTGCCCGAATGGTACTTCCTGCCGTTCTACGCGATCCTGCGTGCCTTCACCAGCGAAGTATGGGTCGTGCAGTTCGCCAGTTTCATCACCGGTGGCATCATCGACGCCAAGTTCTTTGGTGTTCTGGCGATGTTCGGTGCAATCCTGGCCATGGCGCTGGCGCCCTGGCTGGACACTTCGAGTGTGCGGTCGGGCAAGTACCGCCCCATGTTCAAATGGTGGTTCTACCTTCTGGTCATCGACTTCTTTGCCCTGATGTGGCTGGGAGCCATGCCCGCAGAGGAACCCTATGCGACCTTCTCGCTGATCGCCTCCGCCTACTGGTTCGCCTATTTCTTCGTGATCCTGCCGATCCTCGGCGTGATCGAGAAGCCCGAGCCGCAGCCGGAAACCATCGAAGAAGACTTCAACGCGCATTACGGCAAGGCTGACGCCGAAGCCACGCCGGCCGAGTAAGAAGAGGGACGGGAAACCATGTTCAAGAAACTTGCAATCGGCGCCGCGTTTGCCATCGCTCTTGCTCCTGCTGCGGTTTCCGCAGCCGGGGGCGGCGAACAGCACATCGAAGACTTCGCGTTCTCGTTCGAAGGGCCATTCGGCACCTGGGATCAGAACCAGCTGCAGCGCGGCCTGCAGATCTATACCGAGGTCTGCGCGGCCTGCCACGGCCTGAAATACGTGCCGCTGCGCGATCTTACGGCGTTGGGTTACTCGGAAGAAGAAGTCATCGCCTATGCGGCTGGAACCTTTGAGGTGTTCGACCCCGAGCTGGACGATTTCCGTCCGGCCAAACCGACAGACCATTTCCCCGAAAATGACGGTGTGGGCGCACCAGACCTGAGCCTGATGGCCAAGGCGCGTGCGGGCTTCCACGGGCCTTACGGTCTGGGAATCAACCAGCTGGTCAAGGGCATGGGTGGTGCGGAGTACATCGCCTCGTTGCTGGACGGTTATACCGGCAAGGAAAAGGAAGAGGCCGGGACGGTTCTGTATGAAAACACTGCCTTCCCCGGCGGCTGGATCTCGATGGCCCCGCCCCTGTCGGACGATCAGGTCGAATTCGCCGATGGTCACGAAGCCACCGTCGAATCCATGTCACAGGACGTTGCTGCGTTCCTGATGTGGACGGCCGAGCCGAAGATGATGGAGCGTAAGCAAGCCGGCTTTGTCGGCGTGCTGTTCCTGACCATCCTGTCGGTGCTGTTGTACCTGGTGAACAAGCGCCTGTGGGCGCCGGTCAAGGGTAAGAAATCCGCCTGATCCGTCAGGGACCATACCAAAGACACCAAGGGCCCCGCGCATCGTGCGGGGCCCTTTTTCTTGCCGGTCCGTTGGCAAGTTCCTGCCGTCAGCGTCGGCTTATCCCGGCCATCTAAGCCCAAAGAATATGGTGCCGCGTGCCACCTGCCGGCAGTTTCCGTTTAGCGCCGGACTGCATGGCGCGTTCACCTGAACCGAGGAGACCACCACATGAAATTCCCTTTCATCGCAGCCGCTTTGCTTGTTGCCGCCCCCGCGCTGGCCGCCGATCTGGCGCCCGACATGGAACTTGGCAAAACCGAAGACGCCGTGCGCAGCGCACTGACCGAGCTTGGCTATGACGTGCGCAAGATCGAGGAGGAAGACGGCGAGATCGAAGCCTATGTCGTCAAGGACGGCGAAATGGCCGAGGTCTATGTGGATCCGGCAACCGGCAAGGTCTCGAAGGTCAAGGGGTGAAGTCGGACATGCCCGGTTTCAACCTGGCCGAGGGTGGGCGCGACAGCGTCCGCCTGGTGCACGTTTGGGACCCGTTGGTGCGCGTGATTCACTGGTCTGTGCTGGCCGGTGTGTTGTTGAATGCGGTCGTCACGGACCCCGAAGGGGACCTGCATGAAATCATTGGATATGCCACCCTGGGTCTTGTCTTGCTGCGGCTTGTCTGGGGTTTTCTGGGGGTCCAGACGGCGCGGTTCACGGCGTTTCCGCCCAACCCCCGGGCCGCGCTGGCCCATACGGGCGAGATCCTGCGTGGAGACCGGACCGTTCACCTGTCGCACAACCCGCTGGGGGCGTGGATGGCCTACAACATCTGGGCCACGCTGATTGTGATCTGCATCACGGGGATCATGATGGGCACCGTTCAGTTCTTTGGGTTCGAATGGGTCGAAGAACTGCACGAGCTTGCGTTCAACTGGCTGATGGTCTCGGTCGTACTGCACGTCTGCGGGGTTGTGCTGGACCAACGCAGGACCGGTGTTGCTTTGGTCAAAGCCATGATAACAGGAAGCAAGAACATTCCTGATGGAATTTCGACAAAATGAAGAAACACATTCTCGAAACTCTTTGGCCCGGGGATACGGATGTGCGCCGGGCCAAGATTCTGACCGCGATGATCATTGTCCAGGTCTTGTGTGCCACGTTCTTTCTGATCGATGTCATTCTCGATTTCGATGCGGGCGGGCACCCGACGCATCTGGCGCTGGAAACCTTCGTTGCGGTTGTTCTGGGCGCTGGAATCTGGGTTCTGATGGTCGAACTGCGGGCGCTGCTGGTTCGGATGGAGCAGGCAAGGCAGGGCTTGCGCGTGGCACGGGGGGAATTGGCCCAAGTGATCGATGGCTTCTTTGATCGCTGGGGCCTGACCGGCGCGGAACGTGACGTTGGCCTGCTGATCCTCAAAGGATTCGACAACGAAAACATCGCGCGTATCCGGGGCCGGGCGGTCGGAACCGTGCGCGCGCAATCCGCGTCAATTTATGCCAAGGCAGGTGTGGATGGCCGGGCCCAGTTGATCAGCGTGTTCTTCGAAGAGCTTCTGGCCAATGATACCCCAACCGGGGACGCCGGTCAGGCGGTCAGCCGTTGACCATCCAGTCCGATGATCCGGGCCGTCACGATCTGTCCTTCGGGTTGCGGAGTCGTGAATGAAACCTCGGTGAACTGCTCGGTCCGGCCCATGTGGGGATTCTCCATCAGGATGTGATGGGTCTTGCCCAGCTGTGCCGCCAAGTGCTTGGCAACCTGCGCGTCGCCGGCCGCCCGTAGCCGCGCGGCACGATCCTTGATGACGGCGCCGTTGACCTGCTGCGGAATGCGCGCGGCGGGGGTGCCTTCGCGTTTGGAATAGGGAAAGACGTGCAGCCAGGTCAGGTCGCAGTCGGTCACCAGTTTCAGCGAGTTCTGGAAATGCGCCTCGGTTTCCGTCGGAAAGCCCGCGATGATGTCGGCGCCAAAGGTGATCTCGGGGCGCAGTTTGCGGACCTCTTCGGTGAACCGGATGGCATCGTCGCGCAGGTGGCGGCGCTTCATCCGTTTCAGGATCAGGTCGTCGCCATGCTGCAGGGACAGGTGCAGATGCGGCATCAGGCGCGGCTCGGTCGCGATGGCCTGCATCAGATTCTCGTCCACCTCGATCGAATCGATCGAGCTGATGCGCAGGCGCGGCAGATCGGGCACCAGTTTCAGGATGCGCATGACCAGATCGCCCAGCTTGGGGCTTGCGGGCAGGTCGGCCCCCCAGGATGTCAGGTCGACGCCAGTCAGCACGACCTCGTTATAGCCCCGGTCCACCAGCCGCTTGATCTGGTCCACCACCACGCCCGCCGGGACGCTGCGCGAGTTGCCGCGGCCATAGGGGATGATGCAGAAGGTGCAACGATGGTCACAGCCGTTCTGGACCTGCACATAGGCGCGCGAGCGGGTGCCGAACCCGTCGATCAGGTGGCCGGCGGTTTCGGTGACCGACATGATGTCGTCGACCTGAACCGCCTCGGTTTCGCCGATGAAATCGGCGGCCATGCCCTTCCAGGTCTCGGGGCGCATCTTTTCGGTATTGCCGATCACCGCATCGACCTCATCCATCGCGGCAAAGGTCTGCGGTTCGGTCTGCGCGGCGCAGCCGGTGACGATCAGCCGGGCGTTCGGGTTCTCGCGGCGCAGCTTGCGGATCTCCTGCCGGGCCTTGCGCACGGCCTCGGCGGTGACGGCGCAGGTGTTCACGATCACCGCATTCGTCAACCCTGCCTGTTGCGACAGCTCCTTCATCGCCTCGGTCTCGTAGGCGTTGAGCCGGCAGCCCAGCGTGGTGAATTTCGGCGGGTTCATCCCAGCGTCCTCAGGAATTCGGGCGTCAGCGTGCCCGAGAAGACATGGCAGGTGGGGCCGGTCATCCAGACGCCGTCCTCGCGCCAGTCGATCCAGATGGTGCCGCCGTCCAGCTCGATCTGCACCTTGCGCCCGGTCAGGCCACGCCGCGCCGCCGCCACGGCCGTGGCACACGACGACGAGCCCGAGGCCAGCGTGATGCCCACGCCGCGCTCCCACACCCGCATGCGGATGTGATCCGGGCCGATGATCTGGGCGATTTGCACATTGGTGCGCTGCGGATAGAGCGGGTGATGCTCATAGCGCGCGCCGAATTCCTCCAGCGGAATCGCATCGGCA
Organism: Ruegeria sp. BHSC037; assembly: GCF_059613045.1. Classification (NCBI taxonomy): domain Bacteria; kingdom Pseudomonadati; phylum Pseudomonadota; class Alphaproteobacteria; order Rhodobacterales; family Roseobacteraceae; genus Ruegeria; species Ruegeria sp. BHSC037. The sequence continues at coordinate 28,133 of NZ_JBXWRT010000019.1, forward strand.
TCCTCGACGAAGAAGGTGCAATGCGGGTTGCCCATGCCGGTGGCCACCGGTCCGCCTTCGATCGGCAGTTCCAGCGTATCCACTTCTTCGGCCAACGGAATATCGGCCCAGTCCAGCTGCGGGTGCCCCATGTTGACCGAGGTCAGCCCGTCGCCTGCGTCCCGCGCCAGCAGCGTACGGTGGCTGGTGGTCAGCGTCAGTTCGGATTTGCCGCTTTCCTGCATCAGGAACCGGGCGATGCAGCGGGTGGCGTTGCCGCAGGTGGCCGAGATCGACCCGTCGGCATTGTAGAACACCAGATGCGCATCCGATTCGCCGTTTTCGATGACGGCCAGCTGGTCGAATCCGACCCCGAATTGCCGGTGTCCGATCCCGCGCGCCAGCGCCGGCGTGATCTGCACCGGATGCGCGCGCGCGTCCACAATGACGAAGTCATTGCCAAGCCCGTGCATCTTCATGAAGGGCAAACCAGTGTCGGGTCGCTGTTGCATGGCGGGCATATAGCCTTGCCGCAGACATGAATCCAGCCCGGCGCGAAGATTCCTGAAAAAAGGGGTTGACCCCCCGCCGCCTCAACCCTAATTAGGCCGCCTATCGGGACGCCGGGAACACACTGATTTCAGGCGGAACGCGGTGCAAAAAAGGGCTTGTACCCGGTGGGGAAAATGCCTTAGACAGCGCCACGGATCACAACGATCCAATGAAAAGAGTGGGCCGTTAGCTCAGTTGGTAGAGCAACTGACTTTTAATCAGTGGGTCGCAGGTTCGAATCCTGCACGGCTCACCACTTTTTCCTAAGACTGACCAGGACGCCGCGTGGCGTGGTTACTTCTTTTCGAAGAACAGCACGACTTCGCCCAGCCGGATGCCAAAGCGCGACACGTAGGCGCGGTTCAGCAGGCGGTCATCGTCCAGCAGCCACATCCAGTCATCGAAATCGACGCGCATCGTTCCGTCTTTCACCGGCAGGTCGATGCGGTATTTCCAGTTGAACGTATCGCCGCGCTCGGTTCCCGACGCGGTGCCCAGAACGCCGGGCGCGGTGCCGGTCCAAGTATCCTCGCCAGTTTTGGTCAGGGTCCAGATGCGCTGTTCAGTGGCGCCGTCGTCATAGACGAAATCTTCGACCAAGGTCAGCGTCTGGCCGTCCCATGTCCCGTTGATGTCGACCGTGAACCGACGGGGGATGTTGCCTAGTACGTCCTGGAACTGCCCATAGGCCACGGTGTGGCCCGAAAAGAACTCTTCGAGGTTCAGCTGGCGGTCCGACAGAAAAGTGGTCGGAACTTTTGGTTTGAAGGCGCAAGCCGCCGTCAGCAGCAGGCACGCGAAGGCCAGTCGTTTCATGAGACGGGTCATTGCAGGGTCCTCGGGTCGGCGGTGCGGGCATGACCGTTTGCGCCGGGCACATGCGCCGTCTTTTCTGGCGGGGCGGGGCGCATCGTGGCGACCAGCTCGGCCACCTTCAGGCCGAACTTGCGCATCTCCGAGCGGTTCATGATCGCGCCGCTTTCGGTCAGGTACATCCAGTCGGTGACGTCCAGGGTATGGCCCCCGGCATCTTCGGGCAGAACGATGCGATAGGTCAGCCTGACCGTTGCGCCCGAGATCACGCCGCGGCCTTCGCCGACGATGTCGTCGGCGGTTGCGGTAAAGCTGTTGCCTGCGCCCATGGTCAGGTACCATTTTCGGTTCATCTGCTTACCGTTCGAATAGGTGAAATACTCGGTCAGAGTGCCGGAACTGCCGTTCCATTCCCCGATCATCCGCGCCACGAAGCTGTTCGACATCTTGCCAGTCGGGCCATAGATCAGCCCTTCGGACAGGATTTCCCCGTTCAGATTGTCCTTCAACGAGAAATCGGGGCCGGTTCCGGCATAGTCCGACGGCGATTGCGAGCGAAAGCTGAGAAGGCGGGCTTTGACCGTGATCAGGGCCAATACGGCCAGTGAGGCAATCAGGAGGAATGTCATTTTGCGGGTACCTCTGTAGGCAGCGTCAGGACCATTCCGAACGCGCCGAGTTTCAGGATGCAGGGCAGCACGGCATAGGCGAGGTTGAGCGTTTCCAACGCCTGCGCCGAATTCGCCTGACCGGGCACAAAGCCGCTGCGTTCCAGCAGCGGAAGGGTGAAGAATGCGGCCAGAGCCAGCCCCAGTTTGCCGGCGAAAGACCAGATGCCGAATGCGGCCGAGGCATTCAGCCCCGCGCGTGTCAGCACCACGGAGAACATGGCCGGCAGAACCACCATGTCCGCCCCCAGCGCCGCCCCCGACGCCAGGCAGATCACCGCGAACCCGACCAGGTTGCCGGGCGCCAGCATGGCCGCGCCGACAAAGCCCAGAATGGCCAGCGGCATCGCAATGATCAGTGTCTGTTTCGGGCCAATCCGGTTGCTGAGTCGCGCCCAGAGCGGCACTGTGGCCCCGGCGCTGAGGAAGAACAGGATCAGCAGTGGCCCGGCCTTGCCCGGCAATTGTAGCCGGTCCTCGACGAAGAACAGGAACAGGGTCGAGGTGATCGCAACCGGCAGGCTGTTGACCAGCGCCAGCGCCAGCAGACGCAGGGCCCCGGCCTGACCCAGCCCGTCGAACGAAAGCCCCTGCCCGGTGATGGGCGCGCGCCGCCAGATCGGCAATGTCAGCACCATCGTGGCCACTGCCAGCCCGCCCAGAAACAGCCCGAAGGCCGGGTAGCCCTGCGCGCCCGCGCCCAGGGCCACGAACAGCGCCGGAGCACTGGCGGCCAGGACCACGCCGGCCAGTTGCCCGCCTTCACGAAAGGCGGCGAGGGTCATCAACTCGCGCGGCGTTGCCTGTTTGGCCAGCGTCGCGCTGCGACCATAAAGCAGGATGGTGCCTAGGCTGTAGGCGGAAAACAGCAGGATCAGGATCGCCACGAGGCCTCCGACGCTCGCCCCCTGCGGCAGTGAGAACAACAGTGGAAAACCGACCGCCAGACCCCCTGCGGCCAAGACGGCAAAACCCATCTGTGCGCCGGGCCAGCGGTCAATGGCCCAGCCGATCAGCGGGTCTTGCACCAGATCCACCAGCCGGATCAGCAGCAGAACCGTGCCGATCATGCCCAGGCCGATCCCGAGGTTCACCGCTGCGAAACGCGGCAGGTGGATGTAGAGCGGGATACCCGCCGCAGCAAGCATCAGCGCATAGAGGCTGACACGCGGATACAGCATCACTGACCCCGCAGCTGTCGCGTAAAGGCGGCGGACCGGGTGTTGTTGCCCAGGAAGATCGACATGAAACTGCGCTTGATCCCCGGATGGGACAGGGTGCAGGTCTTGCGCCCGTTGCGCCAGAACTCGATCGCGTCGGGGCCTTTGGTGACAGCTACATAGCTGTCACCGGCACCGACCGCCTGATAGCAGGTTTTCAGCTGCGCCTCGATCGGGGCGCTGTTGCCTTGCCGGGCCATCTCGTCCAGCGTGGAGTCGATCAGCGCCTTTTGCTTCAGCGATTTCCGATAGGTCAGCTTCAGCCCGAAATCCTGCGACCAGTTCAGCGGACCGCCGCCTTTGGTGAACAGCTGCGCATCATAGATCGGCAGGCCGAGGAACCGGAAGGTGGCGGTGCCACGCTGTTCGGCATCGGGCAGCACGTTGGTGACGGGCGTGGCCGCCAGCCCGGCAGGGGCCAGCAGAACCAGGCTCAGGATCGCTGCGTTACGGGCTGGCCGTAACTGGGACAGCGACGCTTGGATCAGGTCTCGCATTTTCAGCTCCGATGGTTTGCGGATCGCCGTTCAACAGCCCGACCACATGCATCGCGCTGGCGATTCCGTCTTCGTGGAACCCATGCCGGTTGTAGGCGCCGGCGAACCAAGTCCGATTGCGGCCCTGCATCTCGCGGATCTGGCCCTGCGCCTTCAGCGCGGCCTTGTCGAACACCGGATGGGCGAATTCCACCTCGTCATAGATCTTGTCGGGTGCGATGTCGGTGGACGGGTTCAGGGTGACGAACAGGGGGTCGCTTTCGGGGATGTTCTGCAACCGGTTCATCCAGTAGGTCACGCCCACCTTCCCCGCCTGCGAGCGGTAGGTCCAGCTGGACCAGCAGGCGCGGCGGCGCGGCATCTGGCTAGGATCGCAATGCAGCACCGCGCGGTTGGGCTGATACCGGATCGCGCCCAGCGCCGCGGCCTCGTCGGCGGTGGCGTTCTGGCCCAGAATGGCCAGCGACTGGTCGGAATGGGTGGCCAGGATGATCTCGTCATATTGATCCGAGCGTCCCTGCGTCTGAACGGTCACGCCCAAGGCGTCGCGTTCGACGCTCGAGACCGGCGCGCCCAGGCGGATGTCGCAACCCCGGCCGCGCAACGCGGATTCGAGCCGCCGGACATATTCGATGCTGCCACCCTTGACGGTCCACCACTGGTGCTGGGCGCCGCGTTTGCTGGACAGCAAGGCGTGGTTGCGGAAGAACTGCACCAGCGACCGCGCCGGGAACTGATCGACGAACTCCACCGGAGTGGACCAGATCGCGCCGCACATCGGCATCAGATAGTTGTTGCGGAACCAGTGGCCCAATCGCATCTGGTCAACCAGTTCACCAATCGTAGTGTCATCATCCCGAGCGGCCTCGGGCGCTTCTTTGCCAAAGCGCAGGATGTCGGCGATCATCTTGTAATAGGACGGCCGCACGAGGTTGCGCTTCTGCGCGGTGATGGTGCGCAGGTTGTTCAGGCCATATTCGATGCGTCCATTGTCGATGGTGGCGCCAAAGCTCATCTCGCTTTTCATGACCGGCACGTCCAGTTCACCGAACAGCTTGGTCAGATAGGGATAGGTGGCATAGTTGAATACGATGAACCCGGTATCGACCGGTTGGTCGCCGTTGCGGCCTGCCATCACAGTGCGCGCGTGTCCGCCCAGACGGGGTTCGGCCTCATATAGGGTGACGTCGTGACTTTCTGACAGGTAATAAGCCGCTGATAATCCTGAGATGCCTGCGCCTACAATTGCGATTTTTTTCCGTACGCCCCGGGTTTCGTCGAACATGCCATCCTCTTTATGCGACATTTTACAATAGGATACGCAGGGTAGGCCGGAGCGGATCAAATCCGCGCCATGTTTTTCCCTGATTCCCGCTGATCGGTGGGCAGTGCGTCAGGATTGCATCAATCGCGGTTGTTGGTGATCCGAGGCCCGCCCGTCCGCGTAATGAGCAATGTTATGATCGAGACAACCCAACCCAAAACCGCGGCTGTTCACGCTTCGGCATATGCGAGCCGCCCGGCATGAGCAGTTTTGACCGAAAAACCTACTGGATCGTAGGCGCCAGCGAAGGGCTGGGCAGGGCGCTCGCCGAGGCCTTGGGCGGTCAGGGCGCACACCTTGTGCTGTCCGCGCGCAGGGCCGAGCGGTTAGAGCAGATCTGCGCCGCGCTGCCCAATGCTCGCGCGGTGCCGCTGGACGTGACCGATCTGGCGCAGGTGCGCCGCGCCGTCGCCGAGATCGGCCCGGTGGACGGTCTGGTCTACAACGCCGGGGCCTATGAGCCGATGCGCGCGCAGGACTGGCAGACCGAAGCCGCGCTGGCCATCAGCGACGTGAACTATTCAGGCGCGCTGCGGGTTCTGGGGGAAACCGTGCCAGCCATGGTGCAGGCGGGGCGCGGGGACATCACTCTGATCGGGTCGCTGGCGGGCTATCACGGACTGCCTGCGGCGATCGGGTACGGGTCCAGTAAGGCGGCGCTGATATCGCTGGCCGAAACGATGCGGCATGACCTGGCCGGAACCGGGGTGACGGTGCGCATCGTCAATCCGGGGTTCATCAAGACCCGGCTGACCGACAAGAACAGCTTCAAGATGCCAATGCTGATGGAGCCCGAAGACGCCGCGCAGCGCGTGCTGCGCGCAATGGCGCGCCGGCGCTTCCGTACCGACTTTCCAGCGCCGTTCTCGTGGGTCATCCGGCTGATCGACTACCTTCCGGATCTTCTGGTCTATCGCGGAAAATAGACTCTAACTAAAGCGCCCTTGGCAGAACCAGCCTGCCGACATGGTGCCGCCATGGCCGTAGAACAGCCATAGCCGCTCGCCCTGCTCGGTCACCACCACCCAGTAATCGCGCACGCCGCTGCGCCAGTTGGGGTCATCCAGCCACCATTCCGGCGCGATCCGTTCCGGGCCGGTGGCCTGCGCCAGTTGCCAGTCGCGCCCGCGCCAGCGGAAGCTGGTGGGCACATCCGGGTGGTCGGGGGCCATCACCGGCTCGGGCCGCCACATCAGCAGGGGGCGCGGGCGCGGCGGGGCGGGCCAGTCGCGCGCCGGTTCCGACCAGGCCGCCGCCAGCGTCTGGGCGGTTTTCTCGGGGATGTGCGAGGCCGCCGGGTGTTGCCGCGTGATCGCCTCGAGCCCCACACGCGCGCCCAGTTTGCCGATCAGATCGTCCAGCGCGGTGTTCCCCTCCAGCCGGTTGCGGACGGCGCGGCTGGCCTCGGCATGGCCGGTCAGGGTGCGGGCATGAACCGGCTCGGTCTGCACCGCCGCAAGGCGCAGCATGTCGATGCCATAGCCTGCGTCGATCTGATCGATTTTCATCTCTAACAAAGGGCGAATGCGGTGTTTGTCATGGCTCGGGCGGGCCAGCCCGATCTCGACGATCTCGGCCGCCTGATCGGTGCGGTGCGCCTCGAGCCGCAGGGTCCGTGCCCCGCGCGCCTTTTCCTCCAGCCGCGCGCACAGGGTCGGCAGCATCCGGTCGATGGCGGCCATCACGTCCTCGGTCAGGCCGATCGGGTTGGGCAGGGTCATCCGCACCGCAAAGTGATGCGGGGGCCGCGCGGGCGAGACCGGCTCGGGCGCGCTGCCCATCGCCTGATCCAGCCGCAGAACCAGACCGCGCCCGAACCGGCGGGCCAAACTGGTACGCGGCTGGCCCAACAGGTCGCCGATCCGCCGCAGGCCCAGCCGGTTCAGCTGCGCCACGGTTTGGTCGTCCAGCCGCAGCGCCGCGATGGGCAGGGGGGCGAGCGCGCCATAGGCCTGCCCCGGTGGCGCGATCCGGGCCCCGCCGCCCACGGCCACCACCTGCGGCGCGGCGCCGCCCTTGGTCCAGTGCCGCCGCTTGCCAGCCCGGGCGCGGGTGGCGCGGGCCTCTTGGGAAATGGCGTCGCCATTGCGGTCCGAGGTGGCCTCTTGCCCGGCATAGCGCGCCAGCGCCCAGGCTGCGCCCAGCGTGTCGGCGATACCCATCTGCACGCTCAGCCCCATGTCGGCGCAGTCGGTCTCGATCACGTCCAGCAGCGCCTCTTCGCCGCCGAACAGATGGGCGCAGCCCGACAGATCGACGATCAGGCCATCGGGGGCCTCTTCGGCGACCCAGGGGCTGAACTTGCCCGCCCAGCGGCGCAGCGCGGTCAGAAAAGCAGCCTCGGCCGGGGCGTTGCGGGGGCGGGTGACAAGGGCCGCGCACATGGCATGCGCATCGCGCACCGGCTGGCCCACGTGCAGCCCGGCGGCCTGTGCCTCGGTATTCAGCGAGGTGATGACCTGCATGTTCGACTGTTCGGCCACCACCGCCAGCGGGCCGGACTGCAGGCCGCGGGCGGCGCGGATCAGCCGTTCGGCCCCCAGACGTGGAAACCACAACGAGAGTATTCGGCGTTTGGGCATCGGGCAGACATCAGATTGTTCTTACTTTGTTCCTATCTGAGAATCATGCGCCGAGTCGAGTCCGCCCTTATCCGCAGGTCAGCCGCTGAATGACTCCGGCTCCGTTCACATAGACGTTCAGCCGGTCGATACGGTAATCCTGCGTGGCGATGTCATCGGGGCCCAGAACGCGGCTCCGTTCCGGCAGGCTGGCCTGAATGGTCGAGACCGGCTGCCCCACGGACTGGGCAAAGGGTTCGCCTTTGCAGAAGGCCAGATCCACCGGCGCGGCTTCGGGTTCCAGCGGGGCGGGCTCGGGTAGGTCGGTTTCCGCGCAGGCGGTCAGCAGGATCAGGATCGGGATCATGCGGTACATTGGCGCTCCTCTTTTCGGCAATGTCGTTTCTGAAATATCAATGGCTTGCAGAGCCTGCCATGAAAGCGCAGTTGAAAACACCCTGCAATTGACGCAGGGTCGTGCGAAATTGACAGGGAGACATAGCAACATGCGTACTCGTGCCGCCGTTGCCCTTCAGGCGGGCAAGCCCTTGGAAGTGATGGAGGTGAACCTCGAAGGCCCCAAGGCCGGTGAGGTTCTGGTCGAGATCAAGGCCACCGGCATCTGCCACACCGATGAATTCACCCTGTCGGGGGCCGACCCCGAGGGGCTGTTCCCGGCCATTTTGGGCCATGAAGGCGCCGGCGTGGTGGTTGAGGTGGGCGAGGGCGTGACCAGCCTGAAGCCGGGCGATCACGTGATCCCGCTCTACACTCCCGAATGTCGCGAGTGTGAATACTGCCTGCACCCCAAGACCAACCTGTGCCAGGCCATCCGCGAGACGCAGGGCAAGGGCCTGATGCCCGACGGCACCTCGCGTTTCTCGACGCTGGACGGGGATCCGATCCTGCACTACATGGGCTGCTCGACCTTCTCGAACCATACGGTTCTGCCCGAGATCGCGCTGGCCAAGGTGCGCGAGGACGCGCCGTTCGACAAGATCTGCTATATCGGCTGCGGCGTGACCACCGGCATCGGCGCGGTGATCAACACCGCCAAGGTGGAAATCGGCAGCCGCGCCATCGTGTTCGGCCTGGGCGGCATCGGCTTGAACGTGATCCAGGGTCTGCGTCTCGCCGGGGCCGACCAGATCGTCGGCGTCGACCTGAACCCCGCCAAGCGCGAGATGGCCGAGAAATTCGGCATGACCGATTTCGTCAACCCCGCCGAGGTCGAGGGCGATCTGGTGCCCTATCTGGTGAACCTGACCAAGGGCGGCGCGGATTACACCTTTGATGCCACCGGCAACGTACAGGTGATGCGCGCGGCGCTGGAATCGGCGCACAAGGGCTGGGGCGAATCCATCATCATCGGCGTGGCGCCTGCGGGGGCCGAGATCTCGACCCGTCCGTTCCAGCTGGTCACCGGCCGGTCGTGGCGCGGCACCGCCTTTGGCGGCGCACGCGGGCGCACGGACGTGCCCAAGATCGTCGACTGGTACATGGAAGGAAAGATCGAGATCGACCCGATGATCACCCACACCATGGGTCTGGACGACATCAACACCGGCTTCGACCTGATGCACAAAGGCGAAAGCATCCGGTCTGTGGTGATCTACTGACAATCGGAAATTGCAAGGGCGGGGTTCAAACCGCCCTTTTTGCCTCTTATCTTCAGAGCATTGATAAATACCTGAATAGAGAGATTAAATTGACTACTGAAGCAACGGAACGCCTGGCCGTTCTGATCGACGCCGAAAACGTCCCGGCAAAACACGTCGCCGAAATTTTCGAAGAAGTCGCCACATTGGGAGAGGCGAGCCTGCGCCGGATCTACGGCGATTTTTCCGGCGGTATCCCGCAGGGTTGGAGCGCCGAGAAACTGGCGGAATACGCCATCGTACCGCACCAGCAATTCGCCAACACAACCGGCAAGAACGCCGGAGACATCGCCTTGGTGATAGACGCGATGGACATTCTGCATTCGGGCCGTTTCGACGGGTTCGTGCTGGTGTCCTCGGACAGTGATTTCACCCGGCTTGCCAGCCGCATCCGCGAGCAGGGTTTGAGGGTCTACGGCATTGGTGAGCGCAAGACCCCGAAGGCTTTCGTGGCGGCCTGCAACCGGTTCATTCTGATCGAAAACATCAAGAAAGAAAGCGCCGGCGGTGAAAAGACCAAGAAGGCTCCGTCGAAAAAAGACCTGAACCATGCCTACCAGCTGATCCGCAATGTCGTGCTCAAATCCGACGAGCCGGATGGCTGGGTCACCCTGGGCTGGGTCGGCCGCCAGCTGAGCATGAATTACCCGGATTTCGACACGCGGACCTACGGATTCAACCGACTGAGCGATCTGGTTCGTGGAATCGGAAAGTTCGAAGAATCTGGCGAGAACGGAAATATCAAGATCCGCTGCAAAGAGAGGTAACGCGACCGCCCAGCCGCGTGGCGGCTCTAGGACCCTGGCCGCGCCGAGGCGCCGGTGTCAGAGCGCGGCGAACGCACGCGCAGAACCGGTTTGTTCGGCGATACATTGGCCCGGCTCTCACGCCAGACAACGAATACTCCGGACGCGATGATGATACTGGCCCCGACTGCGACCCAGACATCTGGGCGTTCGCCAAAGAAAACCATACCAAAGATCGTGGCCCAGATGATCTGGCTGTACTGGCTGGGTGCGACCACGCCAGCGGGCGCAGCCCGATAGGCCAGAATGATCAGGTGCTGGGCGATCACCGAAAACACGCCGACCAGCGCCATCATGGCCAGATGAAGCAGGGACGGCGGCTGATAGACGGCTGGTTGGGCCAGGCTCATGACCACGATCGCCAGCAGCATCGGATACAGGATCAGCACCGCCGAGCGTTCCTCGTTTCCGATCTTACGCACCAGCACGGATGCGAACGCGCTGCAGAACGCAGCCGTCAGGGCGGCAATGTGGCCCAGGGTGATTTCGGTCGCGCCGGGGCGCAGGACGATCAGCACCCCGATCAGGCCCACGCCCACCGCGGCCCAGCGTTGGGCGCGCACGACCTCGCCCAGTATCGGGATCGACAGGACGGTGACGATCAGCGGAAAGGAAAACAGCAGCGAGTAGACTTCGGCCAGTGGCAGGACTGAGAAGGCGTAGAAGGCACAGGACATACCCGTGACCATCAGCCCCGAGCGCAGCATGACCAACCATGGATGGCGAGGCAGGAAGTTTCCAGTGGCCTTGTCCGCCAGAATCGTGACCGCCATCGGCACAAAGGAAAACAGCGTGGCGAAAAAGATGATCTGCAGCACCGAATAAGTGCCGCCCAGCGTCTTGATCAGCGCGTCATGGGTGGCAAAGACGGCAAAACCGAGAAAGGCAAAGCCAAGTCCCTGAACGGTGGAGTTCTGTGTGCTCATATGGCTGGCCCCGGGCGGTTGGATGCAGTGGTAGGTGTCTGAGGCCTGATTAAACCCAATCGGCAGAGTCGGATAGCCCAAACTTTACCGCTAACATTCCTGCGGGACCGGCCGTTCAGCGCAAGATCGGCGGTACCCCGGCCGGTTGGCGGGCGGCCGCGACACCGGCCTGCATTCCCGCCCCGATACGGCGGGCCAGCGCCACCCAAGGAGTGGCCGTTTCCGGGGGCAGGGTGCCGTGGGCGACCTTTTCGAACAGGTCCAGCCAATGGGCGAACATCTCGGGTTTCACGTCCGGACGCTCGATATGCACGCGCTGCGGATTGCCGCTGTAGCCGCGCTCAAACAGGATGGCGTTGCGCCAGAAAGCGGCGATCCGGTCCTCATGTGCGGGCCAGTCGGTGACGTAACGGTTGAAGATCGGGCCCAGCAGGGCGTCCTGCCGGACGCGGGCGTAGAATGCGGTGACCTGCGCCCGGATCTGGTCGGGCGTGGCGAGAAAACGTGGGGGTAGCACGGGCCGGGACATGGTCGGGGCTTTCAATTCAGGCTCTGTTCCGAGCCGATACCGCGTTTTCCGGCCCGGATGCAGGGGCGGAATTGTCGCGCTGCCCCGGCGTCAGCAGGTGCCGCAGCAGGGCCACGGGATGCGCCCGCAGGCTGAGGCGGGTGGCGACGTAATCCTCGACCACCTGTTCGCCCAGCGACATCTGCGGCAGATGGGCGGCGGGCTCGTCCAGCGCCTCACCTTCCAGATCCTGCGCGAACAGGGGCAGAGGCCGGGCGGTGGCGATCGCCTTGGCCTGCCACAGCGCCTCGCGCCGGGTCAGGCCGCAGGCGGCAAAGGCATCGGCCTCGGCCAGACGTTCGATCACCGAGGGGCCAAGCCCCGCGCGGCGCCAGACGTCGTCAACCTGGTGGTAGCCGTTGCCGCGCGCGGCGGTCAGCCAGCTGGCGTCCTCCTCGCTTAGGCCCTTGATCTGGCGAAAGCCCAGCCGCAGGGCCAGCCCGCCATGGCCGTCGGGCTCCATCACGTTGTCCCAGAAGCTGGCATTGATGCAGACCGGACGCACCTGCACGCCATGCTCGCGCGCATCGCGCACGATCTGGGCGGGGGCATAGAAGCCCATCGGCTGCGAGTTCAGCAGCGCGCAGGCAAAGATGCCCGGGTGGTGGCACTTGATCCAAGCGCTGGCATAGACCAGCAGCGCAAAGCTGGCCGCGTGGCTTTCGGGGAAGCCGTAGGAGCCGAACCCCTCGATCTGCGAGAAGCACCGCTCGGCAAATTCGGCGTCATAGCCGTTGCGCTGCATCCCGCGCAAGAACAGGGTGCGGAATTCGCTGACATTGCCATGCTTCTTGAAGGTCGCCAGCGACCGCCGCAGCCGGTCGGCCTGTTCCGGGGTGAAGCCCGCGCCGACGATGGCGATCTGCATCGCCTGCTCCTGAAACAGCGGCACGCCCAGCGTCTTACCCAGCACCTCGCCCAGTGCGTCCGAGGGGAAGCTGACCTCCTCCTCGCCATTCCGCCGCCGGATATAGGGATGCACCATGTCGCCCTGGATGGGGCCGGGGCGGATGATGGCGACCTCGATCACCAGGTCATAGAAATTGCGCGGCCGCATCCGGGGCAGGAAGTTCATCTGCGCTCGTGATTCCACCTGGAACACGCCCACCGAATCCGCGCGGCACAGCATGTCATAGACCGCCGGGTCTTCGGGCGGCAGGGTGGCGAGCGTATAGCTGGTCTGGTGGTGCTGGGCGATCAGGTCGAAGGCCTTGCGGATGCAGGTCAGCATGCCAAGGCTCAGGACATCGACCTTGAGGATGCCTAGGGAATCGATGTCGTCCTTGTCCCAGCAGATGACGGTGCGGTCCTCCATCGTGGCGTTTTCGATGGGCACCAGCTCGTCCAGACGGCCCTCGGTGATGATGAACCCGCCTACATGCTGGGACAGGTGGCGGGGGAAGCCGTTGATCTGATGTACCAGTGTTAGAGTCTGTTTTAGTCGGCGATCCTCGGGGTCGAGGCCGATCTCGCGCATCCGCTCGGCCTCGAGACCCGCGGTCGAGAAGAACCCCCACAGCTGCGAGGACAGGGCGGAAATCGTGTCCTCGGTCAGGCCCATGGCGCGGCCCACCTCGCGGATGGCGCGCTTGCCGCGATAGTGGATCACCGTGGCGCACAGCCCCGCGCGGTGGCGGCCATAGCGTTCATAGATGTGCTGGATCACCTCTTCGCGGCGTTCATGTTCGAAATCGACGTCGATGTCGGGCGGCTCGTCCCGCGCCTCGGAGACGAAGCGTTCGAACACCATGGTGCCCATCTCGGGGCTGACCGAGGTGACGCCCAGGCAATAGCAGACCACCGAATTGGCCGCCGAGCCGCGCCCCTGACACAGGATCCCGCGGCCGCGGGCGAAATGCACGATGTCGCGGACGGTCAGGAAATAGGGCTCGTATTTCAGCTTGCCGATCAGGGTCAGCTCATGCGCCAGCATCGCCTTGACCTTTTCGGGCGCGCCGGCGGGATAGCGCCAGGCCAGCCCCTCGTGCGCCAAACGGTGCAGGCGCTGGGCGGGGGTTTCGGTGCCGCTGACCTCGCTGGGGTATTCATAGCGCAGCTCGTCCAGCGAGAAGGTGAGTTCCTGGCTGAGCGCATACGCGCGGGCCACGGCGCCTTCGTGCCCCTTGAAGATGCGCAGCATCTCGGCCTCGGACCGCAGGCGCTGTTCGCCATTGGCCAGCGCGTGGCGGCCCAGATCGTCCACCTTGCGGCGCAGCCGGATCGCGGTCAGCACATCGGCCAGCCGGCGGCGCGACCCGTGATGCATCATCGGCGCGGCGCTGGCGATGGTGGGCAGGCCCAGATGGCGCGATTCAGTCTCTAACACTTGGAAAAATGCCGTATCCGCCCCGTCATAGCGGGGATGCATCAGCAGGTGCATACGCCCGGCAAAGCGGCGCGTCAGCTGTTGCGCCTGTGTCCGCCATCCGCTCGCGCCGCCGGTCGGACGGCCCGCCTGTGGCCAGAGCAGCAGGTGCAGACCGTCGGAAAACTCCAGCAGGTCGGACAGGTGCAGGATGCAGTCGCCCTTGGCCGCGCGCAGCCGTCCGGTGGACAGGAGGCGGCACAGGTTGGCCCAGCCCTGCCGGTTGATGGGCAGGGCGGTGACGGGCGGGGCATCGGTAAAGATCAGCCGTGCCGCCGGGATCAGGCGCGGCACCGCATGCACCGGGAACGAGGGCGGTTTCGGGATGTGATTGGGGCAGGGCGGGCCGATGGGCGTGTTCCGCTCCTCCCACGCGCGGCGTTCACGCACCTTGCGGGCGATCTCGCGCGCCTGGGTGTGGGCGCGGACGATGCCGGCCACCGAGTTGTCATCGGCGATGGCGATGGCGGGCAGGCCCAGGGTGACGGCGCGCTCCATGTACTCCTCGGGGTGCGAGGCCCCGGTGAGGAAGGTGAAGTTCGACGTGATCGACAGCTCGGCATACATGGCGAGTCGTCATTATATTCTCGTTTTGTTCTTTTTCGAGTCCTTGTCTGCATTGCGCGGGAATTGGGTTGTCGATTCAGGTGCGGTGAAGTTCTGGTTCGAGCTCAACGTAGACGGTATCCTCGCAGAGAAAAACCGCGACATGTCTAAGATCGGAAAGCGCTGCTCAAGGTGACGCACACTGCACTATGAACTAAAAGTGTGAAATCGGCGTTAGAAAACCCGATCAATTATAAGACCATAGGTCAAGGAGACTCTAATGTGACTGCTTCATTGTTGTGGGTAATTGAAAGGCGCCGCCGCGATCATAAATGGATCGCTGTGTCGTCGGATTTGAGTTTTGGCGATAGTCTTTCCTCGATTCCAAAACAACCGAAAACATCGGCTGTTAGAATATTTGAAGAGTACGACGACGATTGGATGGGTATGGTCACTGGGATTTCCCCCAGATCCGCCGATCGTGTAGTGAGAGAGACGCGCTTCGGTGGGATTTGGGAAGAGGCAGGCGACTACCGTCCTCGTATCACTGAACCGGGATTGCCCTACGATTGCTCAGAGTTTGCGAGATGGCATCTAGGGGATTGGATGGATCACGACGACAACGAGGGCTTGAAGGACTATCCCGAATGCCAAGGATACTTGTTGTACGAAACTTTTTGGAAGCTCAATCAATCAACTGCATTCAGTAGCGAACAGTCCCGCGTAATTCAGCGGTATTACAGTGCGTTTGTTGACATGCTGGTAGGCGCCGACAGCATCGATTGTGACACACTTCTCGAAGTGCCAGGTTCGAATAGAAATGGCGGCAAAAAAAATACACCGCTTGTCTTCACTGCGGAGCTAGGCCTCCATCACGTCCGAGGTCCAAACAAGGAAGCCGCGCCCGAGCTAAAGCCTATTGATATCGAAACCGTACGACTAATTTTCGCCGCCCAAGCCTAGGGATGTTACTCTCCTTGCCATTAGCGCGAGCAAACTCACAACTGGCAAGGGATCTTAGTCCGCAACGCAGCCATACAAGGGTGGTGCGACGAATGGCCTTATGCTGTTCGGAAAAAAACTTCACCTGCCCAGGCCAAATTGGCACGGGGCCTCGTCACAACTTGACCCGGTGCAGACCCCGGCGCGGCTGGTCCTGATCGTCGGTCGGGGCATCGTCGGCGCGCGAGGAGGTGAGGGCAAGGAACACGTCCTCGAGATCGGCCTCTTCGGTGCGCACGTCGCGGATGCGGATGCCGGCCTGCCGGACCGCCTCGAGCACCTGCTCGGCGCTGGTTTCCGGGCTGCGGTAGTGCAGCGCGAGGCTGCCGTCGTCGCGCAGGCTGGCCTGAACGCCGGGGGCGGCGGGCAGGGCGGTCACGGGGGCCTCGGGGGTGATGACCATGGTGCGGCCGTCCATGCGGCCCAGCAGGTTGGCGGTGCTGTCCTGCGCCACCTTTTCCCCGTGGTTGATGATGGCGATCTCGTCGCACATCTCCTGCGCTTCTTCCAGGTAGTGGGTGGTCAGGATGATGGTCATGCCCTGCTGGTTCAGCTTGCGCACATTGGCCCACAGCATTTGGCGCAGTTCGATGTCCACGCCGGCGGTGGGTTCGTCCAGCACCAGGATTTTCGGGTGGTGCACCAGCGCCTTGGCCAGCAGCAGCCGCCGCCGCATCCCGCCCGACAGCGTGCGGGCATAGGCCTCGGCCTTGTCGCTGAGGCCGACCAGTTCGAGGATCTCGTCGCTGCGCCGCTGCGATTTGGGAACGCCGTAAAGTCCCGCCTGCACCTCGAGCGCGCCGCGGGGGGTGAAGAACGGGTCGAGGTTCAGCTCCTGCGGCATCACCCCGATGGCCGCGCGGGCCTGGCGCGGGTTGCGGTCCTGGTCATAGCCCCAGATCGTAACCTGGCCGGCGGTCTTGAGCACCAGCCCTGCGAGAATGTTGATCAGGGTCGATTTGCCTGCGCCGTTCGGCCCCAGCAGGCCAAAGACCGACCCGCGCGGGATATCCAGGTCAATGCCCTTCAGCGCGTGTTTCTCGGGCTGGCCCTTGCCGCCGCGATAGGTTTTGCGCAGGCCGCGAAGGCTGATCGCTGCATCGGTCATTGCTGGCTCTTGCCCCCGGTTTCTTGATCGCTCATAAACGCACCTAATGCATGCCCGCGAGGCCGACAACCAGTGAAGGATCGCACGCCGTGACAATCGAAGCTCCGGAAACCAAGATCGTCGAGACAAGCCGCGTCGCCTGCGATGGCGGCGAGGGCGCGCTGGGCCATCCGCGCGTCTGGTTGCAGATCCCCGAAGATCAGGGCTGGGTCGAGTGCCCCTATTGCGACTGCAAATATGTTCTGAAGGACGCACAGCAACACTGATTGCCCGCCCAACCGCAGTCCGCCCAAATCTCGCCGCGATTTTCATCCAGTGCGTTGGTGTGACAAACGTGGGTGTGAATGATGACCGATATGACTGCTGCTGATTCCGGGAGTCCGGTTTTTGGATGGGTTGGCTTTTGCCTTGCGGCACTGGCCCTGTTCGCAGCCCTGTTCGTGTTCTGGGCAGGGCCATTCGCGCCGCAGCAATCCACCGGCGTGACGCTGGGCGAACTGGCCGCCGAGTTGGGAAAATCGACCCTGCGGGCCGCCGCGGGGATGGAGCAGCCCGCGCCGGTCGCGCCCACCCGCGATCTGGATGACTTTCTGCAGATCGGTGTCGCCATGCTGGGCGGGTTGGCGATCGTCGTCTCGGTCATCGGCATCCTGCGGCACGAAAAACGCCGCCCGGCCATTGCCGGTGTGGTCATCGGAACCGGCGCGATCCTGTTCCAGTTCTTCGCAATGGCGTTTTTCGCGTTCCTCGGCGCGCTGGTCATCATGGCGCTGCTGAACAGTTTCTCGGATGTTTTCACCGGTCTGTTTGGCGGCTAGGGCGCGTTCCTGACTGGTCACCCGGCTGCCCCTGTGGCAGAACCGTCCCTGACTGACGGGGAGAGCGCGCATGAGCACATTCGGAAAAGGCTGCCATCTGCATCTGATCGACGGATCAGCCTTCATCTTTCGCGCCTATCACGCCCTTCCGCCGCTGACGCGGAAATCGGACGGGCTGCCGATTGGCGCCGTTTCGGGCTTTTGCAACATGTTGCAGCGTTACGTGGATGGCGACCACGGCCCCGATGCGCCGACCCATCTGGCGGTGGTCTTCGACAAGGGCTCGCACACCTTCCGCAATGACTTGTACGACCTCTACAAGGCCAACCGCGAGGCGATGCCCGAGGATCTGCGCCCGCAGATCCCCCTGACCCGGCAGGCGACCGAGGCCTTCAACATCCCCTGCAAAGAACTTGAGGGGTACGAGGCCGATGACATCATCGCCACGCTGGCCTGTCAGGCGCGCCAGACCGGGGGCCGGGTGACCATCGTCAGTTCCGACAAGGACCTGATGCAGCTGGTGGGCGACGGCGTCGAGATGCTGGACGCCATGAAGAACAAGCGTATCGACCGCGAGGGGGTGTTCGAGAAATTCGGGGTCTACCCCGAGCGCGTCGTGGATGTGCAGGCGCTGGCCGGTGACAGCGTCGACAACGTGCCGGGCGCGCCGGGGATCGGGATCAAGACGGCGGCACTGCTGATCAACGAGTTCGGTGACCTGGAGACGCTGCTGGACCGGGCCGAGGAGATCAAGCAGCCCAAGCGTCGCCAGACCCTGATCGAGAAGCGCGACCAGATCGAGCTGTCGAAGAAGCTGGTGCAGCTGGATTGCGATATGCCGCTGGATTTCACGCTGGACGATCTGGAGCTTCGCGACCCCGACCCGGACAAGCTGTTGTCGTTCCTGGCCGAGATGGAGTTCCGCACGCTTTCCAAGCGGATCGCCGAGAAGC
>NZ_JBXWRT010000020.1:0-46101 GCF_059613045.1 Ruegeria sp. BHSC037
GATCAGGCGCATGAACGCGGCTGGGTGGCGGTGGACACCGAGACAACCGGCCTGAACGAGATGGTGGCCGATCTGGTCGGCATTTCGCTGTGCATCGAGCCGGGCGAGGCCTGCTATATCCCGCTGACCCACCGCGACGGTGCCAGTGACGACCTGTTCGGCTCGGACGCGCTGGCCGAGGGGCAGATGCCGCTGGATGAGGCGCTGGAGATGCTCAAGCCGGTGCTTGAGGATCCGTCGATCCTGAAGATCGGGCAGAACATGAAATATGACGCCAAGATCTTTGCACGCTATGGCGTGGATGTCGCCCCGATCGACGACACGATGCTGATGTCATATGCCATGCATGCGGGTGAGCATGGACACGGCATGGACGCGCTGTCCGAACGCTATCTGGGCCACACGCCGATCCCGATCAAGCCGCTGTTGGGTACGGGCAAGTCGGCGATCACCTTCGACAAGGTGCCAATCGACGAGGCCACCGCCTATGCCGCCGAGGACGCCGACATCACCCTGCGCCTGTGGAAGTTGTTCAAGCCGCAGCTGCACCGGGTTCAGGTGACCACCGTCTATGAAACGCTCGAGCGCCCCCTGGTGCCGGTTCTGGCCGAGATGGAGATGCATGGCATCAAGGTCGACCGTGACGTGCTGAGCCGCATGTCGAACGCGTTTGCCCAGAAAATGGCTGCGTTAGAGGCTGAAATCCACGAGTTGGCGGGCGAGAATTTCAATGTCGGCTCGCCTGCGCAGCTGGGCGAGATCCTGTTCGACAAGATGGGCCTAGAGGGCGGCAAGAAGGGCAAGACCGGCAAGTATTCGACCGGCGCCGACGTGCTGGAAGATCTGGCGACCGAGCATGAGCTGCCGCGCCGGGTGCTGGACTGGCGGCAACTCAGCAAGCTGAAATCGACTTATACCGACGCGCTGCAGACCCATATCAATCCCGATACGGGGCGGGTGCACACGTCTTATGCCATCACCGGGGCGAAC
The DNA here is from genome assembly GCF_059613045.1 of Ruegeria sp. BHSC037. NCBI lineage: Bacteria > Pseudomonadati > Pseudomonadota > Alphaproteobacteria > Rhodobacterales > Roseobacteraceae > Ruegeria > Ruegeria sp. BHSC037. The sequence goes on from NZ_JBXWRT010000020.1 coordinate 991, forward strand.
ACGGGGCGTCTGGCCTCGACCGATCCGAACCTGCAGAACATCCCGGTGCGCACCGAAGAAGGCCGCCGCATCCGCGAGGCTTTCATCGCCGAGCCGGGCAACGTGCTGGTGTCGCTCGACTATTCACAGATCGAGCTGCGCATCCTCGCGCATATCGCCGATATTCCAGCCTTGAAACAAGCCTTTGCCGATGGGCTGGACATTCACGCCATGACCGCGTCGGAAATGTTCGACGTGCCGCTGGACGAGATGACGCCCGAAATCCGCCGCAAGGCCAAGGCGATCAATTTCGGCGTGATCTACGGCATTTCGGGCTTTGGTCTTGCGCGCAACCTGCGCATTCCGCGGGCCGAGGCGCAGGGCTTCATCGACCGCTATTTCGAACGCTTCCCGGGCATCCGGCGTTACATGGATGACACCATCGCCTTTGCCAAAGAGCATGGCTATGTGCAGACGCTGTTCGGACGCAAGATCCACACGCCTGAGATCAACGCCAAGGGGCCGCATGCGGGGTTCGCGCGCCGCGCGGCGATCAACGCGCCGATTCAGGGCACCGCGGCGGACGTGATCCGGCGGGCGATGGTGCGGATGCCTCAGGCGATCGACGGGCTGCCGACCAAGATGCTGCTGCAGGTGCATGACGAACTGCTGTTCGAAGTGGCAGAGGACGCGGTGGATCAGACCATCGAGATTGCGCGCGACGTGATGGAGAACGCGCCTGATCCGGCGGTGAAGCTGGACGTGAAACTGACGGTGGATGCGGGCAAGGGCGCCAACTGGGCCGAGGCGCATTAGGCAAGCGCCGTGCCGCTCATCAAGCCCGGCGGGCCCTCTTCGCGGCAGGTCAGGCCTCGGGCCTGACCAACAGCGCGACCAGCCGACGGGTCAGCGGAGCCACGAACAGAACCACTGCGAAGGCCACCGGCCAGCTGACGCTCCAGGCGCCCATCCAGCTGCCAAGGGTCTCGGGACCCAGCCCGATCTCTTTGACCGTTGCGATGCAGGTCACGATGCAGGACATCAGCCCCGACAGGATCAATCCGAACAGGACGGGGGCAAAACGGGCTGGGATCATGCGGCTGTTCCTCTGCTGATTTACCTTTTCATATGCAACATTCGAAATGTGATTTCCAGTGCGCAGGCGCACAGGCCTATCGCATCCAATGCAGAGAGGCGTCGGTGCGCCGGGTCGAGGGCGTGTATTCGGCGCTGACCCAGCCGTCATAACCGCTGTCGTCGATTGCTGCGAACAGTGCGGTGAAATCGGTCTCGTCCCGGCCGGGTTCCGACCTGTCGGGGGCCGATCCGATCTGAATATGCACGATCCTGTCGCGGAATCTGTCCCAGACGGCCTGCGCATTGCCATGGATCATCCGGGCATGAAAGCTGTCGAATTGCAGGCCCACATTCTGGCGGTCGATCCGGTCTAGGCACGCGGCGGCCAGATCATAGTCGTTCAGAAAATACTCGGGCTGCGAGACCGGGTTCAGCGGTTCGATCGTGAACTGCTGATGCGGCGCAAAATCCGCGGCCCATTGCAGGTTGCGCACGAAACAGTCCTGCGCTTCCGCCCCCGAGGCATAGCCCGCCATCACATGGATCAGGCCGGGCCTCAACGCCTCGGCATAGCGCAGGACGCGGCGGATGTCGGACTGGAACCGCGCCTCGCCCCCCGGAACGGCCGCATAGCCGGGCTGGCCGCCGGTATAGTTGGGCGGCGGCGCGTTGATCAGTACCAGGTCCAGCCCGTTTGCCAGCAAAGCGCGGCGGGTTTCCTTGGCCGCCAAGTCATAGGGAAACAGGATCTCGACCGCTTTGAACCCTGCATCCGCCGCCGCCTTGAACCGGTCGAGATAGGGCAGCTCGGCAAAGAGCAGCGAGATATTGGCGGCAAATCGGGGCATTGTCCTCTCGGGCTGATGGCGCGCCGACCTTAGTGGCGTGCGGCGTGCAGAGGAAGGGTTTGAAAACGACAATATGTCGAAAATCGGCCAGACCGGCGCGGGCCGATTGTGAAGGGTCGGGGTGTCGCAGCGAATCATTTTCGTGGCGCTGCACCAACAAAAGGGTTGAAACCGATGGCGATGAGTCCGGACCCCGTTCGCGGGCCCAGTTTCACTGCGACCGGTGCGCGGCAATCCGCCCTGTCCGGAAACGGGCTGGCGGTGGCGTCGATGCTGACCTGGGCGGCCGGTTTCCCGGCGGCTGAGATCCTGTTGCAGTCCTGGCCGCCCGTCGCCCTATGGGCAGCGCGGCTGATGCTGGCGGTGGCAGTGATGGTGCCGATCTGGATCTGGATCGACGGACCCGGCGCCGTGCTGCGCGCCCGATGGAGACATGCGGTGCGGGTCGGCGGTTTTGGCCTGGGGCTGGGCATGTTCCTGATCATCCTGGCGCAGAAGCTGACCGACCCGGTGACGGTCGCCATCATCGCCTCGTGCGCGCCGCTGGTGGCCACCCTGCTGGAACTGGCCGCGGGAACCCGTCGCCTGCGCGCGAATTTCGCGCTGGGCGTGGTCGCTTCGATCATCGGCGGGCTGATCGCCACCAGCGCCATCGCGCCCGCGCAGCTTGGGCTGGGTGCGCTCTGTGCGGTCGGGTCCACGACATTGTTCTGCTGGGGCAGCATGGCCACGGCACGCGATTTCCCCGACCTCAGCCAGACCGGCCGCACCACGATCACGCTGGCCGGTGGCGCGATCGTGGCCTCGGTGCTAATCGGACTGGCCAGCCTGGCCGGGTTCGACCTCCGGCCCCAGGGTGCCATCGACACGCAGCAGGCCGGGATGCTGGTCATCTACGCGCTGATATCGCTGGGGCTCAGCCAGGTTCTGTTCATCGCCTCGGTCGGCAAGCTGGGCGTGGCGCTTGCCTCGTTCCACATCAACGTGGCCCCGTTCTATGTGATGGTCATCATGCTGGTGTTGGGAGAAGAGTGGAACTGGACCCGTGCGCTGGGCGCGGCGGTGGTGGCGCTGGCCGTGGTGCTGGCGCAGGACCGGCCCGGGCGGCAGACGGCCTAGCCGTCACCCACCATGTCCGATGGCGCGATGGCAAAGAACTGCCCGCCCGACCAGACGCCGAACTGCCCGTCGTGATGGGTGGCGATGTCCACCAGCCGATAGAAGCTTTTGCGGTCGATCCGCGCCTCAAGGTTCGATCGCACCAGAATGTAGGGGCTCGGCTCACTCGTTTCGGGGTCGATGACCACCCGGATCGGATGATCCGGCCCGGCCGTCACCGTATCGCCGACATGGGTGGTAAAAGTCAGAACCTGATTCTCGCCCGCGCCGGTCCGGTCGAAATCGACCGCCACAAACGGCGCGTCTTCGACCGTTATGCCGACCTTCTCGACCGGGGTGACCAGGAAATAGGCGTCCGCTTCTTTCTTAAGAATCGAGGAAAAGAGCCTCACAAGCTCGAACCGGGTGATGGGCGACCCTAGATAATACCAAGTGCCATCGCGCGCGATGCGCATGTCCAGATCGCCGCAGAACGGAGGATTCCAGCTGTCGACAGGGGGCAGACCCCGCGGTTTGGCCGCCTTGACCGAGGCCGCCAGACCCTCAGGGGACGGTTTCACAGGATTTTGTCCGCTCATTGTTTTTGCCATTTCCTCGCAGCGCGATACACTTCATCTATACTAAGTCCACGGAAGGGAAAGTCATGACCGAACCTGCCGACCTCGTGTCCGAGATCGAAGCGCTGGAAGCGAAACTGCAACAGGCCAAATCCTCGATCACCCGCCGCTTCATCGGGCAGGAGAGGGTCGTCGACCTGACGCTGACCGCGCTGCTGTGTGGCGGTCATGCCCTGCTGATCGGGCTGCCGGGCCTGGGCAAGACGCGGCTGGTGGAAACCCTGTCCACCGTCATGGGCCTGCATGGCAATCGCATCCAGTTCACCCCCGACCTGATGCCGGCCGACATTCTGGGGTCCGAGGTTCTGGACACCGCCGAGGATGGCAGTCGCCATTTCCGATTCATTCCCGGCCCGATCTTCTGTGAACTCTTGATGGCGGACGAGATCAACCGCGCCAGCCCGCGCACCCAGTCGGCGCTGCTGCAGGCGATGCAGGAACGCAGGGTGACCGTCGCGGGCGAGGATCGCGCGCTGGGCGTGCCGTTCCATGTGCTTGCCACCCAGAACCCCATCGAACAGGAAGGCACCTATCCGCTGCCCGAGGCCCAGTTGGACCGTTTCCTGGTGCAGATCGACGTGAACTATCCCGACCGCCAGACCGAGCGTGACATCCTGCTGGCCACCACCGGCGTGGCCGAGGAGGAAGCGCACCAGATCTTCACCAATGAAGAATTGCTGGCCGCGCAGGTTCTGCTGCGCCGGATGCCGGTGGGCGAGTCGGTGGTCGAACTGATCCTTGATCTGGTGCGCGCGTTCCGCCCCGAAGAACCCGGCGTGTCCGAGCGCGTGTCCGAGACCGTCGCCTGGGGCCCCGGTCCGCGCGCGGCGCAGGCGCTGATGATGACGGTGCGGGCGCGGGCGATGCTGCAGGGCCGGCTGGCCCCCAATGCCGAAGATGTGCTGGACATGGCGCGCCCGGTGCTGAGCCACCGGATGGCGCTGAACTTCGCCGCGCGGGCGCGCGGTGACAGCCTGGCCGACCTGATCGAAACCACCGCGGCCGGGCTTGTCCGGGCCGAGGCGGCCGCGTGAACGCGGTCCGCACCCTTCGCGAAAGATCCGAGGCCGAGGCGTCCCGGCTGCCGCCGCTGTTGGCGCGGGCCGAACACCTGGCCGGAACCGTGCTGCTGGGTGATCACGGCCGGCGGCGTTCGGGGTTGGGCGATGATTTCTGGCAATACCGACCGGCCCAGATCGGCGACAGCCGGCGGATGATCGACCATCGCCGCTCGGCCCGCGGCGATCAGCAATATGTGCGCGAACGCGAATGGCAGATCGCGCAGTCGATCATGCTGTGGGTCGATCAGGGTGCCTCGATGCGCTTTGCGTCCGACAAATCCCTTCCCACCAAGGCCGACCGGGCCCGCCTGCTGGGGCTGGCCACGGCGATCCTGCTAGTGCGCGGGGGCGAGCGTGTGGGTCTGACCGGAACCATACTGCCGCCCCGGCGCGGCAATGCCCAGATCATCCGGCTGGCGCAGGCCCTGTCCGAAGATACCGAGGCCGACTACGCCCCGCCCGAACACCGCGCCATGATCCCCCATGCCCGCGCCGTGTTCATCTCTGACTTCCTCGGTCCGCTGGACGAGGTCGAACTGGCCCTGACCAAGGCCGCCGATCGCGGCGTGCGTGGCGTGTTGCTGCAGGTTCTGGACCCGGGCGAGGAGAGCTTCCCCTATCGCGGGCGCACCATCTTCGAAAGCGTCGGCGGCACGGTCCGGCACGAGACCCTCAAGGCCGGAGACCTGCGCGATCGCTATCTGGCGCGGCTGGCGCGACGCAAGGATGACCTGACCCGCCTGTGCCGGGTGACTGGCTGGCAACTGGGCCTGCACCACACCCAAGACAGCGCGCAGGCGGCCCTGTTGTGGCTTTATCGTGCGCTGGACGGAGGGGCGCGATGACAGTTCTGGCGGGCATCGGCTTTACCGCGCCGTGGGTTTTGCTGGGTCTGCTGACCCTGCCGATCCTTTGGCTGATCCTGCGCGCCGTGCCGCCCGCGCCGATCCGACGGCTGTTCCCGGCGGTGACCCTGTTGCTGGGCCTGAAGGACGACGAGAGCGTATCCGACCGCACCCCGTGGTGGTTGTTGCTGCTGCGCATGCTGGCGGCGGCGGCAATTATTGTCGGTCTGGCCGGCCCGGTGCTGAACCCGTCGCGCGACGAAACCGGATCGGGGCCATTGCTGCTGGTGCTGGATGCCAGCTGGGCCGGGGCCACGCGCTGGCCCGCCACACTGGATCAGATCGACGCGCAGCTGACCGAAGCCGGACGGGCCGGGCGCCCGGTCTCGATCCTGCGCCTGACCGAGCCGGAACCGCCCGTCTTCCAGACCGCCGAGGCCTGGCGCAACCGCCTGCCCGGGCTGGTTCCGCAGCCGTGGCAGCCGGACGCGGCGCAGATCGAGCAGGCGTTGGCCGACTTGGCGGGGGTCGAGGGCAGGTTCGACGCGCACTGGTTCACGGACAAGCTGGACTATCCGGGCCGCGAAACCCTACTGTCTGCGCTGCAGGCGCGGGGCGCGGTCACGGTCTATCGCGCGGCGGCGCCGACCCTGGCGCTGCTGCCCGCCACCTATCAGGATGGGGCGATCCGGCTGACCGCGGTGCGCGCCACACCCGGACCGGCGCAGACCGTCACCATCAATGCACAGGGGCGCGACCCGGCGGGCGTGATGCGCCTGCTGCAATCGGTTGAGGTCAGCTTCGACAGCGGCACGACCCAGGCGCAGGCCGATCTGGCGTTGCCGTCCGAACTGCGCGCCCGCATCACTCGGTTCGAGCTGCAGGGCCAGCGGTCGGCCGGGGCGGTGTCGTTGACCGATGACAGCCTGCGCCGGCGCGAGGTCGCCCTGATCGCCGGAACCGTCAACCGCGAGGGGCTGGAGCTGCTTTCGCCACTGCACTACCTGACGCAGGTGCTGATCCCCACTGCCGATTTCGTCGAGGGCGGGCTGGCCGAGGTTCTGCCTGCCAACCCGGATGTGATCGTGCTGGCCGATGTGGCCAAGCTGACCCCCGCCGAACAGGCCGGATTGGTCGAATGGGTCGAACAGGGCGGGCTGCTGCTACGCTTTGCCGGTCCGCACATGGCGGCCAGTGATCTGGGCCGCGATGCCGAAGACGTCCTGCTGCCGGTGCGGCTGCGCAGCGGTGGCCGCTCGGTCGGCGGCGCGATGAGCTGGGGCGAAGCCAAGGGGTTGGCGCCTTTCCAGGAAGGCTCGCCCTTTTACGGGTTGCGCATCCCCGACGATGTGACCGTCAGCACCCAGGTGATGGCGCAGCCCGACCCGAACCTGGCCGACCGGGTGATCGCCGCGCTGTCGGATGGCACGCCGCTGGTGACGCGCAAGCCGCTGGGCCTGGGTCAGGTGGTGCTGTTCCATGTCACCGCCGATGCCGAATGGTCGACCCTGCCGCTGTCGGGCCTGTTTGTCGAAATGCTCGACCGGCTCGCCGTGGCCTCGGCCGCCAAGACGCGGCAGGTCGAACAGCTGCAAGGCACCACGTGGGAGCCGATTCAGGTGATGGACGGGTTCGGAACCCTGTCCGACGCGGGCAATCTGGCCGGTGTCGATGGCCCCGCGCTGGTGTCCGGCGCATTGGGGCCCGACCTGCGCCCGGGTCTGTATGAAAGCGGCAAGCAGAAGCTGGCCCTGAACGTGCTGACCGAGGACAGCACGCTGCGCCCGATAAGCTGGCCTGCGGATGTGCCCATCAAGGGGCAGGAGGTCAGTGCCGAGACCCCGATCGTGGGTCTGCTGCTGAGCCTCGCCCTGATCCTGCTGGCGGTTGACGTTGTGGCCTCGCTGGCGCTGTCGGGGCGTCTGGGGCTGGCGCGGGCGGCGGCGGTGGCGCTGGGCGCGGTTCTGATCGTACCGCAGGCGAAGGCGCAGACGCCGGAAGAGACCGAATTCGCCCTGCGGGCGACCAAGGAATTGGTGCTGGCCCATGTCCTGACCGGCAATGCCCAGGTCGATGATGTCGCCCATGCCGGGTTGCGCGGCCTGTCGCAGACCCTGACCTATCGCACATCCGTCGAACCGGCCGAGCCCATGGGTGTGGACCTCGAACGTGACGAACTGGCCTTCTTCCCGCTGCTCTACTGGCCGATCACACCGGATCAGCCCCAGCCCTCGGCTGAGGCTTATGCCAGACTGAACGCCTATCTGCGATCAGGAGGGATGATCCTGTTCGACACGCGCGATGCCGACATCGCCGGGTTCGGCGCCGCCAGTCCCAATGGGCGCAAGCTGCAGCAGCTGGCGACTCCGCTGAATATCCCTGCGTTAGAGCCTGTTCCGCGCGATCACGTCCTGACCCGAACCTTCTATCTGTTGCAGGATTTCCCAGGGCGCTATGCCGGAACCGAGATCTGGGTCGAGGCCGCGCCCCCAGACGCTGAACAGATCGAAGGCATGCCCTTCCGCAACCTCAACGATAACGTCACTCCGGTGGTGATTGGTGGCAACGACTGGGCCGGGGCCTGGGCAGTCGACCGGAACGGGCAGGCGTTGCTGCCGGTCGGGCGCGGCTATGCCGGAGAACGCCAGCGCGAGCTGGCCAACCGGTTCGGCGTCAATCTGGTCATGCACGTGCTGACCGGGAATTACAAATCCGATCAGGTGCACGTGCCTGCTCTGCTTGACAGGTTGGGCCAATGACCGGTTCCGTCATCTTTGACCCGCTGATCCCGTGGCCCGCTCTGGTCGCCATTGGTTCGATCGCTTTGGCCGCGACGGTCCTGGCGCTGTGGCGCGGGCTGTCGGGCTGGGCGTTGCGCGGTCTGGCGGCGCTGGTACTTTTGGCGGCCTTGTCCGGCCCGGTCTACCAGATCGAGGACCGCGCTCCGCTGACCGACATCGTGCTGATGATCGAGGATGAAAGCGCCAGCCAAACCCTATCTGACCGCGCTGAACAGACCACGCAGACCGCCGAGGCCCTGGCTGCCGAGATCGAGGCTCGCGACAACACCGAACTGCGCCGCATCACCGTGGGCGACGGCGACGGGGACGAAGGCACTCAGGTCATGGCGGCGCTGAATGCGGCGCTGGCCGAGGAACCCCGCGCCCGCATCGCCGGTATTCTGATCCTGTCGGACGGCATCGTGCATGACGTCGATCAGGCCCCGGGTCTGCCCGCGCCGATGCACCTGTTGCAGACCGGTCGCGCGCAGGATTGGGACCGCCGCCTGATCGTGCGCAACGCCCCCGCCTTTGCCATCATCGGCGAGCCGATCACGCTGACCCTGCGGGTCGAAGACAGCGGCGCCGCGCCCGCCGGTGCAGTCTCGGCCCCGTTGGAAATTGCCGTGGACGGTGGTGAGCCGCAGCAATTCAGCATCCCGATCGGCGTGGATGTCGAGCTGCCGGTGACCCTGCCCCATGGCGGGCGCAACGTCATCCAGTTCACCGTTCCGCAGGCTGACGGCGAACTGACCGACCGCAACAACACTGCCTTAATCCAGATGAACGGGGTGCGCGATCGGCTGCGCGTTCTGCTGGTCTCGGGCTCGCCGCATCCGGGCGGGCGCACCTGGCGCAATCTGCTGAAATCCGACAGCTCGGTCGACCTGGTGCATTTCACCATCCTTCGCCCGCCCGAGAAACAGGACGGGGTTCCAGTGGACGAACTGTCGCTGATCGCATTCCCCACGCGTGAGCTGTTTCTGGAGAAGATCAACGATTTCGACCTGATCATCTTTGACCGCTACAAGCGGCGCGGCATCCTGCCGGCGATCTACCTGGACAACGTGACCAACTATATCAATGACGGCGGGGCGGTGCTGATCGCGGCCGGGCCGGATTTCGCGACCGCCGACAGCATTTTCCGCTCACCCCTGTCCGCGATCCTGCCCGCACAGCCGACGGCCCGCGTGATCGAGGATCGCTATGTGCCCACGGTGACCGACCTGGGTCAGCGGCACCCTGTGACCTCCGATCTGGGCGAGGACGGTGAATGGGGCGCATGGCTGCGGCAAATCGACGTCCAACAACGCGCGGGCGAGGTGTTGATGACCGGGGTCGACGACCGGCCGCTGCTGGTGCTGGACCGGGTGGGTGAAGGGCGCGTGGCGCTGCTGGCCTCGGATCACGCCTGGCTGTGGAGCCGCGGATACGAGGGCGGTGGCCCGCAACTGGAACTGCTGCGCCGTCTGGCTCACTGGATGATGAAGGAACCCGAGCTCGAGGAAGAGGCGCTGTGGGCCGAGGCCAACGGTCAGTCGATGCGCATCATCCGCCAGACCCTGAACGAAGAGGTCGGCCCCGTCACCGTCACCCGCCCCAATGGCGAAACGCTCGAGGTGCCGCTGCGCGAGATGTCGCCCGGCCGGTTCGAGGCGCAGTATTTCGGCCTAGAGATCGGCCTCTACCGCTTGCAGGAAGGGGACCTGACTGCCGTGATCGGCCTGGGCCCGGCCGCGCCGCGGGAATTCGAGCGCACAATCGCCACCCCCGAGATTCTTGCGCCGGTCATGGCGGCCATGCGCGGCGGTGCGATCCGTGTCGAGGACGGGCTGCCGGCCATCCGCAACGTGCGCTCGGGACGCCCGGCGGCCGGACGCGGCTGGATCGGGCTGACCCCGCGCGAGGCGTATGAAACCCGCGACGTGACTCAGGCGGGCCTGCTCCCGCCCTGGCTGGTTCTGCTGCTGGCGGGGGGCTTTCTGTTGGCCGGCTGGCTGCGTGAGGGGCGTGGCTGAGGCGTTTTAAACAGATTTTCACGCTCTGCCGGAATCCTGTGTCCGAACGGACCGGGAAAATAACAATGAGCCTTGCTGAAAAACTGGCACAGGAACGGCGCGCGCGGTTGGCGGCCGAACGCATGTTGGCATTGAAACAGGCCGAATTGTCGTCGGCCAATCAAAAGCTGGGTGAATACGCCCTGGCGCTGACCAAGCGGATCGGCGAAACCCAGGCCGAGGTTGCGACCGTTCGGGACGAGAATGAAAGGGTCAAATCCGACCTGACCATCGCACATGCCAAGATCGAAGTGGCCGAGCGCCGCCTGTGGCATTCGATCCAGACCATTCAGGACGGGTTCGCATTCTTTGACGGCAATGATCGCCTGATCAGCGCCAATACCGCCTATCTGAGCGTATTTGAAGGGCTGGATGAGGTCGCGCCAGGCGTCTCGTATCAACGCATACTCGATCTGCTGACCGACGAGGGGATCATCATCATCGCCGACGAAGAGGCCGAGACGTGGAAAGCCCGTATGCGGCGGCGCTGGGCCCGGATGGCCCCTCCGCCCGAGGTGATCCAGCTGTGGAACGGGCAGTACATCAAGCTGATCGACCAGCGTGGGCAAGGGGGCGACGTGGTCAGCCTGGCGCTGAACATCACCGCCTCGGTCCAGCACGAGACGCAGTTGCAGGCCGCGCGCGACAAGGCCGAGGCAGCCAACCGGGCCAAGTCGGCCTTTCTGGCCAACATGAGCCACGAAATTCGAACCCCGATGAACGGCATCGTCGGGATGACCGACCTGTTGTCGGAAACCCTGATGAACGACGAACAGCGGCTCTATGTCGATACGATCCGCGCCTCGGGCGAGGCGTTGCTGGTCATCATCAACGACGTTCTGGACTATTCCAAGATCGAGGCCGACAAGCTTGAACTGCATCCCGAGAAATTCGACCTGGAACGTTGCATCCTCGAGGTCGCGACGTTGCTGCAACCCACGGTGCGCGACAAGGGTCTGACCCTTCTGGTCGACTACGATCTGTTTCTACCCACGCTGTTCGTGGGCGATCCGGGCCGCGTGCGGCAGGTCCTGACCAACCTAGTCGGAAACGCGGTCAAGTTCACGCCCCAGGGGCATGTGCTGATCCGGGTCACCGGGGTGCCGAATGCCGAACGGGAGACTTGCGACATCCACGTCGCGATCGAGGATACGGGCATCGGGATTCCGCCCGACAAGATCAACCACATCTTCGGCGAGTTCAACCAGATCGAGGACGCCAAATCCCGCGAGTTCGACGGCACCGGGCTTGGGCTGGCCATCAGCAAGCGGCTGATCACGATGATGGGCGGCGCCATCTGGGTTGAAAGCGATCCTGGCAAAGGGTCCTGTTTCGGGTTCCGCCTGACGCTGCCCACCGTCGAGGGCGCGCAGCCCGTTCCGCCGCCGGATCTTGCGGACCGGCTGAAACATGTCGTCCTGGTCGAGGATCTTGCCGTCAACCGGGCGATTCTGGGCAAGCAGCTGCGACGGCTCGGGGCCGAGGTGACGGACTGCGCCACCGGCACCCAAGCCTTGTCGGCGATGCAAGGGTCGGTGGATCTTGTGCTGTGCAACCATGATCTGCCCGACATGGATGGGTTGGAACTGGCGGCGACGTTGCGCAGCCGGGGCTGGGACAAGGTGCCGATCGTGCTGATTTCGGCGAATCCGAGCATCATTCATGCCGACCCCAACCACCACCTGATCCAGGGCGTTCTGAAGAAGCCGATCCCGCGGGCTGAACTGTTCTCGCGCCTGATGGATTTGGGGGGTGGGGTATTGCCGCGACCCAGAGCGGCGGACTCTGCCGCTGCCCCGGTGCGCATGGCGAGCGGGAAACGACGTCTGATGCGGGTTCTGGCCGCCGAGGACAACCGGACAAACCAGCTGATCCTGACGAAAATGACCAAGGGCCTGAACATCGAGCTACGGCTGGCGGCCAACGGGCTCGAGGCGATCGCGGCCTATGACGAATTCGAACCCGACCTGATTTTCATGGATATTTCGATGCCGAAGATGGACGGCAAGCAGACGACCGAGGAAATACGGCGCAAAGAGATCGGAACGGGCCGGCACGTCCCGATCGTGGCCCTGACGGCCCATGCGATGATGGGCGACAGAGAAAATATCCTTGCGGCGGGTCTGGATCATTTCCTGACAAAGCCCCTGCAGAAGAAGCTGATCTGCGAAATGATCCAGGCGCATTGCCCGACGGGTGCTCAACCCGTCATTGTCGAGCCAGCCGGTGCGGTTTAGGCGGACGCCATGTCACAGGAACGAGGTTTTCGCCCCCGCGCCTTGGGCGAAATTGCAATACGCGGCGCCAACATGGCGGCGATGGTTGACTTCTAGGAAAACGTCATCGGGCTGACCCGCCTGCATGGCGGTCATGATAGGGCGATCGCATTCTTTCGGATTGCGGAAGGGTTCGACGGGCACACACAGGTTCTGGCGCTGTTTCACCATGGGGCAGCGCCGCGGTCGGGTTTACACCCCACTGCTGCCGACAAACCCATGACTGGGGCGCAATCGTCGCTGCACCATATCGCCTTGTCTCTTCCGCTTGCGGAACAGGAGGCCGTCATGCGCTGGTATGATCAAATCGGCCAGCCCTATCGCGTCGAACGGTTCGGCTGGATCGGTTGGCGCGGCGTGTTTACCACGGACCCCGAGGGCAACACGGTCGAGCTGGTGGCGTATGACGCCTCGTTGCTGTATCAGGCCTGATAGGGGCGCACGAATACCGGTTTGTCCGGTTCCGACAAATCAGACCGATACACATAGCCGCCGGTGTCGAAATCCTGCAGGCTCTCCGGATCGGTCAGTCGGTGTTGAATGATGTACCGCGCCATTGAGCCGCGGGCCTTCTTGGCGAAAAAGCTGACGATCTTGGGCACGCCGCCCTTGTCCTCCATGAAGACCGGGGTGATGGCCCGCAGCTTCAGGGCCTTGGGATCGACCGCGCCGAAATATTCCTGGCTGGCGCAGTTCACCAGCGTATCGGTGCCCAGTGCCTCGGCCTGCGCGTTCAGCGCCTTGCTCAGCTGGTCGCGCCAGTAGTCATACAGGTTCTTGCCGCGCCGGGTCTTCAGCCGGCTGCCCATTTCCAGCCGATAGGGCTGAATGGCGTCCAGCGGGCGCAGCAGGCCGTAAAGCCCCGACAGGATACGCAGATGATCCTGCGCCCAGGCCAGTTCCTCGGCGTCCAGCGAGGCGGCCTCGAGCCCCTGATAGGTGTCGCCGGCAAAGGCCAGTGCGGCTGGGCGGGTGGCCTCGGACGGCGGCGCGTCGGCAAAGGCGCGGAACCGGTCGCGGTTCAGCCGGGCCAGATCGTCGCTGAGGCTCATCAGCTTTTTCAGATCCCCCAGCGTCAGGTTGCGCGCGGTCTTCGCCAGCCGGATCGCGTCGTCCTGAAAATCGGGCTGGGTCGGTGCAACGTCCCGCTCTGCCCAGTCCAGCCGCTTGGCCGGAGAGATCACCACCAGCATGTCTGCCCCCTTGTTCGTGCCTGCCCGTCGATACCTAGCCCGCCGCGCGCAGCACGTCCAGAAATGCGGCGGCGAAACGTTCGGCGCGGCGGTCGCCCAGAATCTGCTCCAGCGCGCGTTCGTCGCCAGGGCGCATCTGCGCCACCTTGGCCAGTTGCGCGGCAGAGCAGCTCAGTGGTTTGTCGATCCCGTCCGGGCCTCGGGCCAGCTGCGCCTGCACCTCGAGCAGTCGGTCGTAGATATCGCCCTGTTCGCGCCCTGCCAGCTTGCGGCGCGCCGGATGCAGCGCCTGCACCTCGCCCGCGATCACCTCAAGGAAGGTATCGCCATAGCGGTCAAGCTTTTTCGCGCCAACACCGCCGATCCGGGCCATCTCGTCCAGCGTCATGGGGCGTTTTTCCGCCATCTCGATCAGCGTGCGGTCGGGAAAGATGACATAGGCGGGCACGCGGGCGGCCTCGGCCAGCGCGCGGCGCTTGGCCTTGAGCGCCGAAAGCAGGGGCGCGTCCTCCTCTGAAACCATCATCTTGACCGCGGGCCGCCGGGTGGCCTTGCGCAGCGTATCCTTGCGCAGGGTGATCTGCGCCTCGCCCTTCAGGATCGGCTTGGCGGCCTCGGTCATGCGCAGCGCGCCGTGGCGTTCGGGGTCGGGGCGCACCAGGTCGTGGCCCATCATCTGTCGGAAGATCGCCTGCCATTGCGGGCGCGACCAGACCTTGCCGATGCCGTAGGTGGGCAATTCGTCATGCCGCCGCGCGCGGATCTTGTCGGTGTCGTTGCCCAAGAGGATGTCGATCAGGTGGCCCGAACCAAACCATTCCTCGGTGCGCAGGATTGCCGAAAGGGCCATGCGCACGGGCGTGGTGCCGTCGAACAGCTCGGGCGGGCTGTCGCACAGGTCGCATTTGCCGCAGGGCTCGGCCTGTTCCCCGAAATAACCCAGCAGAGTCTGGCGGCGGCAGTGCAGCGCCTCGGCCAGACCCAGCAGCGCGTTCAGACGGGCATGGTCGGCGGCGCGGCGTTCAGGTGGGGCCAGACCCTCGTCGATCTGGCTGCGGCGCAGGCGGATGTCGTCGGGGCCGAACAGGGTCAGGGTCTCGGCCGGCCCGCCGTCGCGGCCGGCGCGGCCGATTTCCTGGTAATAGGCCTCGATCGATTTCGGGAGGTCCGCATGGGCGACCCAGCGGATGTCGGGCTTGTCGATGCCCATGCCGAAAGCCACGGTGGCCACCACGATCAGCCCGTCCTCGCGCGCGAAGCGGGTTTCGACGATGCGGCGGTCCTCGGCCTCCATCCCGCCGTGATAGTGGCAGGCGCTGTGGCCTTGTTCGCGCAGGGCCTGCGCCAGCACTTCGGTCTTGTTGCGGGTGCCGCAATAGACGATGCCCGACTGGCCCCGGCGTGCGTCGGCGAAATCCAGGATCTGCTTGCGCGGGCTGTCCTTGGCGGCAAAGGCCAGGTGGATGTTCGGGCGGTCGAAGCCACGCAGGAACTTGCGCGGGGGCTTGCCGTCGAACAGTTTCTCGACGATTTCGTATTGCGTTTCCGCGTCCGCCGTGGCGGTGAAGGCGGCCAGCGGCACGTCCAGCGCGCGGCGCAGCTCTCCGATCCGCAGGTAGTCGGGGCGGAAATCATGACCCCACTGGCTGACGCAATGGGCCTCGTCCACGGCGATCAGGCTGACATTGATCCGCCGCAGCATCCCCAGCGCCGAGCCCGCCGCCAGCCGCTCGGGCGCCATGTAGAGCAGCTTCAGCCGCCCGGCCTCGAGCGCCTCCCACACGGCGTCGGTTTCCTCGGGCGTGTTGCCTGAGGTCAACGCACCAGCCTCGACCCCGGCCTCTTGCAGCCCTCGCACCTGGTCGCGCATCAGCGCAATCAGCGGCGAGATCACCACGGTGACCCCGTCGCGCAGCAGGGCAGGTAGCTGATAACACAGGGATTTGCCGCCCCCGGTGGGCATGATTGCCAGCACGTTCTCGCCGGCGGTCACGGCATCGACGATCTCTTCCTGCCCGGGGCGGAACTCATCGAATCCAAAGACATCTCGCAGCAGAGGCGCGGCGTCGAACATGTGCGGGGGTGCCCTGTTTCAAGATTTGACTGCTCTTGAACGGACAATCACACAGTCGGAATCGGGGAACAAGAGGTCAGTAGAAATAGACCGCGTTGTTGATGAGGATGATCCGCAGCGCATAGACCCCGATCAGCACCACCAGCGGCGTCAAGTCCAGACCGCCCATGTTGGGCAGAATGCGGCGGATCGGGCCATAGATCGGCTCGAGCAGGCGGTTCAGGCCGTACCAGATCTGGGCGACCAGCTGTTGATGCAGGTTCAGGACCTGGAAGTTGATCAGCCAGCTCATGATCACATGGGCCAGGATGATGAACCAGACGATGTCCAGGATCAGCAGCAGGATTTGGATCAGCGACAGCATGGGCACCTCGTTTTCCGTACGGGCTGAGACCTAAGTGCCCGGGCGGCAATAGGCAAGCCCGCAGTCACAGAACGCTTGCGAAATGGCCCGAAGGCCCGTCTTATGAAATCAAAAGCAGGCAAGGGGCAGAGATGGCAGAGATTTCCAAGCGCAGGCGCATCTGGGGCTGGTGGTTTTTCGACTGGGCCAGCCAGCCGTATCACACCCTGTTGGTGACCTTTGTCTTTGGCCCTTATTTCGCCGGCGTTGCGGCTGAATACTATGCAACCGCAGGGATGGATGCCGAAGCAGCCGCCGCGCAGGCGCAGACGGTCTGGGCCAACTGCCTGACGATCACCGGGCTGATTATCGCTTTCGGCGCGCCGCTGTTGGGGGCCATGGCCGATGTCTCGGGGCGGCGCATCCCATGGATCTTTGCCTTTTCCGTGATGTATGCCGTGGGGTCTGCGGCGCTGTGGTTCACGCTGCCGGACGGGTCGAACATGTGGCTGATGCTGTCGGCCTTCGGTCTGGGCTTCGTGGGGGCGGAATACGCGCTGATCTTCATCAACTCGCAATTGCCCGATCTGGGTGATGACAACGAGGTGGGCGAGATCTCGGGCTCGGGCTTTGCCTTCGGCTATTTCGGCGGGCTGATTTCCCTGGCGATCATGCTGGCGCTGTTCGTCGAGCAGCCCAACGGCAAGACGCTGATCGGGATGGAGCCGCTGTTCGGGCTGGACGCCGGCGCGCGCGAGGGCACGCGCTTTGTGGGGCCGTTCACCGCTGGGTGGTTCATCCTGTTCATGGTCCCGTATTTCCTGTGGGTTCGCGACGATCCGGCAGCCGACAAAAAGGGCAGCGTATCCGAAGCGCTGCGCCTGCTGGGAAAATCCGTGGCCGCTCTGCGGTACCGGGTCAGCCTGGCCAGCTATCTGGGGTCATCGATGTTCTACCGGGATGCGCTGAACGGGCTGTACAGTTTCGGCGGCGTCTATGCGCGGCTGGTGCTGGAGTGGGACCTGATCAAGATCGGCGTCTTCGGCATCATCAGCGTGCTGGCTTCGGCGGTCTTCGCCTGGATCGGCGGCAAGCTGGACCGGAAATTCGGCCCCAAGCCGGTGATCCTGACTGCGATCTGGGTCTTGATCCTGGTTTGCACCACCATCGTGTCGATGGACCGGTCGCAGATCTTCGGCATCGCCCTGCCCCAAGGGTCGGGCCTGCCGGACATTGTGTTCTTTGGCTGCGGCATCCTGATCGGCGGGATGGGTGGCATTCTGCAATCGGCCAGCCGGTCGTTGATGGTGCGCCACACCGACCCGGCCGCCCCGGTCGAGAGCTTTGGTCTTTATGGTCTGTCGGGCCGCGCCACCGCTTTTGCGGCGCCATTGATGATCGGAATTGCAACAACCGCGACCGGCAGTGCGCGGTTGGGGGTGTCTCCGATCGTCGGGTTGTTTATTCTGGGATTGTTCCTAATGCGCTGGGTCAAACCGGAAGGGGATCAGAGCAGATGATTTCATTACGTTTTTTGGTATTTTTGGCAGGAATTGCGCTGGCCGGAGCGGCTGGGGCCCAACCGCTGGCCAAGCAGTTGTTCGGGGCTCAGAAGTACAGTTCGCAACAAAAACCGGCCGCTTTCGGCAGTTATTCGCGCGGATGCGCGGCCGGATCTGTGCAACTGCCCGAGACCGGACCCACCTGGCAGGCGATGCGTCTGTCGCGCAACCGCAACTGGGGCCATCCGCAATCCATCGACTTCGTGCAGGACCTCAGCCGTTTTGCGGCAAAGCAACCGGGATGGAACGGGCTGTATATCGGGGATATCAGCCAGCCGCGGGGCGGGCCGATGACCTCGGGCCACCGCAGCCACCAGCTGGGCCTCGACATCGACATTTGGATGCTGCCCGGTGACAACATGCGCCTGTCGCGCAAGGCGCGCGAGAATATCTCGTCAATCTCCTTGCGCCGCGCGAACGGCGCCTATGTGAATGGCAACTGGACGAACCAGCACCACGCCATCCTGCGCGAAGCGGCCAAGGACAAACGCGTGGCCCGCATTTTCGTGTTTCCGGGTGCCAAGGTGCAGATGTGCAAGGACGAGACCGGCAACCGTGCCTATCTGCGCAAGATTCGACCCTGGTGGGGGCATCATTATCACTTCCACGTTCGGCTGAACTGCCCGCGCGGTTCGCGCGGTTGCGTCAATCAGGATCCGCCTCCCAAGGGCGACGGCTGCGCTGAGGCCGAACAGTGGGTGCGCAACATCTTGAACCCGCCGCCGCCCGACCCCAACGCGCCACCACCGAAGAAACGGCGTGAATATGTTCTGGCGGATCTGCCCCAGCAATGCGCCGCCGTCTTGCAGTCCAACTGATCGCCAGCCTGTTTCTGGCCGGTTCCGCCTGGGCGGTCGAAGTCAAATCGGCCGAATATCTGGGCAGCTTTGCATGGCGCGCCAGCCATGACTGGTTCGGCGGTTTCTCTGCCATCCATGTCTCGGAGGATGGGCAGCAGGCCTGGGTGCTGAGCGACCGGGCCATGCTGGTATCGGCCCGCCTCGACCGGGATGGCGATCGGATCGCCGGGGTGCGCATCGTGTATCATGAACCGCTGAAGTCCAGCCGCGGGCGGGCGCTGCGCGGCGGTGTCGGCGATTCCGAGGGGCTGGCGCTGGCGCCCGACGATAGCTTCTACATCTCGTTCGAAGGTGTGCATCGCGTGGCCCACTACGCAACGCCAAAGGCCCGCGGCCGCGTTCTGCCGCGACCCGCCGAGTTCGACGAGCTGGAGCGGAACGGTTCGTTCGAAGGTCTGGCCATCGACGCGCAGGGCCGCCTGTACACGCTGCCCGAGAAAAGCCGAACGGCAAATGGCGACATCCCGGTCTATCGCTGGAACGGGCGCGCCTGGTCCACCCCCTTCGTCCTGCCGCAACGGGGCCGCTTTCTGCCGGTGGCCGCCGATTTCGGCCCGGACGGGCGGTTCTACGTGCTGGAACGCGCGGTGGCTCTGATCGGGTTCCGGTCGCGGCTGCGTCGGTGGCAGGTCGACGGTGATACACCCACGGCCGAAGAAACCCTGTTTCAGACGGAAACCGGAACCCACGACAACCTCGAGGGGCTGTCCGTCTGGCGCGACGGGCAGGGGCGGTTGCGGGCCACGATGATCTCGGACGACAATTTTCTGGCCCTGCAGCGCACCGAACTGGTCGAATATCTGCTGCCGGATTGACATGGGCCGATCCCGGGTCTAGAAGCGCGGCTTGCCTTGGGAAACCCCCGGGGCCAAGTCGCCGCTACCTTGTCAAAACGGGCATCAGAACATGCAACGCAGCTTTATCCCCGGCATTCTTGCCATGGCCGCCATCGTCGTGGCCTCGAACATCCTGGTCCAGTTCCTGATCTTTGACGGGCTGCTGACCTGGGGTGCCTTCACCTATCCGCTGGCCTTTCTGGTCACCGACATCATGAACCGCGTCTATGGCGCGGGTCCGGCCCGCAAGGTCGTGTTTGTCGGCTTCGTCACCGGCGTGATCTGCTCGCTGATCGGCAGCCAGATCATGCTGCAGGGCGACGGGTTTACCTACGCCGCCGTGCCGTTGCGCATCGCCGTGGCTTCGGGAACCGCGTTCCTGATCGCGCAGCTGACCGACGTCACCGTGTTCAACGCCATGCGCGAAGGCCGCTGGTGGCGCGCGCCGTTGGTGTCCACACTGGTCGGATCGGCGCTGGATACCGCGATCTTCTTCACCATCGCCTTCTCGGCCTCGGTGACCTTCTTCGGTGCCGAAGCGGATGCGGCCATCAACTGGGCGTGGGAGCCCGTGCCCTTCATGCTGTCGGGCCCCGAGGCGCCCCTGTGGGTGACGCTGGCCTTTGCCGACTGGCTGGTGAAGCTGTCGCTGGCCCTGGTCGCGCTGATCCCCTTCAAGGTGATCGTCGCGCGCCTGACCGCACAGCCCGCGTAAAAAAACGCTTTGAGAATGGCACAAGTTGTGTCACCATCCTTTTCAAACGCAACAGATAGAAAAGGAGGTGATCCAGTGTCGAGAAAGAGATTGGAGAGAGGTGTCGGAACAACCGGGGGGACCGCCTGCTAGGGCAGCCCTTGGCGGAGCGCGCGCTCCGGCTGGTCGATTGATCTAACCGACCCGACCTCCTGAACTTTCGAAGGGCCGTCCCGCCGGGGCGGCCCTTTCTGTTTTCGGGTGACGCCTGTAAGGTCACGCCCATGCTGCGCATCACCGATGATATCACCCTGTACGATTGGGAAATGACCGAGAGCTTCATCCGCGCCTCGGGTCCCGGTGGGCAGAACGTGAACAAGGTCTCGACTGCGGTCGAGCTGAGGTTCGAGGCCGCGCGCTCGCCCTCGCTGCCCGACCCGGTCAAGGCGCGGCTGAAACGGCTGGCCGGGCGGCGCTGGACCAAGGATGGCGCGATCATCATCCAATGCGACGAGACCCGCAGCCAGGCCCGCAACCGCGAGATCGCCCGCGCCCGTCTGGCCGAGTTGATCGGCAAGGCGCTGGTCAAACCCAAGCGACGGATCGCGACGAAACCCAACTATGGCTCGGTCAAGCGCCGGCTGGCGGCAAAGAAGGCCCGGTCCGAGGTCAAGGCGCTGCGCGGCAAGGTGGCGGAAGATTGATCTGGCATCTTTCCCTGCCGTTGCTAGTCTGACCGCGACAGGCGGCAGGGAGGCAAGGCCATGAGGCTGGAGGGAAAAACCGCAATCGTGACCGGCGGCGCATCCGGGTTCGGGGCCGGGATCGTACAGAAGTTCCTGACCGAGGGCGCACGGGTGATGATCGCCGACATCAACGGGGATGCCGCGCGCAACATGGCGGCAACGCTGGGTCCACTGGCCGATCACCGCCAGGTGGATGTCTCCGACGGCGACTCGGTCCAGGCGATGGCGGATGCGGCGCTGGGACTCTACGGCCATCTGGACATCCTTGTGAACAATGCCGGTGTGACCCACCTGCCGACGCCGCTGGAGGAGGTCAGCGAAGAAGATTTCGACCGCGTCTATC
This sequence comes from Ruegeria sp. BHSC037, assembly GCF_059613045.1. NCBI lineage: Bacteria > Pseudomonadati > Pseudomonadota > Alphaproteobacteria > Rhodobacterales > Roseobacteraceae > Ruegeria > Ruegeria sp. BHSC037. The sequence continues at coordinate 22,301 of NZ_JBXWRT010000020.1, forward strand.
GCGTGAACATGAAGTCGGTCTTTCTGACCGCGCGGTCGCTGGTGCCGCATATGAAATCGCGAGGGTCGGGGGCGATCCTGAACGTCGCCTCGACCGCCGGATTGTCGCCGCGCCCGAACCTGAACTGGTACAACGCCTCCAAGGGCTGGATGATCACCGCGACCAAGACCATGGCGGTCGAGCTGGCCCCGTCAGGTGTGCGCGTGAACGCGATCTGCCCGGTGGCGGGGGAAACGCCGCTTTTGAAATCCTTCATGGGCGAGGACACGCCCGAAATCCGCGCCAGGTTCTTGTCGACCATCCCGTTGGGCCGGTTCTCGACCCCGCAGGACATGGGCAACGCCGCCTGTTTCCTGTGCTCGGACGAGGCCAGCATGATCACCGGCGCCGCGCTGGAGGTGGACGGCGGCCGCTGCATCTGATGCCCCTTCATCTGGCCCAAAATATCCCCGCCGGAGGCAGCGCGCACCGGCGCGCTTTCCCGCAGTAAAGGACAAACCCAAATGACCCCCGGACCCAGAAACCTGATCACCGACATACCCGGCCTGCTGGTGGGCAACGCTCAGGACGCGGTCCTGAAATCAGGTGTCACGGTCCTGACCGGGGATCAGCCCTTGCGGGCCTCGGTGCATGTGATGGGGGGCGCCCCCGGCACGCGCGAGACCGATCTGCTGGCGGCCGACAAAACCGTCGATCGCGTGGATGCGATCGTGCTTTCGGGTGGCTCGGCCTTCGGGCTGGATGCCTGTTCGGGCGTGATGGACGGGCTGCATGCCCAAGGTCGTGGGTTTCAGGTAGGGTCGGCCGTGGTGCCGATCGTACCCGGTGCGATTCTGTTCGACCTTCTGAACGGTGGCGACAAGGCGTGGGGTGAAAACCCGTACCGCGCCTTGGGCCGGGCCGCATTTGACGCCGCGGCGGAGACGTTCGATCTGGGCAGCGCCGGGGCCGGAACCGGCGCGCTGACGGCCATGTGCAAGGGCGGGCTGGGCTCGGCCTCGGCGATTTTGCCGGGCGGCGTGACCGTGGGTGCGCTGGTTGCGGCCAACCCGTTGGGCAGCGTCACTACCCCGAGCGACCGGTATTTTTGGGCCGCCCCGTTCGAGATCGGGGCCGAGTTCGGCGGATTGGGGCCGGACAGGGCCACCGGTCTGGGGGTTCCCGCGCCCAGCCGCAAGGCCCGGGCAATGGGCCATCCCCCGCCCGACAAGGCCAACACGACCATCGCCATCGTCGCCACTGATGCGGCCCTGACCAAACCGCAGTGCCAGCGCATGGCTGTGGCCGCCCATGACGGGATCGCCCGCGCCATCCTGCCCGCCCACACGCCGGGCGACGGTGACTTGGTGTTCGGCGTCAGCACGGGGCGGACCCCTTCAGCCGATGTTGATCTGGCATTGCTGGGCCACGCCGCTGCCCTGTGCCTGACCCGCGCCATAGCGCGCGCGGTCTACCATGCGAAACCGGCGCCGGGCGACCTTCTGCCGTGCTGGTCGGACCTGCAAAACACGCCTTGAAAATAGCCCTTTCGAATGCGTCAGGTCACCGCCGCGCGTCAAATTGCGCATTGACTTCGCGCGGGTTTGATACTGGTTAAAGGGCAGCCAATTCATATCGGAGCAACGCCAATGAAACGTATCATCGCGACTGCCATCGTCGGCCTGCTGGCCGTGCCGGCCCTGGCCGAAGGCGACGCCGAAGCCGGCGCCAAGACCTTCAACAAGTGCAAGTCCTGCCACATGATCGCAACACCCGAGGGCGAGACGATCGTCAAGGGCGGCAAGACCGGGCCGAACCTGTATGGTATCGCGGGCCGTACCGCCGGCACCGAGGAAGGCTTCAAATACGGCGCCAGCCTGGTTGCGGCCGGTGAAAAAGGCCTGGTCTGGGACGAGGAAAGCTTCGTCGGCTATGTTCAGGACCCCAAGGCGTTCCTGAAAGACTACCTGGGTGAAACCTCGGCCAAGTCGAAGATGACCTTCAAGTTGAAAAAGGGTGGCGAAGACGTCTTTGCCTATCTGCAAAGCGTTTCGGCCGAATAAGCCGCACTTGCCAAAAAACCGGAACAAGTACAAAAGGCCGCAGCCCTGCGGCCTTTCGTGCGCTTGATTGAAACGTCGATCATCGCCAGATTCGTCGCAGACCAACAACGCTGCGCCCGACCCGCCAGCGCATCGCGCCCAGTCGCCGATGCCGCCAGAGCGACGCAGTCACATCAGGAGAGGACAGATGGGAATCATGATCCCGGCTTGGGTTCATGGCGAGCTGACACCCGTGGACAAGCTGGAAGCCCACGAAAAGGGGCTCAAGCACAAGGCGGTCTCGGTCTTCGTCGTGCGGGGCACCGAGATTCTGATGCAGCGTCGCGCGCTGGGCAAATATCACACGCCCGGCCTGTGGGCGAATACCTGTTGCACCCATCCTGACTGGGACGAAAACTCCTCGGACTGCGCCGTGCGCCGTCTGCGTGAGGAGTTGGGCATCACCGGGCTGTATCCTGAATACCGGCACCGGCTGGAATATCATGCGGATGTCGGCAACGGGATGGTCGAGAACGAGGTCGTGGACGTGTTCTTGGCGCATGTGCGCGGGCCGCTGAAGATCGAGCCCAATCCCGACGAGGTGATGGAGATCCGCTGGATCGACTATCACGATCTGCTGGCCGAAGTGCGCCGTCATCCAGAACGGTTCACCCCGTGGCTGAAGATCTACCTGCACAACCACGCTGACACGATCTTTGGCCCCGACCTGATCATCTCGGCCAAATCCTGACGCGCCCATCTTGCAAGGGCTGACGAAGCCGCATACATCACGGCGTCATGGCCAAGCAAAAGCAGAAGACAGACCCCAATTACAAGGTGATCGCCGAAAACCGGCGGGCCCGCTTCGATTACGCGATCGAAGAGGATATCGAGTGCGGCATCGTGCTGGAAGGGTCCGAGGTCAAGTCTCTGCGCGCGGGCGGGGCGAACATCGCCGACAGCTATGCCGCTGTCGAGGATGGCGAACTGTGGTTGATCAACAGCTACATCGCGCCCTACGAGCAGGCCAAGGCGTTCAAGCACGACGAGCGCCGCCGGCGCAAGTTGCTGGTCTCCCGCAAGGAACTGTCGAACCTGTGGGCCGCCACCCAGCGCAAGGGCATGACGCTGGTGCCGCTGGTTCTGTATTTCAACCACAAGGGCCGGGCCAAACTGAAGATCGGCATCGCCAAGGGCAAGAAGATCCACGACAAGCGCGAAACTCAGGCCAAGCGCGACTGGTCGCGCCAGAAACAGCGTCTGCTGAAGGATCACGGCTGACCCGGGCTGCGCCGCGGGTCAGAGTGGATCAGAACGCCATGGTGGCCTGCACCGCCCGTTTCCAGCGCGCATAGGCCGCTTCGCGGTCAGCCTCGGGCAGGATCGGTTCGAACCGTTGGTCCAGCGCCCAGGTGTCGGCAAATCCGGCCTGATCGGGATAGACCCCGGCCTTCATCCCCGCCAACCAGGCCGCGCCCAGCGCCGTGGTTTCCTGCATCACCGGCCGGTCGACCGGCGCGCCCAGGATGTCCGACAGACCCTGCATCGCCCAGTCGGACGCGCTCATCCCGCCATCGACCCGCAGGATCACGTCCGCGTCGGCGCCCCAATCGCCCTGCATCGCGTGCCACAGGTCGCGGGTCTGGAAGGCGATGCTTTCCAGCGTGGCCCGTGCGATCTCGGCCCGACCCGAGTTGCGGGTCAGACCGAACATGGCGCCGCGGCAGTCGGGCTTCCAATAGGGCGCACCCAGCCCGGTGAAGGCGGGCACCAGCACGACATGCTGGTTGGGGTCGGACTGCGCGGCCAGTTCGCCGCTTTGCGGGGCCGAGTCGATGATCTGCAGCGCGTCGCGCAGCCACTGCACCGCCGCGCCCGCGATGAAGATCGAGCCTTCCAGCGCATAGGTCCGCTGACCGTCCAGCTGATAGGCGATGGTGGTCAGCAGGCGGTTTTTCGACTCCACCGTCTGCGTGCCGGTGTTCAGCAGCGCAAAACAGCCCGTGCCATAAGTGGATTTCATCATGCCCGGCTGGAAACAGGCCTGCCCGATCGTGGCGGCCTGCTGGTCACCGGCCACGCCCAGAATCGGGATCGCCCCGCCGAACAGGCTGGTCTGGCCGAAATCGGCCGCGCAGTCGCGCACCTCGGGCAGCATCGACAGCGGCACGTCCGGCAGATCGCAGATCTCGGCGCTCCAGTTGCCCTTGTGGATGTCGAACAACAGGGTGCGCGCGGCGTTGGTGGCGTCGGTGGCGTGGACGCGGCCCTCGGTCAGGCGCCAGATCAGGAAACTGTCGATGGTGCCGAACAGCAGCTCGCCCGCCTCGGCCCGGTCGCGCGCGCCGGGTACGGTGTCCAGTATCCACTTGACCTTGGTGCCCGAGAAATACGGGTCGAGCAGCAGGCCGGTTTGGGCGGTCACGTCATCCTCGCAGCCCGCGTCGCGGAACCGCCGGCAGATCTCGGCGGTGCGGCGGTCCTGCCAGACGATGGCGTTGTGGATGGCCTTGCCGGTCGTCTTGTCCCAGACCACGGTGGTTTCGCGCTGGTTGGTGATGCCGATCCCGGCGATTTGGTCGGCCGAGGCACCGACCTCGTCCATCACCTGCCGGCAGACGTTCAGGACGCTGTCCCAGATTTCCTCGGGGTCGTGCTCGACCCAGCCTTCCTGCGGGAAATACTGGGTGAATTCCTGCTGTGCGGTGCCCACGCGCTGCATCTGCGCGTCGAACAGGATCGCGCGCGAGGACGTGGTGCCCTGATCGATTGCCAGAATATAGGTCATGCCCGTGCTCCCCCTGTCGTCATTTTCAGGGGACATTAGGCGATTGGTCAGGGCCGTTCCAGACCCCAGTTTCAGGCCACCGGCACGTCGATATTGTCGATTAGGCGCACGCCCTCCAGCCAAGCGGTGGCGAACAGGCGCGCGGGGCGGGTGGCGGCGGTTAGCGGCGTAAGCGTTTCGGCGCAGCGCAGGTCGATATACTCCACTTCGGAAAAGCCTGCCGCCAGCAGCGCGTCGCGGGCCGGCCCCACCAGATCCGCGAACGCGGCGCCCTGCGCCAGTTGCCCGGCCATGTCCTGCATCACCGCATGCATCCGCGCCCCGGTCACCAGCCCCTGGTCCGACAGACGCAGGTTGCGTGAGGACATCGCCAGCCCCGAGGGCTCGCGCACGGTGGGGCAACCGATCACTTCGATCGGGATGTCCAGATCGCGGGCCATGCGGCGCACGACCATCAACTGCTGATAGTCCTTTTCGCCGAAATAGGCTCGGTCCGCCTGCGTCTGCAGGAACAGTTTCGCCACGACGGTCGCCACGCCGTCGAAATGTCCGGGGCGGAATTCGCCCTCCATCACGTCGGTGAGGCCGGCGACGGACACAGTGGTGGCGAATCCGTCGGGATAGATCTGGTCCGGGTCGGGGACATAGATCGCGTCGACCCCCAGCGGCGCCAGCTTGGCCGCGTCGTCCTGCTCGGTGCGGGGGTACTTGGCCAGATCCTCGGGATTGTTGAACTGTTTGGGGTTGACGAAGATCGTCACGATCACCCGGTCGCAATCGGCCCGCGCCGCCTGTGCCAGCGACAGGTGCCCCTGATGCAGCGCGCCCATGGTGGGCACCACGCCGATGGTCTGGCCTGCCCGGCGCCAGGCCTGGGTCATGGCGCGCAGGTCCGGCAGGGTGCGCAGGATGGGCGCGGTCATGCCTTGCCCCCCTTGGCAGAAGCCTGATCGGCAAACACATGCTCGGCAGCCGGGAAGGTGCGGGCACGCACCTCGGCGGCGTATTCGGCGATGGCGGCCTCGGCCAGCGGGCCCAGATCAGCATAGCGTTTGACGAATTTCGGCTTGAATGCGGTGAAGAAGCCCAGCATGTCATCGACCACCAGGATCTGACCGTCACAGCCCGCCGAGGCGCCGATGCCAATGGTGGGAATGGGCACCTCGGCGGTGATCCGGTCGGCAAGTCCCTGCGGAACCTTCTCGAGCACGACGGAAAACGCCCCGGCCTCGGCCACGGCGCGGGCGTCGGCCAGCACCGCCTCGGCCTGTTCGTCGCGGCCCTGCACCTTGTAGCCGCCCAGCGTGTTGATCGATTGCGGCGTCAGCCCGATATGCGCCATCACCGGGATGCCGCGCTTGACCAGAAAGCGGATCGTTTCGGCCATCTCGACCCCGCCTTCCAGCTTGACCGCGCCCGCCCCGGTTTCGGCCATCAACCGGGCCGCGTTGCGGAAGGCCTGCGCGGGACCTTCCTCGTAGCTGGCAAAAGGCATGTCGATGACCATCATCGCCTTCTCCAGCCCGCGGGCGACGGCCTGGCCGTGCAGGATCATCATCTCCATCGTCACGCCAAGGGTCGAGGTCAGCCCATGCAGCACCATGCCGACGCTGTCGCCCACCAGGACGAAATCGCAATGGGCATCCATCAGCCGTGCCATCGGTGTCGTGTAAGCGGTCAGGCTGACCAGTGGCTCGCCGCCCTTTCTTGCTCGGATATCCTCGGCGTTCGGGGCTTTCTTGCGGGCTGTCGCGCTCATCTTGGGTCCTGTGGACAAGTCATGTTGCAGCGCGGCATAGCAGAGAGCGTCTCCGTTTTCAAAGACCGGTTGCGCCAACAATTCCTTGATTGACCTGAGGTTTGGGGGAACAGTGATTGCAGGCGGCCGCGAAATACCGGGCTGCGACGTAAGCTTAGGGGAGGGAATTTTCATGACGAAATCAAGGTATCGCGCCTTTGCGTCCGCCTTGGCGGTGGGCGCCAGCCTGTTTGCGACCCAGGGCTGGGCGCAGTCGGACATCACCATCGCCATGCAGCTGGAGCCGCCGCATCTGGACCCGACCAGCGCCGCCGCGCAGGCCATCGACTCGGTGGTCTATGCGAACGTGTTCCAGGGTCTGACCCGCTTCATGGGGGATGGCTCGATCGTGCCGTCGCTGGCCGAAAGCTGGGACATCTCCGAGGATGGCAAGACCTACACCTTCAAGCTGCATGACGGCGTGACCTTCCACGACGGCACCACGATGGATGCCGAGGACGTGAAGTTCAGCCTCGACCGCGCCACCGCCGAGGACAGCGCCAATGCGCAGAAGGCCCTGTTCGCCGGGATCGAGTCCGTCGAGGCCGTGGACCCTCTGACCGTCAAGATCACCCTGACGGAACCGAACGGCAATTTCCTGTTCAACCTGGCCTGGGGCGACGCGGTGATCGTGGCGCCGGAAAGCATCGAGAACATCAAGACCAACCCGATCGGCACCGGCCCCTACACCTTTGCCGAATGGGTGCAGGGCGATCGCGTCGTCTTGCAGCGCAACCCCGATTACTGGGGCGAGCAGCCGGCGCTGGAAAAGGCGACCTTCAAGTTCATCTCGGACCCGACCGCCGCCTTTGCCGCCGTGATGGCCGAGGACGTGGACGTGTTCACCGGCTTCCCGGCCCCCGAAAACCTGCCGCAATTCGAGGCCGATCCGCGGTTCCAGGTGCTGGTCGGCTCGACCGAGGGCGAAACGATCCTGTCCACCAACAACAAGCGGCCGCCGTTCGACGATGTCCGCGTGCGCAAGGCACTGGCCCATGCCATCGACCGGCAGGCCATCATCGACGGCGCGATGTTCGGCTACGGCACCCCGATCGGCACCCATTTCGCGCCGCACCACCCGGCCTATGTCGACCTGACCGGCAACTCGGCTTATGACCCAGAACAGTCCAAGGCCCTGCTGGCCGAGGCAGGGTTCCCGGACGGGTTCGAGACCACCCTGCACCTGCCGCCGCCTTCCTATGCTCGGCGCGGGGGCGAGATCATCGCCGCGCAGCTGGCCGAAGTCGGCATCAAGGCCGAGATCATCAACGTCGAATGGGCGCAGTGGCTGGAAAGCGCGTTCAAGGGCAAGGATTACGGCCTGACCATCGTCAGCCATACCGAGCCGATGGATATCGGCATCTATGCCCGGCCGGACTACTATTTCCAGTATGACAATCCCGAGTTCCAGAAGCTGATGGAAACGCTCAACGCCACGACCGACGAGGCCAAGCGGACCGAGTTGCTGCAACAGGCGCAGCGCATCATCGCCGAGGATTACGTGAACGGTTACCTGTTCCAGCTGGCGGCGCTGAGCGTGGCCAAGGCCGGCGTCAAGGGTCTGTGGGTCAACGCGCCGACGGCGGCGACCGACCTTGCCGCGATTTCCTGGTCCGAGTGACCGCAAAGGCAGGAGGCTCGGGTGCCCGGGCCTCCGCATTCACCCCAAAGTGCTGGTCCGCATGTATTTTCTGCGCCTTTCGCGTCTTTTGATCTTCAACTTCGCCCTGCTGCTCGCCGGGTTGTTCCATTCGCCCGGTCCGGCCAGCGCTCAGGATCTGTTGTCCGAAGGCTTTGCGACAAAGGTGGAAATCCCCGACGAACCCTTGCAGGTGGGCATCGGAATCAAGATCGACCAGATCACCGGCGTCGATCAGAAGGCCGAAAACTATGGCGCCGTGGTGGTCATTCGTGGCGAATGGAAAGATCCGGCACTGGCCTTCGATCCGGAAGAAAGAGGGCGAGAGGTTCTGGTGGTCGATCCCAAGAAGCTTGCCGATTACGCGACCTCCATCGGAACCGTCATTCCCGTCTTCGTCGTCCAGAACCAGCAGTCCAACCGCTGGATCCACGAATCCGTGGCCGCGGTCCATAGCGACGGCCGGGTCATCTATGTCGAGAAATCGTCCCTGACGTTGCAGGCACCCCATTTCAACTTTCTGAAATACCCGTTCGACACCCAGGAGTTCCACTTCAAGGTGGAATCGATCCTGCCGTCTGAATTCGTGTCCTTCGTGCCGCTACGCGAATTTTCGGGGCTGGGGGATCAGTTGGGAGAAGAAGAGTGGATCCTGGACAACGACAGGATGGAGAAAAACCACGTCATCGGCGTATCGGGGCGGATCAGCGACCAGGTGGATCTGGTCTTCGAGGGCAAGCGGCACCTGACCTATTACATCATCCGGGTCTTCCTGCCGATGCTGGTTCTGATCACCGTCAGCTGGGCTTTGTTCTTTCTGGATGAATACCGCAAGCGGATCGAGATGTCCGGGGCCAACCTGCTGGTTTTCATCGCCTTCAACTGGGCGATCTCGGCCGACCTGCCCAAACTGGGGTATCTCACCTTCGTCGACTTCATCCTGCAGTGGATGTTTTTGGTCACGGGCGCGATCATTGTCTTCAACGTGGTGCTGCGAAAGATCAAAATTTCGGGGCGCGACGACCTCGCCCGCAAACTCGACAATTACGTTATCAAGTGGATCTATCCGCTGGGCTATGCCGCGATCGTGGGCTGGGCGGTTTATGCCTATCTGCTAGCATCTTAGGCGCTGGACCCAGGGCAAAACCGCGCCTAACGTGGCACTGATGCTTCGCTATGCGCTCAAACGCCTGATTTCGCTGGTTCTCAGCCTTGCGGTCGCCTCGGTGGTTATCTTCGCGGTGATCGAGGTGGCACCCGGCGATCCGGCATCCTTCATGCTGGGGGTGAACGCGCAGCCCGACACGCTGGCGGCCTTGCGCGCCGAGCTTGGCCTGGATGTGCCCAAGATCGAGCGCTATTTCACTTGGGTCGGCGGGATGCTGACCGGCGATTTCGGCACCTCCTACACCTACCGCACACCGGTTTCGACCATGATCGCGGACCGGATGTGGGTGTCTCTGCCGCTGGCGCTCTATGCGCTCACGCTGTCGACGGCCATCGCCTTTCCGGCGGGCATCTATGCGGCCTCGCGGCGCGGCCGGCCCGGGGACATCGCGGTGATGGGCGCCACCCAGCTGGGCATCGCGGTGCCGAATTTCTGGTTCGCGATGATGCTGGTGCTGATCTTTGCGATCAATCTGCGCCTGTTTAACGCGGGCGGCTTTGCCGGGTGGGAAAACGGCATCTGGACCGGCCTGCATTCGCTGACCCTGCCGGCCATCGCGCTGGCACTGCCGCAGGCGGCGATCCTGGCGCGGGTGATGCGCTCGGCCCTGCTGGACATACTAGGTGAGGATTTCATGCGCACTGCCCGCGCCAAGGGCCTCAGCCGCCGTCAGGCGCTGTGGCGGCACGGGGTGCGCAACGCGCTGATCCCGGTGCTGACGATCATCGGGCTGCAGTTTTCCTTCCTGCTGGCCGGGGCGATCATCATCGAACAGGTCTTCTACCTGCCCGGTCTCGGGCGGCTGGTGTTTCAGGCGATCTCGTCGCGCGACCTGATCGTGGTCGAGTCGGTGGTCATGCTGCTTGTCTTCGCGGTCATCACCGTCAATTTCCTGGTCGATCTGGCCTATGCCGCCGTCGATCCCCGGCTGAGGAGCCGCCCATGAGCCGCAACCTGATCCTCGGCGCATGCCTGTCGTCTCTGGTGGTTCTCGCAGCGCTCGTGTCCTTTGTCTGGACGCCCTATGACCACGCCGCACTGAACATTCCTGACAAGCTGCAACAACCCAACGCGCAGCACTGGTTCGGCACCGATCATTTCGGGCGCGATCTGTTCTCGATGATCATGGTGGGCGCGCGCACCTCTATCGCGGTGGCGCTGGTGGCGGTGGGCATCGGCATGGCGCTGGGCGTGCCGCTGGGCCTGACGGCGGCGGCGCGCAAGGGGTCTTGGCTGGACGAGCTGATCATGCGCGGCAACGATCTGGTCTTTGCCTTTCCCTCGCTGGTCATCGCCATCCTGATCACCGCCGTCTTCGGCGCGGGCGCGATCAACGCGATCATCGCGATCGGCATCTTCAACATCCCCGTCTTTGCCCGCATCACCCGCGGCGCGGCCCTGTCCCTGTGGGAGCGCGAGTTTATCCTGGCGGCCCGTGTCGCGGGCAAGGGCGCGGCGCGGATCTCGGCCGAGCACATCCTGCCCAACGTCGCCAACCTGTTGATCGTGCAGGGCACCATCCAGTTCTCTCTGGGTATTCTGGCCGAGGCGGGTCTGTCCTATGTCGGTCTGGGCGCGCAGCCTCCCACGCCCAGCTGGGGCCGGATGCTGGCCGACGCGCAGACAATGGTCAGTTTTGCCCCGCATCTGGCTCTGATTCCGGGGCTGGCGATCATCGTCACGGTGCTGGGGCTGAACCTGATGGGTGACGGGCTGCGCGACTGGCTCGACCCCCGCATCCGGGTGGCGCGCGCATGAGCTTGCTGGAAATCCATAACCTGTCGCTGTCGATCCACGCCGTTGGCATCCTCAAGGACGTAAGCCTGTCCGTCGATCCCGGACAGATAGTGGCCGTCACCGGCGAGAGCGGCTCGGGCAAGTCTATGACGGCGCTGGCGGTGATGCAGCTTTTGCCCAACGGGGCGCGGACATCGGGGGCGCTGCGACTGGACGGGCAGGACCTGCTGGGCCTGCCCGAGGCCGAGATGTGCGCCCTGCGCGGGGCGGCGATCGGCATGGTGTTCCAGGAGCCGATGACGGCGCTCAACCCGGTCCAGACCATCGGGGCGCAGGTGATGGAGACCATCCTGATCCACAAGGCGATGCCGCCCGATCAGGCCGAGGCCCGTGCCCGCGAGGTTTTGACCCGCGTCGGCCTGCCGCCCGAGAGGTTCCCGCTGGACCGCTACCCGCACGAGTTGTCGGGCGGGCAGCGGCAGCGGGTGGTGATCGCCATGGCCATCGCGCTGCGCCCCCGGCTGCTGATCGCGGACGAGCCGACGACGGCGCTGGACGTGACCACGCAGGCGCAGATCCTCGATCTGCTCAAGGGTCTGGTCACGGAATACGGCATGGGCCTGTTGATGATCACCCATGATCTGGCGGTGGTGGCGGACATGGCCGACCGGATCGTGGTGATGCGCAACGGCGAAGTGGTCGAGGCCGGGCCTACGGGTCAGCTGCTGACCAACATGCAGCATCCCTACACGCGGATGCTGTTCGAGGCCTCGAACCACCAAGTCGAACTGCCCGCCCCGGCGGCCCCGGCGCCTCTGCTTTCGGTCTCGGAGGTGGTGCGCGACTATCGCCTGCCGCGTGCGCGGCTGTTCGAAAAGCCCGGCCATCATCGCGCCGTGGACAATGTGAGTTTCACGCTGAATAGGGGCGAACGCCTTGGGCTTGTGGGCGGGTCCGGTTGCGGAAAATCGACTCTAACACGGGCCATTTTAGGGCTCGAGGAGGTGCAGGGCGGGCAAATTCTGCTGGACGGCCAGCCGGTGTTCACCGGGCACAAACCCAACCTGGCCGTGCGCCGCAAGATGCAGGTGGTGTTCCAGGACCCGTTCGGCAGCTTCAACCCCCGGCACCGGGTTGCCCGCCTGATCACCGAACCTTTTCACCTGCTGGAAACCCCGCCCACCGGGTCGGAACGGCAGGATCGCATCGCCGAGATGCTGACCGCCGTGGGCCTGTCGCCCGACGATGCGTGGAAATACATCCACGAATTCTCGGGCGGGCAGCGCCAGCGCATCGCCATCGCCCGCGCGCTGATTATCCGGCCCGAGCTGATCTTGTTCGACGAGGCCGTCTCGGCGCTGGATGTCTCGGTCCGGGCACGGATCCTCGACCTGCTGGCCGAGCTGTGTGCGACCTATGACCTGACCTACCTGTTCATCAGCCATGACCTGAGCGTGGTGCGCACCATTACCGACCGGGTGATGGTGATGCAGTCGGGTCGGATCGTCGAGCAAGGTGAGACCGAGCGCGTGTTCTCGGACCCGCAGCACCCCTATACGCAAACCCTGATCCAAGCCGTGCCGAAATTGCCCGATTTCGGGCAAGGCGCAGCATGAAACCTCTTTGTTAGAGCCTGTTTTGGAGGCAGATATGCAAAATCCCATCTGGTTTGATTCCACCTTGTGCCTGATCGGCGGCGATTGGGTCGCGAGCGACGACACGCTTGATCTGACCAACCCGTCCGACGGCACGCCGCTCGGCCGAATTGCGCGCGGTGGGGCGCCGCAGATCGATGCCGCCGTGCAGTCCGCGCAGGCCGCGCTGGACGGCGACTGGGGCCGGATGACCGCGCTGGAGCGGGGCCGCATCCTGACCCGTCTTGGACAGTTGGTGCAGGACAGGATCGAGGAGCTTGCGCTGCTCGAAGCGTTGGATGTTGGAAAACCGCTGACCCAGGCGCGCGCCGACGCTCTGGCGCTGGCGCGCTATTGCGAGTTCTACGGCGGTGCGGCGGACAAGGTGATGGGCGAGACCATCCCCTATCTCGACGGCTACACCGTCTATACCCTGCGTGAGCCGCACGGGGTGACCGGCCATATCGTGCCTTGGAACTACCCGATGCAAATCATCGGCCGCTCGGTCGGGGCGGCGCTGGCCATGGGCAATGCCTGCGTTCTGAAACCGGCGGAAGAGGCCTGTCTTACCGCGCTGGCCTTTGCCCATCTGGCAACCGAGGCGGGGCTACCCGCCGGCGCGCTGAACGTGGTTCCCGGCATCGGGGCCGAGGCGGGCGCGGCCCTGTCGGCGCATCCGGGTGTGCATCATATCTCGTTCACCGGGTCCGTGGCGACGGGCGCGCTGGTGCAGCAGGCGGCCGGGCGCAACGTGGTACCGGTGATCCTGGAACTGGGGGGAAAATCTCCGCAACTGGTGTTTGATGATGCCGATCTGGAGGCCGCGTTGCCGTTTCTGGTGAATGCGGGCATCCAGAACGCGGGTCAGACCTGCTCGGCCGGGTCGCGTGTTCTGGTTCAGCGCGGCGTCTATGCCGAGGTCAAGGCGCGCATGGCCGCCGCCTATGCCGACCTGACCGTCGGCCCCGCGACCGAGGATCTGCGCGTTGGGCCGCTGATTTCGGACCGGCAGAAGCAGATCGTGACCGGCTTTCTGGCGCAGGGGGGCGATCTTGAGATCGCAGCACAGGGCCGAATCGTGGATCACGCGCCGCCGGGCGGGGCCTATGTGCGCCCGACGCTGTTTGGGGACGTGCCGCCCGATCATCCGCTGGCGCAGAAGGAAATCTTTGGCCCCGTCCAGGTTTTGATCCCCTTCGACACCGAGGAACAGGCCATTCAAATCGCCAACGGCACCGACTATGGGCTGGTGGCCGGGGTCTGGACGCGGGACGGCGCGCGGCAGATGCGGCTGGCCAAACGGCTGCGCGCGGGGCAGGTGTTCATCAACAATTACGGCGCGGGCGGCGGGGTCGAGCTGCCGTTCGGCGGGGTCGGAAAATCGGGCCATGGCCGCGAAAAGGGGTTCGAGGCGCTGTACGGTTTTTCCCAGTTGAAAACCGTGGCCGCCCATCACGGCTGAGCCGGGCTAGACGATCACTTCGATCGCTTCTTGTTCCCCTACGCCAAAGACGCGCTTGTAGCGCTCGATCTCGTCTTTCGGCCCCATCGCCTTTTCGGGGTTGTCCGACAGTTTCACCGTCGGCCGCCCATTGGCCGAGACCGCCTTGCACACCAGCGAGAACGGCGCCAGCGCATCCCCCGGCACCAGACCGCGGAAATCGTTGGTCAGCAACGTGCCCCACCCGAACGAGACCTTCACCCGGCCCGCGAAGTGGCCGTGCAATTCGCGGATCTTGTCCACATCGAGCCCGTCCGAGAATATGATCCGCTTCTGGCTGGGATCCTCGCCGCGCGATTTCCACCACTCGATGGCGATCTCGGCGCCCTTGGCCGGATCGCCGCTGTCAATGCGGATGCCGGTCCAGCCGGCCAGCCAGTCGGGTGCGCGGTCCAGAAACCCCTTGGTGCCATAGGTGTCGGGCAGGATGATCCGCAGGTTGCCGTCATGTTCGTCATGCCAGTCGCTCAGCACGTCATAGGGCGCGCGGGCCAGTTCTTCGTCGGTTTCGGCCAGCGCCGAATAGACCATCGGCAGTTCATGCGCATTGGTGCCGATCGCCTCGACCTCGCGCCGCATGGCGATCAGGCAGTTCGACGTTCCCGTGAAGGCCGGGCCCAGCCCCTCGATCATCGCCTGCACGCACCAGTCCTGCCACAGGAAGGAATGCCGCCGTCGGGTGCCGAAATCGGCGATGCTGAGGCCTTCGATCGCGCGCAGTTTCTCGATCTTTTCCCAGACGAGGGTCATGGCGCGGGCATAGAGAACCTGAAGCTCGAACCGGCGCATGTCGTTCAGAACCGCGCGTGAGCGGAGCTCCATCAGCACCGCCAGGGCCGGAATCTCCCACAGCATGACCTCGTGCCATTTGCCCTCGAAGGTCAGCTCGTACTGATCGCCGCGGCGTTCGAGGTGATAGGGCGGCAGGCGCAGATTCTCGAACCATTCCATGAAATCGGGGCGGAACATCTGGCGCTTGCCGTAGAAGGTGTTGCCCCGCAGCCAAGTGCTTTCACCCCGGCTGAGGCTGAGCGAGCGGATATGATCGAGCTGTTCGCGCAGCTCGCCCTCGTCGATCAGCTTGGCCAGCGGAACGTGATTCGACCGGTTGATCAGGGAAAACACGACCGTCGTTTGGGGCTTGTTGCGAAACACTGACTGGCACATCAGCAGTTTGTAGAAATCCGTGTCGATCAATGACCGCACGATCGGGTCGATCTTCCATTTGTGATTGTAGACACGGGTCGCGATGTCGACCATGGGGAGCTCCTGCCATTTCCGTTGTTAGATCAATCGGTGCGGTGATTGGCAAGAGTCCCGGATCTGTTAACAATGCCAAGGACAGGTCACAATCCGGGCATAAAGTCCGATCCTTTCGCGATCTAGTGAGGGGGGTGGGATGGGACCAGAAGTTTGTAAGTGGTGAATGAGTCTGACGTACGATTTTGATATTGTAACGATTGCTGAAGAATCCGAGACGGAAAACCCTGAGGCCGGTGCCCAGGTGGCGGGGCGGCATGTCTATGCCGTGTTTCGCGATATCCGCACGGCGGATGCGCTGCGCCGGGCCTCGCCCAGAATCCGCAGGATTTTCGTGGATGCCGGTTTCAGTCTGGAATCCAGACGGACCGGGCTCGAGCGCGATCTGTACCCGGCAGAAGATGCCGAGGCGCGCGCGCTCATCCTGCGCCGGTTGTTCGACAACATTCGGAACCGGGGCGTTCAGGGCCAGTATTGCGGCACGTTCGACATCCTGGCGTTTCTGCAACATGTACGTCGTGCGCAGCCGCTGCCCCGCAGGCCGGTCCAAGAGAGACCAAAGCCGGCCCGGGCCGGTGCCGACGCGAAGAAGACCGCCCGCCGCTCGATCGTGGGCCGGGTCGGGTTCGCGCTGGGGCTGGCAGTCATCCTTTTCGTCGTGCTGAAATATCTGGCGGCCACCGGGGCGACGCCCTGATCAGAGCAGCGCCACACCTGCCGTTTGCATGGCTTGCTCGGCCGTAGCCAGCGACCCGTCTAGGTCGATCGCCCGGCAGGCGTCGGTTCTGACGGTCACGTCAAAGCCCAGCCGGGCCGCATCCACCGCCGAATAATGCACGCAGAAATCGGTCGCCAGGCCCACCAGCGTCAACCGGTCTATCCCACGCGTGCGCAGATAGCCTTCCAGCCCGGTGGGCGTGGTCCGGTCGTTTTCGAAGAAGGCCGAATAGCTGTCGATCGCGCTCCGGAAGCCCTTTCGCAGGATCAGGTCGGCATCGGTGCGCAGGTCGGGGTGGAATTCGGCGCCGGGTGTGCCCTGCACGCAATGGTCGGGCCACAGGACCTGTGGGCCATAGGGCATTTCGACCAGATCATAAGGTGCCTTCCCCAGATGGGATGACGCGAACGAGGAATGACCTGCCGGGTGCCAGTCTTGCGTCAGGATCACCGCGTCGAAATCTGGCATCATGGCATTGATCGGGGCAACGATCTCATCCCCGTTGGGAACCGCCAGTGCGCCGCCGGGGCAGAAATCGTTCTGGACATCGATCACGATCAGGGCATGGGTCATGGCAGCCTCCTTTGCGTGTGCTATCGGTAGGGGGGCGGGCGGTGGTCGTCAATGCGGTCTCTTGCGTTGCGGGGGGCCGCGCATTAGATCGCGGCCATGTACACGATCGCCGCACTGTATCACTTCACCCGTTTTGCCGACCCGGACGCCCTGCGCGCGCCGCTGTTGGAGCTGTGCCGCGCGCAGTCGGTCAAGGGCACGCTGCTTCTGGCGCATGAAGGCATCAACGGCACCATCGCCGGCCCCCGCGCCGGGATCGACGCGGTGCTGGCGCATATCCGG
This sequence comes from Ruegeria sp. BHSC037, assembly GCF_059613045.1. NCBI lineage: Bacteria > Pseudomonadati > Pseudomonadota > Alphaproteobacteria > Rhodobacterales > Roseobacteraceae > Ruegeria > Ruegeria sp. BHSC037. Next base: position 39,420 of record NZ_JBXWRT010000020.1, read on the forward strand.
GCGCTGCCGGGCTGTGCCAACCTGGAATGGAAAGAGGCCACCGCCAGCCAGCCGCCGTTTGGCAAGATGAAGGTGCGCCTGAAGAAAGAGATCGTGACCATGGGCCAGCCGGATGTCGATCCGCGCGCCCGCACTGGCCATTATGTCGAGCCGCAGGACTGGAACGATCTGATCCGTTCGGATGATGTGGTGGTTATCGACACGCGCAACGACTATGAGGTGTCGATCGGCACATTCGAAGGCGCAATCGACCCTAAAACGGACAGTTTCCGCGATTTTCCCGCTTGGTGGGAGCAGAACAAGCACAGGTTCCACAACAAGCGCGTCGCCATGTTCTGCACCGGCGGCATTCGCTGCGAGAAATCCACCAACTATCTGCTTGGGCAGGGGGTCGAGGATGTCTACCACCTGAAGGGCGGCATCCTGCGCTATCTCGAGGAGGTACCGCCCGAAGACAGCACCTGGAAGGGTGAATGCTTCGTGTTCGACAACCGCGTGTCGGTGGGGCACGGGCTGGTCGAGGGGCCGCACCAGCTGTGTCATGGCTGCCGCCGCCCGATCCTGCCCCAGGACATGGAGCGCCCTGAATACGAGCATGGCGTGTCTTGCCACCAATGCATCCACGAGACGTCCGAGGCCGACAAGGCGCGGTTCCGCGAACGGCAGAAACAAATCGCGCTGGCGCGGGCGCGAGGCGAAGAGCATCTGGGCGGTCAATAGCGAGTCGCGAAAGCGCTTGTGATGGCGGACGCTTCGGTGAAGGATGGCCGAAGCCGAACCGCCGAGGATGACAGATGCCCGCCGACCCAACCACCTTCGAGGACTGGAAGCCCACATTGCTGGCCGCGCTGGGGCTGATTCTTGTCAGCACGATGGCCTGGTATCTGCTGTCGCATCTGAACGAGGCGACCGCGGGCACCACGATCGGGACCGCCACGACGATCGGGCTGGCGTTTTTGCTGGTGTGGCAGACCTGGTACTACATGACTCGGGTCCGCAACCCCAAGCGGCAGCTGCTGCTGATGGGGATCTCGTTCATTCAGGCGGTGCCGTTCCTGTTTGCAGCCGTCTATGGGTCATATGGGTATCACGACCTGTGTGTCGAGGGCGCGCGCCGCCCCAGCGATGTGCTGTATTTCTCGTATGTCACCTTCACTACGGTCGGGTTCGGCGACCTGCGGCCCATCGGCGTCTGCCGGGCCCTGGCCGTGGCCGAGGCCATCACCGGATATATCCTGCTGGGCCTGTTCGTGGCCGCCGCCGTGGGCCTGTACGGCAGCACCCATCGCGCCCGGCGAAACCACTGACGCTTACTTGTTGCGGTCGATCCACTGTGACATGGCACGTTTGTCGCGAAAGCACTCATCCGGGATCGGGCGGCGCTTGCTGCGCGAAATACGTTCGGCAAATGCCACCTGCTTGCCGGTGGGATAGTTTGCAAAGGGCGACGTGTCCCTTGGTTTGTGTGCTGAAATCCAATCGGACATTGACCTTCGGTCACGCTGCGCTTCGACGGGAATCTCCAGCGCGGCCTGATGGGCGATCGCGCGGGCATAGCGCATCTGCCGATCCGTGACCGGCAGTAGGTGATAGTCGTTTGTGGGCTCCATCCGGGCCGTAATCTGCCGGGACCGTTGCATCGTGCAATCCTCCGATCATGTGGAACATAAATGGAACATTAACCAAATTTTTCAAGTTTTCTTGCGGATTCAGCGGCGGAAACTGGCCGATGCCAGTGTTTTATTGACTGACCAATCAACAACCCTTAACTGCGGTTGGAACCCATTTGCCGCTGGCCTGACCGGCGGCCCCGCAACAAAAGGATCCGCCATGAAATTTCAGCCCTCGGCCAGCCATTTCATCGATGGCGAATATGTCGAAGACACCGCAGGCACCCCGATCGACGTGATCTATCCGGCTACGGGCGAGGTCATCGCCCGCCTGCATTCGGCGACGCCGCAGATCATTGAACAGGCTCTAAACAGTGCAAAACGCGCTCAAAAGACCTGGGCGGCGATGACCGGGACCGAGCGCGGCCGCATCCTGCGCCGCGCCGCCGAAATCATGCGCGAGCGCAACCGCGAGTTGTCGATCCTCGAAACCCATGACACCGGCAAGCCGTTGCAGGAAACGCTGGTGGCCGATGCGACCTCGGGCGCGGACGCGCTGGAATATTTCGGCGGACTGGCCGGGTCGCTGACCGGCGAGCATATCCCGCTGGGCAGCGGTGATTTCGTCTATACCATCCGCGAGGCGCTGGGCGTCTGCGTCGGCATCGGCGCGTGGAACTACCCCACCCAGATCGCCTGCTGGAAGGGTGCCCCGGCGCTGGCATGTGGCAATGCGATGGTGTTCAAACCCTCGGAAACAACGCCCCTGTCAGCGCTGAAAGTGGCCGAGATCCTGATCGAGGCCGGCGCGCCCAAGGGCATCTACAACGTGGTTCAGGGCTATGGCGATGTGGGCGCCGCGCTGGTCACCGACCCGCGCGTGGCCAAGGTGTCGCTGACCGGATCGGTGCCCACGGGCCGCAAGGTCTATGCCGCCGCCGCCGAGGGCATGAAACACGTCACGATGGAACTGGGCGGCAAGTCGCCCCTGATCGTGTTCGACGACGCCGATATCGAAAACGCCGTCTCGGGTGCGATCCTGGGCAATTTCTATTCCTCGGGCCAGGTCTGTTCCAACGGCACCCGGGTCTTCGTGCAGAAAGGCATCAAAGAGGCCTTTCTGACCCGACTGACCGAACGTCTGGCCAAGGTGAAGATCGGCGACCCGATGGATGAGGCCGTGAATTTCGGCCCGATGGTCAGCGAGAACCAGATGAACATCGTTCTGGGCTATATCGAGAAGGGCAAGGCCGAGGGCGCACGGCTGGTCCATGGCGGCGCGCGGCTGGATCGCCCGGGCTTCTACCTTCAGCCAACGGTCTTTGCCGACGTGACCGACGACATGACCATCGCCCGCGAGGAAATCTTCGGCCCCGTCATGTCGGTGCTGGATTTCGAAACCGAAGACGAGGTGATGGCCCGCGCCAACGCCACCGAGTTCGGCCTGGCCGCCGGCGTGTTCACCAACGACCTGACCCGCGCTCATCGCGTGGTGGCCGGTTTCGAGGCAGGCACCTGCTATATCAACACCTACAACCTGGCCCCGGTCGAGGCGCCGTTCGGTGGGTCGAAAATGTCGGGCGTCGGGCGCGAGAACTCGAAGCTGGCGATCAACCACTATTCGGAAATGAAAACCGTCTATGTTTCGATGAACGACGTCGAGGCGCCTTACTAGACGATCCCAAACCGGGATTCCGTCCAACTTGCCCTGTTCCCGACATTTGGGGTCGGGAACAGAGCATACGGTGTCCGCACACTGTGGCTGACTTCTGAAGCAGAGGGGTGACGCGCCCCCGCCAGTCAGGAGAGAAGCCCAATGAGAACCCATGCACAGGCCGTCGTGATCGGAGGGGGCCTTGTCGGTTGTTCGATCCTCTACCATCTTGCCAAGCTGGGCTGGACCGACGTGATCCTGCTGGAACGGGACGAGCTGACCAGCGGTTCAACGTGGCACGCGGCGGCCAACATCCACGGGCTGCACGACAACAACAACGTCACCCGCATCCAGCACTACACGATGAACCTGTACAAGCAGCTGGAAAAGGAAACCGGGCAGGGCTGCGGCGTGTTCCAGCCGGGATCGCTGTATCTGGCCCAGACCGAAGCGCGCGAGCACCAACTGCGTTTGCAAGAGGCCAAGGCGCGGTTTTACGGCCTGAACTTCTATGAAATCAGCCGCGAACAGGCGATGGAGCTGCACCCACTAGCGCAGTTCGACGACATCCGTTGCATCATGTACGAACCCGACGGCGGCAACGTGGACCCCTCGGGCGTAACCCATGCCTATGCCGCCGGAGCGCGCGCGCTGGGGGCCGAGATTCAGCGGTTTTGCCCTGTAATAGGGACTGAACAGCAGCCTGACGGCTCGTGGATTGTGCGCACGGAAAAGGGCGACATCCACACGCAATGGGTGGTCAACGCAGCCGGGTTGTGGGGGCGCGAGGTGGCGTCGCTGGCCGGGCTGGAGCTGCCGCTGCAACCGACCGAACACCAGTATTTCGTGACCGAAGCGATTGACGAGGTGGCAGCTCTCGGCCGCCGGCTGCCCTCGATCGCCGACCGCGACGGCGAATATTACTTCCGGCAGGAAGGCAACGGGTTGCTGATCGGCGCCTATGAGAAAGACATGCGTTTCTGGGCCGAGGACGGCACGCCGCTGGATTTCGCCCATGACCTGTTTCCCGACGATTTGGACCGGATCATGGAGAACGTGATCCGCGCGACCGAGCGTGTGCCGGTGGCCGCGACCGCAGGCGTGAAACGGGTGATCAACGGCCCGATGATCTGGTCGCCGGATTCCAACGCCATCTGGGGGCCGGTTCCCGAGCTGCGCAACTATTTCTGCTGCACCGGTATTATCCCCGGATTCTCGCAATCGGGCGGGCTGGGGCTGTTGGCCGCGCAATGGATGATCGAGGGCGAGCCGCAATACGACATGTTCGCCTGGGATCTGGCGCGGTTCGGCGACTGGGCCGACAAGAAATTCACCAAGGCGCGGGTCGCCGACCAATATTCCCACCGCTTTGCCATCCACTTCCCGAACGAAGAACGCAGTGCCGGCCGCCCCGCTCGTGTGCGCCCTGCCTATGAGATGCAGAAGCAGATGGGCGCGGTCTTCGGCCTGAATTGCGGCTGGGAACACCCGCTGTGGTTCGCCGACCGGCCCGGAACGGTCGAGACCACCGGCTTCACCCGCCAAAACTGGTTCGAACCGGTGGACCAGGAGGCCCGGATGCTGCGTGAAAACGTGGGCGTGATCGACATCTCGAACTTTGCCAATTACGTCATCAAGGGGCCGGGCGCGCATGACTGGCTCGACCGGCTGGTGGCCAACCGGGTGCCGACCGAGGTGGGACGTTCGTGCCTGACCCCGCTGATCTCGGTGCGCGGTGGCGTGGCGGGGGATTTCACCATCACCAAGACCGCCGAGGACGAATACATGATGATCGGCTCGGGCATGGCCGAACGCTATCACCAGCGGTTCTTCAACATGGTGGACCTGCCCGAGGGCACCACCTTCGAAGTCGCCACCAACCGCATCGCAGGCTTCAACGTCGCTGGCCCGAAATCGCGCGAGGCCTTGCAACGGCTGACCAACGCCGACCTGTCGAACGCGGCGTTCCGCTTCATGCGCTCGGCCACGATCGAGGTTGCCGGCGTCACCTGCCTGGCCATCCGCGTCAGCTTCACCGGCGATCTGGGGTGGGAGCTGCACTGCGCCGAAGAGGACCAGACCCGGCTCTATGCCGGGCTGTTGGAAGCCGCGCGGAAGTTCAACGGAGGACCCGTGGGCAGCCGCGCGCTGGGCTCGCTGCGGATCGAGAAAGGCTATGGATCGTGGGGCCGCGAATACAGTCAGGAATACTGGCCGCAAGAGGTCGGGCTGACGGGGCTCATCAAGCTCGACAAGGATTTCCTGCACAAGGACGCCTACCTGTCCGTCCGCGACAATGCCCCGCGCGAGGTGCTGTCGATCTTCGAGGTCGAGGCCATCCACGACGCGGATGCCAGCGGAGGCGAGCCGATCTTTACCCCCGACGGCACGCCGGTCGGTCGGGTGACCTCGGGCACCTATGGCTATTCGGTCGGCAAGTCGCTGGCGCTGGGCTTCCGCAACCCGCAGGTCGCCCAGCCGGGTGACGAGGTCGAGGTTTTCATTCTCGGAAAGCCCCACAAGGCGAGGGTCCTGGAAGAGCCGCCATTTGACCCCCAAGGCGCCCGCCTGCGCGGGTGAGCGCGGAAAGCGAGGACCGCATGACCGACACCTTCCCCCGCGTCGCCGACTTTGCCCTGAACCGCAGGCCCGAGGACATGCCCGCCAGCGCCCTCGACGCGGCCGCGCTGATGATGCTGGACACGATGGGCATTCTCATCGCCTCGGGACCGATGGAGGCCGGGGTGATCGCGCGGGACACCGCGGCGCTGCTCTACGCCTCGACCGATCCGCGCTTCTCGGCGCGGATGCTGTTCGACGGGCGCCAGGTCAGCTTGGCGGGGGCGGCCTATGCGGCGGCGACGCAGACCGACAATCTCGACGGGCACGACGGCTACAACCCGACCAAGGGGCATATCGGTGTCGTGGCAATACCCGCGCTGTGCGCATTGGCCGAGCACTGCCCTGACCTGTCCGGACCCGATGCCTTGGCGGCCGTCATCACCGGCTACGAAATCGCGGGCCGCGCGGGTATCACGTTGCACGCCACCGTCAGTGACTATCACACCTCGGGGGCGTGGAACGCACTGGGCGTCGCGGCGATGGCGGCCCGCTTGCGGGGCCATTCATCCGACCAGTTGCGCCAAGGCCTTGGCATTGCCGAATATCACGGCCCCCGCAGCCAGATGATGCGCGAGATCGCCAACCCAACCATGCTGCATGACGGCTCGGGCTGGGGCGCGCTGGTGGGAATGTCGGCGGCAATTCTGGCCGAGCGCGGCTTTACCGGCGCCCCTGCCATCACCATCGAGGAGGACCGCGCCGCACCCTATTGGCAGGACCTCGGCACGTTTTGGCAGATGGAACATCAATATGTGAAACCCTATCCGATCTGCCGCTGGGCCCATGCCGCCATAGA
>NZ_JBXWRT010000021.1:0-41956 GCF_059613045.1 Ruegeria sp. BHSC037
CCTCGACGCTCAGGCGCGAATGCGTGGCGCTGACGACTTCGATCAGGGCGTCCTCTCCGCCCCTCAATGCGGTCTCGGCGTCGCCCCTGGCGGCGGCTTCCAACGTCGGCGTGCTCAGGATCGACGGGTCGTCGTGCGCCTTCTCAGCCAGTTTATCCATGACATAGATGAACTGGAAATAGACGGGCTGTTCCGCCCACAGCGTACCGTCATTGTCTAACACGGCCACACGGTCGGCGGGGATGACGTATTACTTGGTGCCCAGCGTCGTCACCGTATCGACGAAGGCGATGATCCGCTCTTTTGTGGGGCAATCGGTCCAACTGAGCAAGGGGCCGGCCGCAAGCCCTGCCGGCAGCGCAAGAAGGGCGATTGAAACAAGCTGTCGAAACACGAAATATCCTTTTATTGCAAAATAATGAGGGTCGCCGCTCAGGCCGGCGACCCTCGAGAGTAGAACCGACCTTTATCAGTTGTTGGTCGGCGTCAGCATCGTCTCGATCACTTGGTCCAAGCTGAAGCTAGCTGCTTCCTGCCGCGGCGGGAACTCCCGGAAGGTCGCCAAGAAATTCGCCACATATTGCTGAGCCGGCACCAGCAGATACACGCGGTCGATCATCCAGTCGTAATAGGTGTTCGAGGTCCGGTATCCGCGCTCATAGGGATCGCGCCGCAGGTTCACGATGATCGGCACCCGCAGTTCGGTCCAGGGTTCCATCCAGGCGCGCAGGGTGGCCCAAGCCTTCTGCTCCAGAAAGATCAACTTCCAGTCGCCGTAGCGCAGGGCGGTCAGGTCGCCGTCATCCGAGAAATAGAAGATTTCCTTGCGCGGGCTTTCGGTGGTTTCACCGGTCAACAGCGGCAGGATGTTGTAGCCGTCCAGATGTACCTTGTAGTCGCGACCCATGGCCGGCGAACTGTAGCCCTGCTTCAGTTTTTCCTTGATCTCGGTATCTCCGGCCGCCGCCAAGTAGGTGGGCAGCCAGTCCATGTGATGCACGATCTCGTTGGTGACCGAGCCGGGTTCGATCTTGCCGGGCCAACGCACCATCGAGGGTACGCGCCAGCCGCCTTCCCAGTTGGTGTTCTTTTCACCCCAGAAGGGCGTGGACGCGGCATCAGGCCAGGTGTTGTAGTGCGGTCCGTTGTCCGTCGAGTAGTGGACGATCGTGTTGTCTGCGATGCCCAACTCGTCAAGCAGGTCGAGCAGCTGGCCCACATGAATGTCATGTTCGATCATGCCGGCCGAGTATTCGTCCATCACACGACCGGTCATGTCATTGGCCTGCTGGCGCATCTCGTCTTTGACGTGAGTGCGGAAGTGCATGCGCGTTCCGTTCCACCAGACATAGAAGGGCTGGCCCTGTTCGTGGGCACGCTTGATGAAGTCGATCGCCGCAGCCACGGTTTCGTCATCCACGGTTTCCATCCGCTTCTTGGTCAGCGGTCCGGTATCTTCGATGGTTCCGTCGGCCTTGGACTTTATGACGCCACGCGGGCCAAAGGCTTCGCGGAAGGTCCGGCCATCGGGTAGAACCGCATCGCCCGGATAGTCCTCGTTCTCGGGTTCCTCTTCCGCGTTCAGGTGGTACAGGTTGCCGAAAAATTCGTCAAATCCGTGGTTTGTCGGAAGATGTTCATCTTTGTCGCCCAAGTGGTTCTTGCCGAATTGACCGGTGGCATAGCCGTGGTCCTTCAACAGACCAGCAATGGTCGGATCTTCGACCTGCATACCAAGATCCGCACCCGGCAGGCCGACCTTCGACAGCCCTGTGCGGAACACTGACTGACCCATGATGTAGGACGACCGGCCTGCGGTACAGGATTGCTCGCCATAATAATCAGTGAAGATCATGCCTTCATTCGCAACCCGATCGATATTCGGCGTGCGATACCCCATCATACCCATGGTATAGGCCGAGATGTTCGACTGACCGATGTCGTCGCCCCAGATGACCAGAATGTTCGGTTTCTGATCCTGTGCCCAAGCCGGTGCGGCCAGCGCGAGGGACACCGTGGCCACGGCCAGTCGCCGCAACCCTCTGCGCCATAAATGCGTTAAATTTCCCTGTGATGACATCTTTTTCTCCTTATGTGGTCAGGCAAAAACGGCCTTGCAGGAAAGTCGAAAGGGGGAAAATGCGCCCCCCGATCCGTCAATCATTCAACACGCCCTTTCCAGGTCAGGCGGTTCGGCAAAAAGGGGAATCAAGACAAGCCCCTCTAGGCAATTGAAAACTATCACAAAGACCAATCCAAAAATACTTATGTTAGAAGATAGTTCCCAAGGATTCGGCTCCAATGAGGTTGACGTAGGGTAAGAGGGTGGCAACCGCGTCAGGGATTGAGCTGAGGCAAGCCGGATTGAGAGTGACGCCGCGGGCGGGCGATACGATCAAGACAATCGCGGACCTTGCGCCAGTTTTCCGGTTGGAGATTACCTCTTCCATATCTGGACGCTCCGATTTCGGCCAGAGAAGCCTCGAATTCAGCAGTGTCTGGTGGGTCGGCCAGCCGCCGTTTCCAGTCTTCCAACGTCTGATAAACGCGGGCGATGTCTTGTTGGCGCACAGCTTTTTTGAGTTCCGAAAATGCATGCGCGGCTGAGGCCAGCCTGCTTTGTCTGGCGGCTTCCAAATGTACATTGAAAACCGGATATAGTTTGCTGAAAACAAGCCATAATATTGCGGCCCCAATGGTGAAATAGCCGATCAGACGTATCACCGTTTCCCGGTCCGGAGGTTGCCACGGCGGCGGCGCAAGAACGAGGTCGACGGGATCGGCGCGCGCAGTTTCGATCTTGTTGGTCTTGAGGTTGAACCAATCGATCTCGACAGCCGGCAATTGGGTCTGTCCGCCGTCCTGGGCCACATAGGTCACGCGGTCGGTACGTTGGCCGGACAGGACGCCCCGGTCTTCGGTTTCCGACAATCGGGGTTCATTGGGATAGGCTCGCAACAACGGGTCCTCGATCTCGGGCAACAAAGGCGGGATCATGATCGGGGTCGTTCCGGTGATTTTGGCCGTGATGGTGCGGGTCAGTGCGTCTCCGGTTTGAAGGCTGGTATCGCCCTCAATCTCCTGAGACAGTTCGAACCTGTCAGCGATTATCAGGGGATCAAGTCCTCGGGCTGCGTCAGGAACCTCGACTGTCAGGAGAACGGCGGGCAGGGGAACCGAGACCTGAAGCGGATCGTTGGTTTCGGGATCGGCATAGGTCACCTGCACCGCGGCCGCTGCAAATTCATACGTACCGGGGACCAACGGATACAGCCGATAGCTGCGCTGAACCCCAGACCATGTTTCGCCCTCAACGCTCTCGCTGACCGGCCCCGAAGCGCGATCGGGCAAGCGCACCAGAAGGTTTTCCTGTTCAAGCGATGGAAAGACCGGTGGATTTGGCATGTAGGTCGGCACCAGCACCTTCAGGCGAACGATGGCGGGTTGGCCGACGATTGTCGGATCCGGAGGCACTTCGATCGTGACGCGGGGCTGGATGTCTGTTGCTTGCGCCAAAACCTGAGCGGGGCATAGAAGCATTATCAAGAGCGCAAGGTACCTCATTGGGAACGCTCCTGATTTTCTAGAACAAACCGGCTGCGCAGGAAGTCCTGCATGTCGGTGTCGATGGCGCTGATCCACTGGTCGGCCGACAGGGTCGCGGCGTCCCCGGTCTCGGCCGGTTGCGTGGTGTCCGCGCCCAGACCGGCTTCGTTGTCGAACACTATGTCGTCAGCCCCGATGCCCGACGCTTCGCCGGTGTCGGATTGCTCACGGGTGGATTCGACCTCGGCCAGAATCGCTTTGGCGACGGCCAGGTTGTACGCGGCCTCTGGCCAATCCGGGCGGCGCTCCAGCGCGGTTTCAAAGGCCGCGATGGCCGGACGATACTGTCGATTTCGGATGCGGGCCATGCCTTCGGCAAACGCCGCTTCGGGCGTGGAAAGCTGGGTAAAGGTCTCAGACGCTTCCGCATATTGCCCGGCTTTCAACTGGGCGTAGCCTCGGTGATACGGATCCTGAAACAGCGTGCTGGCCGCGGCGTAGTCCTTCCGGTTCATGGCGATCTGGCCTTGCTGGTCCGGCGTCAGGAACCAGTCCCGCCAACCGTCTGCGCGCGCGCCGGTCGGCGGCAGAAACAGCAATGCCACAAATCCCCAGCGAATGACCCAGCCACGTCTGAACCACAGCAGTGCGATCAAGGCGACGGGCCAGGCCAAAATCCAAGCGCGGTCCTGCCAGTCAACGCGATCGTCCTCGCCCAGGGCCGCGGAAAAACTGCGGGTGATACCGCGGTTCAGCCGGGTGATGTCGCGGTCATCGCCCGAGAACGGAACGATCGAGGCATTTCGCAGGCCGTCCAGTTGCGGAATCTGGCGACCATTCGGAAGCATCGTCAGGAAAAACAATGGGATATCAGATTGTCCCAATGCGGAAACCTGCTGCGGATCGACATCGTCGAGTACAAAGAGAACCGCACTTGTGCCCATCTGATCGCCCAGAATGTCCTGCGCCAGCGTCAGCGCGTCACCGGCGGCATCGCCCGCGACCGGCATGACCGCCGGGGTCAACCCTTCGAGCAAGGGGCGCAGGATGTTGGCGTCTTCGGTCAGCGGCGCGACCCGGTGTGCGGATCCGGCATAGGCGATCAGGGCGGTGGGCGCACCTGCGCGGGTGTTGATCAGATCGGTAATCTTCAACATGGCACGGTCCAGCCTTGACGGCGCGAGGTCGGCCGACTCCATGCTGTCGGTGACTTTGAGCGCGATCACCAGCGGCGCGGTGTCCGCAATCAGAGGGTTCGGCGCCCGTGACCATGTCGGCCCTGCTACGGCAAGGGTCAGAAGAATGGCGGCGAGCATTGCGAGGTCCAGCGGACCGACCCGACGTTGATCCTCGGCCCTCAGACGCAGTGCCTGCGCCAGGTGGGGTGCAATGCCTGCAGGCAGGTCCGAGCTGCCCGATCTGCGCGGCCGGGTCAGCCACCAGACAGCGGCAATAGGCAGCAACAGCAACAGCCAGTGGGGGCGCAGGAAATGAAACTGGGCTAGAGCGTCGATCATGCCGCGCGCCTCCGACCCTGTGAAAGGCGAAAGCCCAGGGTGCTGGCGAGGATGAGGAGGAGCGCTGCCGCCAGCGGATAATGTGCAAGGCTGATCCTCGGGCGGTAGCTTTGGGTTTCCACCACGCGGGGGTTCTGGGCGTCGATCTGCTGGTAGACCTCTGTCAGGGCGGCCTCATCATCAGCAAAGAAATACTGGCCTTGGGTTTTGTTGGCGATGTCTTTCAGCGCGTCCAGATCGACCCGGTCTTCGCCCGTGGCAGCCGGGTCGCCGACGCCGATCGTGTAGATCACGACACCCCTGTCCGCCGCAATCGACGAGGCATTGACCGGCGTCATGCGGCTTGAGGTGTCGGCACCGTCCGACAATACGATCATCAGGCGTTGGTCCACCTCGCTCGACTCGAAGGTGCGGATGCCCAGCCCGATCGCATCGCCCAGCGCCGTGTTCGGACCCGCCATGCCGACGGCGGTCTGGTCCAGAAAACCGTTGAGGCTTTGCAAATCCTCGGTGAACGGAGCCTGAACGAATGCGCGGGTGCCGAAGATGATCAGCGCCATCCGGTCGCCGTTGCGCCCGGCGATGAAGGCACGCAGAACGTCCTTTACGGCCTCCAGCCGCTGCTTGGGCGTGCCGTCTTCTGCCTTGAAATCGCGCTGGTCCATCGAACCCGAGATGTCCACAGCCAGCACCACGTCGCGGGCGGATTTTTCGACGACGATCGGGTCGCCCAACCTTTCGGGCCGGGCCATTGCCAGAACCAGCAGCACCCATATCAGGATCACCAGACCGGATTGCATCCGCGTGCGTCTCAGGGTTACCGAGCCAGACTGCGGCTCGGCCCCGGCTGCTTGTGCGACGTGGCGAAAGAACGGGATGCGAATGGCATCGACCCGTTGCCGGTGCGGCGGAGCAAGGAAATAGACCAGTGCCGGCAGTGGCAGCAGAAGAAAAACCCAAGGCGCGGCGAAACTGAACATCACGCCGCCCCCTTGGACCGATGCGACTTGATCCAGTACCGCGCCAGTTCAGCGGCATTCGGGTCTGAGATCCCCTTGCGGTAGGGGGCGGCTGCCAGGTTGCCGAGGGCAGAGGCGGAAAATCCTGACAGGTCAGCGGTTTGGCCCAAAAAAGTCGTCCAGTTTTCACCGGTCAAACCGGCCACCTGAGACCGGGGAAAGGCGGCAAGGGCGGCACGGCGAACGATCTCGGCGGCTTTGGCCGGGTCATTCTGACACCGGTCCAATTCCTTCAGCGCAAGCCGCCGATAGGCATTTGCCCGCCGGTGCCGCCAGATCGTCACGAGGATCAGACCAACCACGAGCAACAGCGCCACCGCCAGAACAACCCAGCCCCAGGTCTGCGGCACCATAGAAATCGGAGCCGGCTCGGGCGCCGGTTTCAGCATGTCCAGCAGTTCGACCAGCGATTTGCCTTCGGTGTCCGGGGTCATGACCGTCCCCCTTTGTGGCCGAACAGCCGGAGTATCTGGGCCAATGCGGGCTCGGCCGTGGTCAGCGGGACGATCGGAAACCCGTATCGGCGCGACCAGGATTGTAGCTGCGCCAACCTCTGCTCCATCGCCCTTGTCACGCGGTCCGACATTTGTCTGTCAGACGCGTCCAGTTCGATCTGCTGGTTGCCGTCCGAGACCGTCAGCCGCAGCTCGGGCGGCATGTGGCGCGAGATCGGGTCGGAAATGTCGAACAGGATCAGGTCATTGGAATGGGCCAGGCGGCGCAGTAGCCGTTCGGACCCGTCGGTCAGGCCGTCAAAGTCCGAGAACACACAGACCAAGGCATTGGTATGTGCGATGCGCGCAGCCTGTTGCAGCACCTGGTTCAGCGAGACCGTGGTCTGTGGGCGCAGCCCGGCATTCAGGCTGCAATTGAGTGCGCCGAGCGAGGACAGAAACCGCCGCAAAGCCGCCGGGCGGCGCTGCGGTCGATGTTCGGCCAGGTCGGTATCACCGAACACGATACCGCCGACGCGGTCGCCCTGTGCCAAAACCCGATGGGCGGCGATGGCCGCGGCCTCGGCCGCCACTACCGATTTCATGTAGACTTTTGTGCCGAAGAACATCGAAACCCGCTGATCCACCAGCAGCAGAGCCGGGCGGTCACGCTCTTCGGTGTAGACGCGCACATGTGGCTCGCCCGTTCGGGCCGTCACTTTCCAGTCGATCGTGCGGATGTCGTCTCCGGGCAGATAGGTGCGCAGTTCCTCGAAATTCAGGCCGCGCCCGCGCAGGCGTGAGGCATGGCGGCCGTTCAGCACCGAACGGGCCGGCTGCCGGGGCAGAAGGCTGAGCGCGCCGGTGCGCCCGCCGAGGCTCAGCAGGTGGCGGGCATCGACGTGGATGCGTGGGTCGCGGGATGTCGCTGCGGTCGGGGACACGCGGCTCTCCATTGTTACGATCAGGGCAGGGCGACGAGCTTCAGGATCTCGTCGATCACGTCATCGGCGGTCTTGGCGTCGCCCTGCGCTTCGAAACTCAGCGTGATACGGTGGCGGAACACGTCATGGGCAATGGCACGGATGTCGGCCGGGTCGACATAATCGCGCCCGTTCATCCAGGCATGGGCCCGGCCGCACTTGTCCAGCGCCAGCGATGCCCGCGGACTGGCGCCGATCTCGATCCACGCGGCGAGGTCATCGCTGAGCGCGGACGGCGTCCGGGTCGCCTGAACAAGATCGGCCATGTACCGATCCATCGCATCCGAGACATGGATCTGCCCGATCTCCTGCCGGGCGGCAAAAACGGCATCCTGCGGGATCGGTGAGGGTTTCTCGGCAGTGGTCCCGGAATTGGCGGCGGTGTCCTCGCCGCGAACCAGACGGATCACCAGCACCTCGTCCTCGACCGGGGGGTAGGTGATCTGAACATGCATCAGGAACCGGTCCATCTGCGCCTCGGGCAGCGGATAGGTGCCTTCCTGCTCGATCGGGTTCTGGGTGGCCATCACGATGAACAGCGGCTCCATCTTGTGGGTGGTGCCGGACACGGTGACCTGCCGTTCCTCCATCGCCTCAAGCAGCGCGGCCTGAACCTTGGCCGGAGCGCGGTTGATCTCGTCCGCCAGGACGATATTGGCGAAGATCGGGCCTGGCTCGAACCGAAAGGTGCCGCCCGCTTCGGTCTGGGTATAGACCTCGGTCCCTGTGACATCGGACGGCAAAAGGTCGGGCGTGAACTGGATGCGGCTGAATTCGGCATCAAGATTGCGGGCCATCGCCTTGACGGCACGGGTTTTTGCCAGGCCCGGCAAACCTTCGATCAGTAGGTTCCCGTTGGCCAGCAGCCCGATCAGAAGGCGGTCGATGACCTGTGTCTGTCCGATGATCGACTGGGCCATACGGGCTTTCAGATCGTTGATTTGGTCAAGCGGTGTCATGGCGGTCCAATCATCACAAACGGTCATCCAAACACTTTGCGCCGGACCCGGTGGATCATTCGGCCAAGCCATTGCAATATTTGGAGGCTAGCAGCGCATTCATGGCCGATCCACCCCTGATTTCAGGGTGTTCAACCGAAGTCAGGCACGCGGCGACTTGACGTCCTCGGCCAGGCGCCCGTCCAACGACATCAAAACGGCGACGGGGCGCAGGGCCGGTATGTGGCTGAAGATGATCAGAATGCACACAGTCAACGGAACGCTGAGAAACGCGCCGATCAGACCCCAGACCGTGGTCCAGAAGGTCAGCGCCAGAATCACCAGAAAGGTTGACATGTTCAGCGAACGGCCCAGCAGGGCCGGATCCAGGAAGTTGCCGATCAGGAATTGGATCGTGCCGCACCCGAACACGATCACCAGGAAGGGGCCGAGCGTTTCGAACTGAACAAGGGCGATCATCGCCGGAAAAACAACCGCGATGATCGAGCCGATCGACGGGATGAAGTTCAGCGCAAAGGTCAGAACGGCCCAGGTTTCCGCGTATTCCAGCCCCAGAGCCCGAAAGATGGCATAGCTGATCCCGGCCGTGACAAGGCTGATGAAGGTCTTGACCCCGACATAGCGCTGCAGACTGAAGGTTATCGCATCCAGAACCGTGGAAAGGTCGCCCCCGGTGACGGGATTTCCGGCCGCGATCTTCAGCTTTTTGCGGAAGGCCAGCCGCTCGGCCATCAGGAAGGCGACATACAGGCTGATCAGGAAAAACTGGTTCAGCATCGAGGTGGCGCTGCCCAGCAGAACCCGCGCGACCGAGGCCATGTCCATGCTGATCAGATTGTCGCGCACAAAGGCGGTCACATCGTTCCCGACCAGGCCGGTCACGCGGTTGATAACGCCGTCGAGCTGGTTTTCGTAGTCGCCCGCGGTCCGTGCGAACTGCGTGGCCTGACTGCCCAGGATGTAGGTGATCATGAACAGGCCGGCCAGAACCACCGTGACGGCAGCCAGATTTGCCAGCCACACCGGCGCGCGGGTCAGAGCGATCACACGGTCGCTGAGCGCTATGATCAGCACGTTGATCAACAGCGCCATGGTCAGCGGAACCAGAAAACTTGCACCTGCGTAAAGCCCCAGCACCACTAGGGTCAGCACGATGGTGACGTCGCGAACGACACTCAACCTCAGCGGTGTGCGGGTCGGCGGAGCGGATTTCGTCATTCGGGCCTCGGCTGTTCCAGCGCGAGCTGGGTGCAACGGTATTGTCCAATGGCGATCCTGCACGGACGGCAGGCTTTGTGCAATCGGGCCAGACAGTTATTCGGAAAATTCTCGTGCAATTGACGCATTGGCCGGTTCTTTCGTCGTGAGTTGCAGGCTAGGGTTTCCACATGACACAAGTCCTGATTCCCGTTTTGGGCCGTTTCGTTCGGGCGCTTTGGCTGGCCGTCCGGCGCTTCGACGACAAGAACGGGTTCGTCATGAGCAGCCATGTCGCCATGTCTCTGATGCTGGCGCTGTTTCCCTTTGCCCTGTTCACCGTGTCTCTGGCCGGCCTGCTGTCGCAGGACTATGTCACCGACGAGATGATCGGCCTGATTTTCGGCGTCTGGCCCAAGGACGTGGCCGAGCCGATCGTGGCCGAACTGCGCGCGGTTTTGAATGGGGCAGGGTCGGGAACGATCACCTTGGGTGCAGTGCTTGCCGTCTACTTCGCGTCGAACGGAGTAGTAGCCGTTCGGGCGGCCATCAATCAGGCCTATCACGACACCGATAGCTGGCCGTTCTGGAAAACGCGCCTGTTCTGTCTGGGGCTGGTCATTCTGGGTGGCGCCGCGATTTTGATCGTTGCGGCGGTTGAACTGCTGTTGCCGATCTATTCCCGCCTGATGTCCGAGAAGACGTCAGTAAATGTCGCTGACTGGTTGTCGGTCGAACGCCTGCGGTGGACCTTCGCCGTGGCCGTCCCGGCACTGACGGTGCTGCTGGCCCATCTGGTTCTGCCGGTCGGCCGGCATTCGCTGCGCCAGATCCTTCCTGGCGTGCTGTTGACGCTGGGTTTGTGGCTGGCCGGCGGGCTGGCGTTCTCGCTCTATATCGGTCAGTTCGCAAGCTACAGCGCCACCTATGCGGGGCTGGCCGGCGCCATGGCCGCATTGATCTTTCTGTATCTGAGCGCGGCCATCATGATCTTTGGCGCAGAATTCAACGGTGCGCTGATGGATATCGACAATCATGACGAGGTCGGAAACGTATGACGATTTGGCCGCACGCCGCATGGGCATCCGCAATCTCCTTGGCCTGCATCCTACTTGCCGGGCCAACGGTGGCGCAGGACTATGTCGGCTCGGAAGCCTGCCGGGATTGCCATGACGAACAAGTGCAAGCGTGGATCGGGTCCCATCACGCCAAGGCCTGGACCGCGCCCACGCCTGAAAACGTGGTGGCCGATTTCGACGGCACGACATTCGCGGACAACGGCATGGCGGTCGAGTTCCGACAGGAAGATGGCGTCTACATCGCAGACGTGACCGAGCAGGACGGCCAAACGCGGACATACAGGGTCCACTCCGTCGTGGGCATCGAGCCGTTGCAGCAATATCTGTTCGAAACCGAACCCGGCCGATTGCAGAGCTTCGACGTGGTCTGGGACTCGGTGGAAAAACGCTGGTACCACCTCTACCCGGATCAGGATCTGCCCCCGGACGACGGGTTGCACTGGACGGGCTCCTACAAGACCTGGAACGCCCGCTGCGCTGAATGTCACGCGACCGAGTTCAAAAAGAACTTTGACGTGCAGACGCAGAGCTATGCCTCGACCCAGTCCGAGATCGGCGTGGGGTGCGAGGCCTGCCACGGTCCGGGCTCGGCCCATCTGGAGTGGGCCCGTGGCCAGACCATGCCTGTCGGGCTGGACGCGTTCGGGTTTTCTATGCGCTGGGGCAGGGGAGACACCGAGGCCGAGATTCAGCAATGCGCCTCCTGCCATTCCCGCCGCGAGGCGTTCGCGGATGGAAATCCGCTGCCGGGCATACCGTTCCACGATGCCTACAATCTGGCCCTTCTGCGTCCCGGTCTTTACCAGCCCGATGGCCAGATCATGGACGAGGTCTATGTCTACGGCTCGTTTCTGCAATCAAAGATGTACGCGAAGGGCGTTGGCTGTCTGAATTGCCACGAGGCGCACGGCGCAACCTTGACGGCCGAGGGCAACGCCGTCTGCACGCAGTGCCATTCCCCGGCGGGCAATCCCGATTTTCCGACCCTGCGCAAGGCGCTGTACGACGATCCCGCGCACCATCGCCACACGCCTGGGGGCGAGGGGGCGCAATGCAAAAGCTGCCACATGATCGAGCGGGTCTACATGGGTGTCGATGGCAGGCGCGACCACAGTTTCCGTGTGCCGCGCCCCGATCTGGGCCTCGGCGCGGACGCCTGTACCGATTGCCACAGCGATCGGGATCAGCCGTGGGCTGCTGCCACGATCGACGCGTGGTACCCGGACCCGGCCCACCGCCGGCCGCATTTCGGCACGGCCTTCGCGCCGGCCTTTTCCGGTCAGGGCGCCGACCCCAAAGCTCTGATGGCGATCGCGCTGGACGTGGATCAGCCGGGTATCGTGCGGGCCACCGCGGCCTATCTGCTGCAACAGCATGGGTCTGCGGATCTGGCGGCGACCACTGCCGGTCTGCTGGCGGATGCCGACCCGCTGGTGCGGGCCAATGCGGTTCCGCTGCAACGGTCCGCCGACCTGCCGGACCGGATCGACCGGCTGTCCCCGTTGCTGTCCGACCCGGTCCGGTCCGTCCGGCTGTCGGCCGCCAAGGAATTCCTGACCGTTCCCGGGCAGGCGCTGACCCCGTTGCAGCGCACCAACGCGCGCGAAGCCATGGCTGATTGGCAGCGCACTTTGTCGAACCGGCTGGACTTCCCCGAAACGCATCTGGTCCTGGGTGGCATGGCGCTGACGCTGCGCAACGCGCCGGCGGCCGAACAGGCCTTTCGTCAGGTGGTGACCCTGGATCCCCAGCGCGAAGAGGCCTGGCCGATGCTGGTCCAACTGGCGCAGATCAATCGCGGCGTCGAGGCCGCGCGCGCCGTTCTGCGCGAGGGGCTGAAGGTTCTGCCCGACAGCGCGGCGCTTGGGGCGCTGGCCGATCAACTGGGCCGCTGACCCGGCACCGAACTTCCCCGATCCTGCCATCTTGACGGCAGATTTCCGACCTATCCCTTCGCCGAGGGCAAAAGGCCCGTTTGGTGATGGTTGTACCATGCTGCACTCGACATTCCCGCCCACGAGGTCCGAGAAAGCCGCGATGCCACGCGACCCGGCGCTGGTTCAACGGATCGAATCCCTGCGCAGCCGTCCCGTCGTCTATCTCGGGCATGGCGACGCGTTGATGCTGCTGGGGTTGGCTACCGCATCCCTGCGGGAACAGCAGTTCGCGGGCGCAAAAACCGCGGAAGACATTTAAGCTCAGCCCCGGAACCCGGTGGCAACCACGAATTTCTCGGAACTGTCCGACCGAGACGCCGGCGGCTTGACGTTCGCGACCTTCTCGAACTTCTGTTTCAGCAGTTTCTGCAGGTCGCCCTCGGCCCCGCCTGCCAGAACCTTGGCGACGAAGGTGCCGCCCTGTTCCAGAACGTCAAAAGCGAAATAGGCGGCGGTTTCACACAGGGCGATAATGCGCAGGTGGTCGGTTTGCTTATGCCCCGACGACGCAGCGGCCATGTCCGACATGACCACGTCGGCCTTGCCGCCCAGCCAGGCTTTGACCTTCTCGTCAGCGTCGTCTTCCATGAAGTCCAACTGATGGATCTCGGCACCGGCGATGGGTTCGACCTCTTGCAGGTCGATGCCCAGAACGGTGCCGATCCGCTTGCCCGATTTCTCGCCCAGCGCGTTCACGCGTTTGACCGCGACCTGGCACCAGCCCCCCGGCGCACAGCCCAGATCGACGACCCGCGCGCCCGGCACCAGGAACCGGTATTTGTCGTCTAGCTCCATGATCTTGTAGGCCGCGCGCCCGCGATACCCCTCGGCCTGCGCCCGTTTCACATAGGGGTCGTTCAGCTGCCGCTGCAACCAACGGGTCGAGCTGAGCTTGCGCCCGCGTGCGGTCTTGACCTTGACCTTCAGGTCACGCTGCCCGCGCCCCGAGGTGTTTTTGCCGGTTGGTGTCTTCGCCATCAGAACGGTCCGTCTTCCAATACCCCGTCCGCGCTCATCTGGGCATAGAGCAGACCCTCGCGCAGCCCCCGATCCGCAACCGAAAGGCGGTCGGTGGGCCAGCAGCGCAGCAGCGCCTGCAAAATGGCCGAGCCGGACATGATCAGGGCCTGCCGGTCCTCGCCGATGCGCGGATCGCGGCGCCGACCCTGAGGGCCGAGTTCTAGATAGCCGCGTATCACCTTGTCAATCTGATCACTGGTCATGCGCAGCCCGTCCACCTTGGTGCGGTCATAACGCTTCAACCCCAGATGCGAGGCCGCGACCGTCGTGACTGTGCCGCTGGTGCCGACGATCTGGAACCCCTCGCGGGCCTGTTCATCCTTGTAGGGGGCGAAATCGGCCAGGTTTTCTTCGAAGAACCAGCTCATCAGCGCGAACCGGGCGGCGTCGTCCTCGACATCGTGGAACTGGTCGCGCAGGGTGGCCACGCCCAGCGGCACGCTGATCCAGTCCACCACCTTCGCCGCAGGAAAGGGGCTGTCGGCGGTGTGGAACCCGTTGTGCAACCGCATGATCGCCGATGGCCGGTCGCGCCGCGGCACCGAGGACAGGTCGATCCAGACCAGCTCGGTCGAGCCGCCGCCGATATCGACCACCAGCAGCTGCTCGGTCTTGGTGCTGACCAGCGGCGCGCATGAAATCACGGCCAGGCGCGCCTCTTCCTCGGGTTGGATGATCTCCAAGGTCAGGCCGGTTTCGCGTTTCACCTGCCGGATGAAGTCGCGCGCGTTTCGGGCGCGACGGCAGGCTTCGGTCGCCACCAGCCGCATGCGCTTGACCTTGTTGCGCTTCAGCTTCTGCTGGCAGATGCGCAAGGCTTGAATGGTGCGCGCCATAGAGGACCGCGACAGACGTCCGGTCCGTTCAAGCCCCGAGCCCAGTTGCACGGACTTCGAGAAGCTGTCCACCACATGGAACCCGCTGCCCTTGGGCTGGGCGATCAACATGCGGCAGCTATTTGTTCCCAGATCCAGCGCCGCATACAGCGCATCTGGATCGGGTCTTGCCGGCGCGGGGCTTTCGACCACTTTCGGGAACGCGCCCGCACCTTTGGGACGCTTGGGCGCCATCGTCACGCCCTCCGATTTACGAGTTACCCCGACATTAGGTTGCGGGCGTCCGACGTGCAAGATGCTCATTAAGGTCATGAGGATTTTGATGCCCCTCGGCACTGGAGAGACGACCCGAGGCGCTGTATCCCAAGGGGGCGAAAAGGTCGCTGGAACAGCGCCGGGTGTCGAAATCCGACCGACCCGGCCCCACATTGCCGTTTAGAACCGGACCATCTGGTTAGGAGGAATCACGATCAATGCCTGACGTCACCATCGTATACTGGCGCGACATTCCCGCTCAGGTCATCGTCGGCAAGGGCCGGCGCGGGGCCAAGCGGCAATTGTCGGAACGGTTCGAACAGGCCATCGACCGCGCCGCCATGAAGGTGAACGCCAAGGACAGCGACGCCTACCTGGCCGAGTGGCGCAAGGCCGAGCCGTTCGAGGTTGAGGGCGACCCGGCCGAGATCGCCGAGGCCCAGGCGCTGCGCCTGGAAACGGAATACGATCAGGATCGCCTCAAGGCCCTGATCGGAAATGACGGTTGGGCATGAGCCCCAGATCTTTATGGGAGGCCGCGATGGCTTTGCTGAACTTCAAGAAACGTGATGCGGCCGAAAAGGCCCCGGTGAACCCTGCCGTCGAAGCCTTTCTGAAAGGGTATTCGATCGAGGTGATGCCGCGCACCGCCGAGAAGGTCGAAGATTTTCGCGATCTGCTGCCCGAAGGCACGCGCGTCTACATCGCCCATATCGAGGGCACGCCGATCGAGGACATGGTCAAGACCGCCAAGCGGATCTCGGCCGAGGGCTATCCGGTCATGCCGCATTTCCCGGCCCGCATTATCAAGGACGCGGCGACGCTGGAGAACTGGATCGCCATGTATCAGGGCGAGGCCGGCGTCGATCAGGCGCTGCTGCTGGCCGGGGGCGTGGACAAGCCGCATGGCGAGTTCGACAGCTCGATGCAGTTGCTTGAGACGGGACTGTTCGACAAGGCGGGCTTCAAGCGTCTGCACGTCGCAGGTCACCCCGAGGGCAACAAGGATATCGACCCGGACGGCTCGACCAAAAACGTGGACGAGGCGTTGCGCTGGAAGCAGAAATTCAGCGAAACCACCGACGCCGAAATGGCGCTGGCCACCCAGTTTGCCTTTGACGCCAAGCCGATCATCGCATGGGCCGACGGCCTGAAGGCGGCCGGGATCGACCTGCCGATCCACATCGGCATCGCCGGTCCGGCCAAGCTGCAGACCCTGATCAAGTTCGCGATCGCCTGCGGCGTGGGCCCGTCGCTGAAGGTGCTGCAGAAGCGCGCCATGGACGTGTCCAAGCTGCTGCTGCCCTACGAGCCGACCGACGTGATTACCGAATTGGCCCAGCACAAGGCGGCCAACCCCGACTTCAACATCACCAACGTGCACTTCTTCCCGCTTGGCGGCATCAAGACCAATGCCAACTGGGCCATCGAAAACGGCGGCGCCTCGACGAAGCCTGCAAACGCTTAAGGACCGGACATGACCCGTACTGTCGTAGAATCAAAGACCAAAACCGCGATCATCGGCTTCGATCAGCCGTTCTGCGTGATCGGCGAGCGGATCAACCCCACCGGCCGCAAGAAGCTGGCGGCCGAGCTGGAAGCGGGCGATTTCTCGACCGTCGAGCAGGACGCGCTGGCGCAGGTGGCGGCCGGGGCGACCGTGCTCGATATCAACGCGGGTGTGGTCTACAACTCGAACCCCAACCCGAACGAGACCGAACCGCCGCTGATGAAACAGATCGTCGAACTGGTGCAGGGTCTGGTCGATGTGCCGCTGTGCATCGACAGTTCGGTTCCGGGCGCGTTGGAGGCCGGGCTCGAGGCTGCCGAAGGCCGCCCGTTGCTGAACTCGGTCACCGGTGAAGAGGATCGCCTGGAACTGGTGCTGCCGCTGGTCAAGAAATACAACGTGCCGGTCGTTGCGATCTCGAACGACGATACGGGCATTTCCGAAGACCCCGACGTGCGCTTTGAGGTTGCCAAGAAGATCGTCCAGCGCGCCGCCGACTATGGCATTCCGGCCCACGACATCGTTGTGGACCCGCTGGTGATGCCGATCGGTGCGATGGCAACTGCGGGGCTTCAGGTCTTTGCCCTGGTGCGCCGCCTGCGCGAAGAGCTGGGCGTGAACACCACCTGCGGTGCGTCCAACATCTCGTTCGGTCTGCCGAACCGTCACGGCATCAACAACGCCTTCCTGCCGATGGCGATGGGCGCGGGCATGACCTCGGCCATCATGAACCCGGTGGCGCTGCCGGTGACGCAGAAGAAGATTGCTGAGAAAAGGGCCGAGGTTGCGGCGGCGGGCATCATCCTGCCCGAGGGCATGGACGACGAAACCTTCGTTCAGATGTTCGGTCTGGGCTCGACCAAGCCGCGCGCCGGCAAGGAAATGGAGGCCATCCGCGCCGCCAACCTGCTGACCAACAACGACCCGCATGGCGGCGAATGGATCAAGTTCAACAAGCCGGCCGATGCCGCAGGCGCCGAAAGCGAGGGCGCGCGTGGCCGTCGGGGAGGCGGCCGCCGCCGCCGGGCCTGATGTGGGTTTGACGCTGTTCCGGGGCCGGGTGTTCAGCCCGGCCTTTTTCTGTGGCAATAACGCGTCTTTCCAGCAGATCGCCGCTTGATCCCGGTGCGCATCCGGTGCTATTTCAGCTCCTGCGGCGGGTATGATGTAATGGTAGCCTGTCAGCTTCCCAAGCTGAACGCGCGGGTTCGATTCCCGCTACCCGCTCCAGATTTTTCCCGCTTTGGCAATGTGTTGCGCTCGTTTGAGCGTCAGGCGTGCTCTGCTGCAAACAGCGGTCTAAGCCGTGCCAGCAGTTGGTCACGCACCAGCGCGAACCGGGGAGTGTGGGCAATCTCTTCCAGCATGGCGACCCAAAGGGGCACGGCCATCCCGGGGGGCACTTCGGGGTCGCGCTTTAGTCTGGGGTCGGCGTCTCCGACGAAGGTCGGAAGGAACGTCCTGCCCGCTCCTTCAGCAGCCATCTGCCGCAGGACCAGGAAGCTGTCGGCACCGCTGATGATGGCCGCGGGCGCGATGTTGTCCGCCATCCACTGCGCGGGCATCGACTTGCCCAGCGCGCCTTGCAGGGCCAGCCATTTCTGGCCGGGCGTGCCATCGTAATAGACGGCAAAGCGCAGTGTGCCGGCCATCTGGCCGGTCAGGCCGCCATCCAATCCCGGGGACGGGCGCACCACGATATCCGCCGTCAGGCGGGTCAGGTCGTGATGCGTATTGTTGCTGAGCAAAGTGAATTCAAGCCCCGGAAACCGTTCCGAGATACGGCGCAAGATACATGGTAGCACGATCTGGCACAGGCTGTCCGTCGAAGCGATCCGCACTTTTCCGACCGGCGACCGGTCGGCCCCTGCAATCGTACGATCCAGCGCCAGAACCGCGTTTTCGACATCCTCCATTGCGGCGAAGATCTGCTGTGCCTCGGGGCGGGGTACATAGCCGGACGTGGCTTTGCCGAACAGATGGCAACCGTGGCGCTGCTCGAACGCAGCGACCCGGCGCAGGACCGTGGCATGCGTAACTTTCAGGGCCGTCGCGGCAGCGTTCAATGAACCATGGCGACGGACGGCTAGCACGAAGCGGATGTCGTCCCAATTTGTCTTGTTCATAAATGAACAGGCTCAGCAAAATATCAAACAATTACAAGAAAAATTATTCAAGCTAGTCTTTGTGTGTTCAACAAGGGAGCAGAATTATGACCAAATATCTTTCTTTTGCGGCGGCCGGTCTTCTGTCGGTTGCGATCGTAGGTACCAGCATGGCGCAAGAGGCGAAGAACCCCGCAGTTAAGGCGCGGCAGTCTCTGATGTCGCTTTATGCGTTTAACATCGGTCAGTTGGGCGCCATGGCCAAGGGTGAGGCGGAATACGATGCCAAGGCCGCGGCAGCGGCGGCTAACAATCTGGCCACGTTGACCCAAGTCGATCAGTCGGCGATGTGGCCGGCCGGAACCGACAATGCGGGCGATCCGTCTTCGCGTGCTTTGCCGGCGATCTGGCAGAATTTCCCTGATGTCAGCGCCAAGGGGCAGGCCCTGGCCGAAGCCGCTGTTGCCATGCAGTCGGCCGCCGGGCAGGATCTTGATGCCCTGAAGGCCGCGATGGGGCCTCTGGGTGGGGCGTGTTCGGCGTGCCACAAGGCCTATCGCGCCCCCAAGGAGTAAGGGTGGAATGCGAAAATGGGGACTCACGGCCGCCGCCTGCGCGGCCGTGATCGTGGGCGCGGGACTTTTCGTGACCCGCCCGCGTTTGGCTGATCCGGCGAGGTTGAGCGGTCTGGCTCCCGACATTGCGCAGGGTGAACAGGCGTTTCATGCCGCCGGCTGCGCGGCCTGCCATTCGGCACCCGGGGCCGAGGGCGATACCCGCCTGGTTTTGTCCGGTGGGCGCAGGTTTTCGACGCCGTTCGGTACCTTCGTCGCGCCCAACATATCCAGTGATCCGGTTCACGGGATCGGCGATTGGACGCCCGTCGATCTGGCAAGCGCGCTATGGCATGGCAG
This sequence comes from Ruegeria sp. BHSC037, assembly GCF_059613045.1. Lineage (NCBI taxonomy): Bacteria > Pseudomonadati > Pseudomonadota > Alphaproteobacteria > Rhodobacterales > Roseobacteraceae > Ruegeria > Ruegeria sp. BHSC037. Next base: position 19,312 of record NZ_JBXWRT010000021.1, read on the forward strand.
CAGCCCGGACCGACAGCATTATTACCCAGCCTTCCCCTATGCGTCCTACGTCAGGATGGCGCCGCAGGATGTCGTCTCGTTGCATGCCTTCCTGATGAGCCTTCCAGCCGACGCCACGCCCAATGCACCCCACGAGGTAGGTTTTCCGTTCAATCTGCGGCTTGCCTTGGGAGGGTGGAAGCTGCTGTTTCTGCGGTCTGGCTGGATCATGGACGGAGATCTGTCCGGCCAGCAGCAGCGCGGCCGCTACCTTGTCGAGGCTCTGGGTCATTGCGGAGAATGTCATACCCCGCGCAATGCCCTGGGCGGGTTGATCCTGTCGAAATGGCTGCAGGGCGCCCCGAATCCCAGCGGAAAGGGGCGCATCCCGGGGCTGGCCCCCGATCAGCTGGACTGGTCCGAAGCGGATATTGCCGAGTATCTGAGGTCCGGGTTCACGCCGGACTATGACAGCGCCGGGGGCGAGATGGCCGAGGTGGTGCTGAATACCGCGAAGCTGAGCGACGCAGATCGTCTGGCCATTGCCAGCTATCTCAAGGCCATCCCCCAATCGCGCGATTGATTGACATCGAAATCGCGTTGTCTCGGCGTCAAGCCGGTACGTGTGCATCCTGATCGGATGAAAGACCTGTGAGGCAGGGTCCCAAGGGCCGAAAATTCGCCCGACCATGGGCCGATGTTGCCGTGTCCCCAGCCTGTTAGCCTTTTCCCAATAGCGTCAGGAAGGGCGTTTTGACAGGAAAGGATATCGAGATGAGAGTGAAAACGAAAATCGCAAGGTTGTTGAGCACCGCAGCCCTGGCGTCAGCCTTCGCCGCCAGCCCCTATTCGCTGAGTTTTGACTTTGACTCCGGTTTCCATGTGGATCCCTCCTATGCTTTTGCAAAAAGCGGCAAAGGCAAGGATGGTGACGACGACCGCGACGATGACCGGGACGACGATCGGGATGATGACCGCGACGATGACCGAGACGACGATCGGGATGATGACCGCGACGATGACCGAGACGACGATCGGGATGATGACCGCGATGATGACCGGGACGACGACGATGATGACGACGACGACAAGTCCCGCAGCGGCAAAAGCAAGCGCGGCGGATCCGCTGCCGCGTCGGGATCGGGCAATGGCCCGGTGCGCGTGACCAAGATTGAAACCAGCGCCAGCGGCGTCGAGATTCGCTATTCAGACGGCACCAAGGAAGAAATCGAGAACGGGCGCTATGAACGCAAGAACGCGCAGAACCGTACGGTTGAGGAGCGACCGGCGACCGGCTCTGACTTGACCCGACTGCGTTCGCTGGCCGACAGCGTGACCATCAACAGCGTGCCGTCTGGTGGCAACAGTGCCGGTGGCCGGCCAGCCAAGGTGGAACGCCAGGGCAGCAATATCGAGGTGCGCTATACCAATGGCTGGAAAGAGGAAATCGAGGCCGGCCGGTACGAGTTGAAGGATCCATACAACCGGACAGTGGTCGAACGCCCGGCAACCTCGGCCGATATGCAGCGGTTGAACGCGATCACGAACTGAGCAAGCCGTCGAGCAAACCAAGTACGGCCTCCGGAATTTCCGGGGGCCGTTTTCAGTTGGGCGTCAGGTTTTCCAGGCGTCGTGGGCGATCAGCGCCGCCTCGACCCGGTTTCGGGCATGCAGCTTGGACAGAATGCTTGTCATATAATGCTTTACGGTCTTTTCCTGGAGCGTCAGCTCTTCGGCGATTTCGCGATTGCTCAGCCCTTTGGCCACGCGACGCAAGATTTCCTCTTCGCGATGCGTCAGGTCGCTCAGCCCGTCAGGTTCGGCCGCCTTGGTCTTGCTCTTTCCGATCGAGAACAGGATCCGCGCGGCCAGCCCGGGGGACACGACCCCTTCGCCGGCGGCGATGCTGCGCAGCGACCCAGTCAAGGCGCTGGCCGTGACGCCCTTTAGGATGTAACCCGTCGCCCCGGCCTCCAGCGCGTCGGCGACGTCGTTGCTGTCCTCGGAGACGGTCAGAATGGCAATGCGCGGTGGATCCTCCATGGCCGCGATCTGCCGCGTGGCGGCGATTCCGCCGCCCGGCATGGACAGGTCCAGGATGACGAGGTCGGGTTTGTGGTCTCGGGTCAGTTGCACGGCCTCATTGGCGCTCTCGCCGGCCGCCAGCACCTTGAATTCACCCGAATCTTCCAATGTCCGGCGCAATCCGTCCCGAAAAATCGGGTGATCGTCCGCCAATACGATTGTCGTGGTCATCTCGGCCTCGCTTGCCTGTGAAACAGAGTCATTTTGATCGTTGTTCCCGCACCGGGGGCGGTTTTGAGCTCGAAACGCCCTCCGATGCTTTCCACCCGGTCGCGCAGCCCCATCAGGCCCTGACCGCCCTCGGTGCCCAGCTTGATGGCGTCTGACGGATCGAACCCCGGACCATCATCAGCGACCGCCACCGACAGCTCGTCGGGGCTTGAAGCGCAGGTAACGGTGCATTTCGCCCCTTGTGCGTGACGGGCGGCATTCGACAGGGCCTCCTGCACGAACCGGAAAACGCACAGCTTTTCGGCGTAGGACAACGCGGGCATCACGTCGCCGCTGATCGACAACTCGGGGGCGGGCGCGTCGGGAACCGACCGGTCGCTGGCGGCGCGCACGATCACGTCCTCAAGGTCCAGCGCCTCGATGTCGGGGGCCGCCAGCCCGCGGGACAGGGCGCGGATCTCGGTCAGCGCGCGTTGAATCGATTGGTGAACCTCGTGGGCGACCTTGTTGCCGGACCCGTCTTGGGGAAAGGCCGAATCCAACCGCAGCGCTGCCAACGCCAGATACTGGGCCGGGCCGTCATGCAGCTCGGCACCGAGTTTGCGCAGAAAGCGGTCGGTTTGGGCGGTTGACCGGTCCGATGCCTCGATCACCCGCGCGCGCAGGTCGGCGTTTTGTTGCGACATTTTCAGGCTGTCGGCCAGACGGGTCTTCAACAGGTCGGACTGGGTGCGGATCGTCCGGTCGCCGACCGCCACGATCAGGTATAGGATCAGCGTGCTCAGCCCGAAGGTCGTGGCCACCACCAGCCAACTGGTGCGTCTGGCCTGCATCAGGTCGGTCTGCAACTGATCCGCGCGCTGATAGAACTCGCCGACGGCGATGATCTCGCCGGACCAGATCTCGCGTATGGGGCTGTAGACTTCCAGCAGCGGAATGCCCATCGCGGCCTCGGCTTGGTTCTCGGCGCGGTCTAGTTTCTCGAACGAACCCGAGATCTGCCCCGACCAGGCGCGTTTCAGATCGTCGGTGGGGGGAAACGTGCGTCCGATGATGTCGGGGTCTGACGCATGGGCGATCAGCCCGTCCTTTTTCCAGATCTTGTACGAGACGATCCGCTCTTGCATCGATTGCTGATCGAACAGCTCGGACACGGCCCGCGCTGCCGGGTCCGAAAGGCTGTCGCCGTGGGCTAGTTCCTGGCTGAGCGGCGACAGGATGCTTTCCATGTAGAGGGCTGCGGAATTGGCAGAGTTCTGTACGACCGCATCTTCGATCCGGCCCGTGACCCAGCCGCCGATTACGATAGCGCCGGTCCCCATAACCACGACGCTGGCCGCAAGATAGGCGCGGGACAGGGACCAGTTTCCGGAACTGAGATCGGGCTTTGGTAGTTTCATGCTGCCCCCACTATTGCCCGGCCGATCGCCCTTTGCCACGGACCTTGGTCGGAAAAGGTCGCCCCAGGATGCGGCATTGGCCGCAATGGGTGCAACGGCCAGGGGCCGCCTTAGGCGGCGCGGCGGGCCTGAAACAGGTTGATGACCGCGGGCAGCCCGGGATTACCATCGACGACGAAGCGTTCAAATTCGCTTTTAACTGCGCGCTGGATGATGCGGGCGTCGTCCTCGGACCCGTCGAAATGCGCGATGACTCGCGCGGCAGGCCCCACGCGGGTACACAGGCTGGCCGTTTCCTCGACGCTGTTCAGGCCGGGCAGGCGCAGGGTCACAGGTTCGCCGGAAACATCGCGCAGCCCGGCCTGGGTCATCAGGCGGGTGACGCGGTCGATGTCCTGAAAGGCCAGCGGGCCGGGCGCGTGGCGTCCGTATTTGGGTGGGTGGCCCAGATGCGCCGTGGCGGCCACATGCGGCACCCGAAACCACGGGTTGTCGGACAGCGGCCCCCAGGCGGCAAAGATCATCCGTCCGCCTGGAACCAGTGCCCTTGCGATATTGGCAAAAGCGGCGACAGGATCGTCGAAGAACATCACCCCAAAACGCGAAATAGCCACGTCGCGGGATTCCGGCTCGAACGGTGCCACTTGGGCATCGGCCAGTTGAAACGCGGTGTTGGGCAGGCCGGCCGCGTCGGCACGCAGTGCGGCTCGGTCAAGAAACGGGCCCGAGATATCGGCACCCAGAACGTGCCCCTCGGGCCCGACTGCGCGCGCCGCAGCGACCGTGCTGGCACCAGTGCCACAGCCTATGTCCAGCACCCGCAGGCCGGACGTCAGTTCGGCGCGCTCCAGAACCAGGTCCAGAACCGGGGCCAGCATATGGTCCAGTTTGTCCTCGAAGGTCAACCACTTGGTGCCTGACGCCGAGTTTCCCCAGTATTCAGCTTGGTCTTCATTCGCCAGTTGCAAGGACGCCCTCCGCGTTTCGCTCGACTATGCCTTTCTGCGGCGACGGCGGCCAGTTTTTTCCGCATCGCCCCCGGTGTTGAAGGATGGGGCGGGCAGGCTGACGACCCTTGCCAGTTCCGGAAAGGGGTCGGTCTTGTGCGGGATCGCGTTGGCGGCGACGAAATGCTCCTGAAATTTCGGCTCGATCGCGGTTTCGACCTTGGTGATCTCGCGCACCACGCGCTCGATCTCGGCCCGGGCGGCGATGTTGCACAGCGCGATGCGCGCGCCGGTACCGGCGGCGTTGCCCGCGCTCGAGACCTTGTCCAGCGGCGCGTCGGGGATCATGCCTAGAACCATCGCATGTTTGGTCGAGATATGGGCGCCGAACGCCCCGGCCAGCACCACGCGATCCACCTTGTCCACGCCCATCTCGTCCATCAGCAGCCGCGCCCCGGCATAGAGCGCGGATTTCGCCAGCTGGATCGCGCGGATGTCGCCTTGGGTCACGGTGATGCGTGGGCCACCTTCGGCGCTGGCATCATGAATCAGATAGGAATGAGTGCGGCCCTCGGGGATGCAGCGGCTGGAGCCGGTCTGTTCGGCCGAGCCGATCAGGCCGCTCTCGTCCAGCAGGCCGGCCAAGCGCATTTCGGACACCGCCTCGATGATGCCCGACCCGCAGATGCCGGTGATGCCGGTGGTGGCGATGTCCGTCTCGAACCCGTCTTCGTCCGACCACTTGTCCGAGCCGATCACGCGGAACCGGGGTTCCTTGGTCACCGGGTCGATCTGAATGCGCTCGATCGCGCCGGGCGCGGCGCGCTGGCCCGAACTGATCTGCGCGCCCTCGAACGCCGGTCCGGTGGGCGAGGAACATGCCAGCACGCGGGTCGTGTTGCCTAGCAGGATCTCGGCATTGGTGCCGACGTCCACGATCAACACCAGGTCCTGCGACTTGCCCGGCTCTTCGCTCAGCGCTACGGCGGCGCAGTCGGCCCCCACATGGCCCGCGATGCAGGGCAGGATGTAGACCTGCGCGCGCGGGTTCATCGTGATCAGATCCATCTCGCGCGCGGGCAGCGAGACGCTTTCGGATGTGGCCAGCGCGAAGGGCGCCTGGCCCAGCTCGACTGGGTCCAGACCCAGCAGCAGGTGGTGCATGACCGGGTTGCAGACGAATACCGTTTCCACGATCAGGGCCGGGTCGATCCCGGCCTCGTCGGCGATCGAGGTGACCAGATCGTTGATCGCCTCGCGTACGGCCCGGGTCATTTCCTGATCACCGCCAGGGTTCATCATGGCATAAGAGACCCGGCTCATGAGGTCCTCGCCGAACCGGATTTGCGGGTTCATCAGGCCGGAGGAGGCCTTGACCTCGCCGGTTTCCAGATCGGTCAGATGCGCGGCGATGGTGGTCGAGCCGAGGTCGATGGCCAGCCCGTACAGCCCGTTTTCGTGCAGGCCGGGCCAGATTTCGACGATGCGCGCCACGCTGTCCTTGTGCCCCTTGTGCAAGGCAACCGTAACCTCCCACTTGCCCTTGCGCAGGGTCGGCTGCAGTTTGGACAGAAGCGACAGGTCGGCGGTGACGGCGTCGATCTGCCACTGCTCGCGCAGGGCACGCTCCAGCCGTTCCAGATCGCCGGTGGGCGAGTGCATGTCCGGTTCCTCGACCACCACGAAATAAAGGCGCGTGGCCGGGTCCATGGTAATGGCCCGCGCGGCGGCGGCCTTGCGCACCACCTGGCGGTGAACCTGGCTTTCGGGTGGAACGTCGATCACCACGTCACCCTGAACGGTGGCCTGACATCCCAACCGCCGGCCCGGTTTCAGCCCGCGCTTGTCGTCATAGCGCTGCTCGACCGCGTTCCATTCGCTCAGCGCGTCTTCGCGGACCGTGACGCCGTGTTTGGGAAACTCGCCATAGCTGGGTGTGATCTGGCATTTCGAGCAGATCCCGCGCCCGCCGCAGACCGAATCCAGATCGACCCCTAGCTGCCGGGCCGCCGTCAGGATCGGAGTGCCAACGGGAAAATGTCCGCGTTTGCCCGATGGGGTAAAGACGACAAGGGGATCGGTAGTCATGACGGATGCCTTTTTGGTGTTCGCGCGTATGGCGGCAAGATATGGGTTTCGAGGCAAAGGGAAAGGCCAATCCGCGGCAGGTTTTGCACGGCTTGCGTCGTTTTCCGCGCCATCGCGGCGGTTTGTGGGCGAACAAGTTGGGGCAGGGGCTTTTCCTTTGGTCGAAACCATGCAATAGGGTCACCGCCAAACGGGGTTTTGCATGGGGTTAGCAGATGCAGATTCGTGAGGCACTCACCTTTGATGACGTTCTTTTGGTTCCGGCGGCCTCGTCGGTGCTGCCGGCAACGGCAGACACGTCCACGCGCGTGACGCGCGCGATCAACATGAACATACCGCTGCTCAGCTCGGCCATGGACACTGTGACCGAGGCGCGCATGGCCATCGCGATGGCACAGTCCGGCGGCATCGGGGTGATCCACAAGAACTTGACGGTCGAAGAGCAGGCCCGCGAGGTGCGCCGGGTCAAGCGGTTCGAATCCGGCATCGTCTACAATCCCGTCACCCTGCGCGCCGATCAGACGCTGGCCGATGCCAAGGCCTTGGTCGAGCGCTACAACTTCACCGGGTTCCCGGTGGTGGATGACGAAGGCCGCGTCGTCGGCATCGTAACCAATCGCGACATGCGCTTTGCCACCTCGGACGACCAGCCGATCCGCGCGATGATGACCTCGGACAACCTGGCCATGTTGCAAGAACCGGCCGACCGGGAAGAAGCCATCAGCCTGATGAAGGCCCGCCGGATCGAAAAGCTGCTGGTTGTGGACGCCAACGGCAAGCTGACCGGACTGCTGACGCTGAAGGATACCGAGCAAGCGGTGCTGAACCCAACGGCCTGCAAAGACGATCTGGGCCGGCTGCGCGTCGCGGCGGCCACGTCGGTTGGAGATGCCGGTTTCGAACGGTCCGAGCGGTTGGTGGATGCGGGTGTCGACATCATCGTGGTCGATACTGCGCACGGCCATTCCCAAGGGGTGCTGGACGCGGTGAAGCGGATCAAGGCCCTGTCGAACGAAGTGCAGATCATCGCAGGCAACGTCGCCACCGCAGACGCGACCAAGGCGCTGATCGACGCCGGTGCCGATGCGGTAAAGGTCGGGATCGGGCCAGGCTCGATCTGCACCACGCGCATGGTCGCCGGTGTCGGCGTGCCGCAACTGACCGCGATCATGGATTGCGCAGCGGCCGCCGGAGACGTTCCGGTCATCGCCGATGGTGGTATCAAGTTCTCGGGCGATTTCGCCAAGGCCATCGCGGCGGGGGCGTCCTGCGCCATGGTTGGCTCGATGATCGCGGGCACCGACGAAAGCCCGGGCGAGGTGATCCTGTATCAGGGCCGTTCGTTCAAGTCCTATCGCGGCATGGGCAGCCTGGGCGCGATGGCGCGCGGCTCGGCTGATCGCTATTTCCAAAAGGACGCCGCGAATGACAAGCTGGTGCCCGAAGGGATCGAGGGGCAGGTGCCCTACAAAGGCTCGGCCAGCGCCGTCGTGCACCAGCTGGTCGGCGGCCTGCGTGCGGCCATGGGCTATACCGGATGTGCCACGATCGAAGAGATGCGGCGCAACTGTCAGTTCGTCAAGATCACAGGCGCGGGCCTGAAGGAAAGCCATGTGCATGACGTGCAGATCACCCGCGAAAGCCCCAACTACCGCATCATGTAAAGGCGCCAACGGGTTGCCCGAACGGATCAGCAGATGACACCAGCCGCGCGGGTTCAGGCCGCCATCGAAATCCTTGACGACATCCTATCGGGTGCGCCCGTCGAAAAGGCTTTGACCGGCTGGGCGCGGCGCAGCCGCTTCGCCGGGTCCAAGGATCGCGCGGCCATCCGCGATCACGTGTTCGATGCAGTCCGGTGCATGCGGTCCTACGCGGCGCGCGGCGGAGCGATGACCGGGCGTGGGTTGATGCTGGGTGCGCTGCGCGCCGCGGGCGAAGAGCCGGACGATTTTTTCTCTGGGGATCGGCACGCACCGGCGCCGGTGCAGGACAACGAGGTCGGACGCGCCTTTGCCACCGTGGCCGAGGAACATGATATCCCCGAATGGCTGTGGCCGATCTTCGAGCGGTCCCTTGGTGATCTGGCGCGTCCCACCGCCGTCGCCTTGCAGCGGCGGGCGCCGGTCCATCTGAGGGTGAATCTTGCCCGGGCAGATGTGGAAACCGCCGTCTCGACGCTGCAGTCTGATGGTGTCGAGGTGGTCCCGCATCCGGGCTGCGCAACCGCGCTCGAAGTCGTCTCGGGTGCGCGTCGTGTATCGAACGGCCAGGCCTATGCGCGCGGACTAGTCGAGCTTCAGGACGCGGCCAGCCAGGCGGTGGTTGCCGAGTTGGACCCAAAGCCCGGCATGCGGGTTCTGGATTTCTGTGCAGGCGGCGGCGGCAAGGCCCTGGCGATGGCTGCCCACACGGATGTAAAGGTCTTTGCCCATGACGCAAACCCGGCCCGGATGCGGGATTTGCCGGTGCGGGCGGGCAGGGCCGGGGTAAGCGTGACACCACTGGCATCGCATGAGGTCGCACGACACGGGCCTTTCGACCTGGTGCTGGTGGACGCGCCCTGTTCGGGCAGCGGGTCCTGGCGCCGCGCGCCCGCCGGCAAATGGGCCTTGACACCGGACCGGCTGACCGAGCTGTCCGGCATTCAGGACAGCATTCTTGACCAGGTGGCGCCGTTGGTCACCGGACAGGGTGTGCTGGCCTATGCCACCTGTTCGCTGCTGGATGTCGAGAATGACCGGCGCGTCGACCGGTTTCTGGCGGAACACCCAGACTGGACGTGCGGGTTCCGAAAATTGTGGCAGGTTGTACACGGAACCGATGGGTTCTTCACTGCTCACTTGACGAGATAGCCACGGGCTGAAAACAACTCAAGGTAGAAGTTAGCGCCGAGGCTTGCGTTAACTTCATATTTACCATCCGTGTGCCCGACTGCACACGGGGCGAATTGAAACAGGCTATTTTATGACTCAGACGGTTGGGGCGGTACCCAGGCTGAACGACAGATCATTGCCCAGTTGGTCGCGGATGCTGTCTTTGCTGGGGGCGGCCGTGGGCGTATGCATGCTGCCGATGCTGTCGACAATCCCTGATGAATGGACGCCCGGCATTCTGGCGGTCGGCGGGTCCTTTCTGGCGGTATTTTTCTTCGTGTCGCTTCGTGGCTTGCTTGAGGAACGCGCGAACAGCAAGGTCAGGGCGATACTGGCTGCCTTTCTGGAAAAGGAACCCGCGCCTGGCTTTATCTCCGATTCCGACGGGACCATTGTCATCGCCAATTCAGCGGCCCGAAGCCGGTTCAACGCCGGTCCTGGCGTCCGGCTGGATCGGTGTCTGCGGTCCGTCTTCGCCAACCCGTCGCCCATTTTGCTGCGCATGCATTCTCGGGCCGTGGCCCATGGCCGGGCGGCCGAAGACATCGTGAGCAGGGGCGCCAGCATTCCGGTCCTGACCGTCGATCTCGGCAACGGCCTGTTCTTGTGGCGAATCAAGGCATCGGGACGCCAGCTGTGGTCGCATGTGTCGGTTCCGGTGGTCACTTTGGGGCACAAAGACAGTGTGCTTGCGGCAAATCCGCCTGCGCAAGAACTGCTGAGCCGGGCCCCCGATGCGCTGCAACAGATCCTTTCAGCCAGGACTTCGAAGGGCGCTGGCATGGTTCGCATCGAAGGAAACGATGCAGTGCGCCGCATCTGTGTCACCGAACTGAAGAGGACGAACTCGGGCCGAGACCTGGCGTTGATCGAGATCGACGACACCAAACCGACCCAATGGGCGCCGGCGGTGGACGACTTGCCTGTGCCGCTGTTGCGGTTGTCGCTGACCGGAGATGTCATCGAGGCCAATCACCTTGCTGCGAAACTGTTGGGTGACTTTCCTGTCGGCCAGACCAACATCGGTGAGATCATGCAGGGATTGAACCGCCCGGTATCCGCATTGTTGACGGATGTGGCTCAGCGCGAGGCCCCCCCATGTTCCGAGTTTCTGCGGCTGAGTCGGAAGGACAAGGACATCTATGTTCAGGTCACCCTGTCCCGGGTCGTTAATGATGGTGAGGTCGGTCTGCTGGCCGTACTGCATGATGCGACGGAATTGAAGACACTGGAAGCACAGTTCGTTCAGGGCCAGAAGATGCAGGCCGTCGGGCAGTTGGCCGGCGGCGTCGCGCATGACTTCAACAACCTGCTGACCGCGATTTCAGGTCACTGCGATCTGCTGCTGCTGCGGCACGAGGCGAGCGATCCTGACTATGCGGACCTGGTGCAAATCAACCAGAACGCCAACCGCGCGGCCGCCCTTGTGGGGCAGTTGCTGGCGTTTTCCCGCAAACAGACGTTGCGGCCCGAAGTCCTGGACCTGCGCGACACCATTTCCGACCTGATCCACCTTTTGAACCGACTGGTGGGCGAGAAGATCCGGCTGGTCCTCAGCCACGACCCGGTGTTGAAGCCCGTGCGGGCGGACAAGCGTCAGTTGGAACAGGTGTTGATGAACCTCGTAGTCAACGCGCGTGACGCCATGCCAGAGGGGGGCGATATCCGCATCGAGACCGAAGTCGTCGTGTTGACCGAAGAATTCAGACGTGACCGGGCAACCGTCGCGCCCGGCGAATATGTTTCGGTCAAGGTCATCGACAGCGGAATCGGTATACCGGGGGACAAGTTGGACAAGGTGTTCGAGCCGTTCTTCACCACGAAGCGCACCGGCGAAGGCACCGGGCTGGGGTTGTCAACGGTTTACGGGATCGTCAAGCAGACCGGCGGGTTCATCTTCGTGGACAGCGTCGAAGGCCGCGGCTCTGAATTCAACGTACTGCTGCCGGTGTGCAGTACGGCCGAAACCGAAAAGCCGCCGGAACACAAGGCCGAGGAACAGGGCGCCAACCATACCGGCGAGGGCGTGGTTCTGCTGGTCGAAGACGAGGCGCCGGTCAGGGCCTTTGCGACCCGCGCCTTGCGTCTGAAGGGCTATACTGTGCTCGAGGCCGGTTCCGCCGAGGAAGCGCTGAAACTCCTTGAAGACCCGGATCTGCATGTCGATGTCTTTGTGACCGATGTGGTCATGCCGGGTATGGACGGCCCGACCTGGGTCTCCAAGGCGCGCATCGACAGGCCGGACGTGCGGGTGGTGTTCATGTCGGGATACACCGAGGGCGCCTTTGGCGAGTCCGGTCCGGAAATGCCCGACGCAAGTTTCCTGCCAAAGCCGTTTTCGCTGACGCAACTGGCCGAATCGGTTCAGCAGCATCTGAGCTGAGTCATCTGGCCCGAGCGTACAGGTCGAACTCGGCCGCGTGGATCTTGCGAAACCGTCGCTCGGTCTCCGGCGCGATGTCCATCTGGCGTTTTGGCGACACGTTTTCCTGGGTCAGGTTGATTTCGGTTTTCAAACGGTCCTGCAGGAATTCGAGGATTGCTTGCTGGTTGTCATAGCGAAAAATATGGGTCGCACCGCGGCCATTGCTGCGCGTTCTGAAAAAATCGGATTGGCTGCCCACGTCGGCAAAGGCTGGGCGCGGTGTGCGCAAGTAGCCTTGAACGAAGGCGTCGAAGCTGAGGTCATGTGTCGCCTTTTCGTGACCCTGCAATTCAGGTCGGGATCGGTACCTGTACCAACTGCCCAGCCAATCCAGGGGCTCGCGGACAACGGCCATGACCTCGAGTTCGGTATGGTACATCTTCAAGAAAATGTTCTGAAAGAACCGGTCGAACCGGCGCACCGGTGCGTGCTTGAGATCGGGAGGGCCGGACACAACAATATCGGCCCGATCACGCAGCGATTTGAAATACGCGGTGCTGCCAGTCTTGGGGACGGACAGCAAAGCCAGTCGTTCTTTGAAGAATATCAGCATGAAACTACTGCCCGACGCTAAACCTGTTTATGGGACAATGTTTGGCCGGGCTTGTCCGCAAGGTCAATGATGCGGCCGGATTCGCAGCGCGAAATGCAGAAAAAAGCGATATTTGTCAGTGCTTTGCGCGATCATGCTGCGACCCAAGCCTCAAGTAAACGTCTCGTTAACATCTTTTGTTGAAAGTAAATCCTGAAAGTTTTGGTTGAAATGTTCACTTTTTGATCTCATAAGGAACAAGAGGCGAACAAAGCAGCGATTGCCGCCCGGTTTCGGGTGTGACAAAAGGGAAGGCGACAGGACAATGGCGGATCTTCTGACGATGAGCGACAAGAAAAACGCGGACAAGCAAAAGGCGCTCGACAGCGCGCTGGCCCAGATCGAGCGGCAGTTCGGCAAGGGGTCGATCATGAAACTGGGCGACGGCGCCCGACAGGAGATCGAGGCCAGTTCGACCGGCTCTCTGGGGTTGGACATCGCCCTGGGCATCGGCGGCTTGCCGATGGGTCGGATCGTCGAAATTTACGGCCCGGAAAGCTCGGGCAAGACGACCCTTACCCTGCACTGCATCGCAGAACAGCAGAAACGCGGTGGTGTGTGTGCATTCGTCGATGCGGAACATGCGCTGGACCCGCAATACGCCCGCAAGCTGGGGGTGGATCTGGACGAGCTTCTGATCTCGCAGCCCGATACGGGTGAACAGGCGCTGGAAATCACCGATACGCTGGTGCGGTCCGGGGCGGTTAACATGGTCGTTGTGGACTCGGTGGCCGCGCTGACGCCGAAATCCGAGTTGGAAGGCGACATGGGCGACAGCAATGTGGGCGTGCAGGCCCGGTTGATGAGCCAGGCAATGCGCAAGCTGACAGGCTCGATCGCCCGCAGCAACTGCATGGTGATCTTCATCAACCAGATCCGCATGAAGATCGGCGTCATGTTCGGCAGCCCGGAAACGACGACCGGCGGCAACGCCCTGAAATTCTACAGCTCAGTCCGCCTGGATATCCGCCGCATCGGCGCGATCAAGGACCGCGACGAGGTGGTCGGCAATCAGACCCGCGTGAAAGTGGTCAAGAACAAGGTGGCGCCGCCGTTCAAGCAGGTGGAATTCGACATCATGTATGGCGAAGGCATCAGCAAGATGGGCGAATTGCTGGACCTGGGCGTCAAGGCCGGCGTGGTCGAGAAATCGGGTTCGTGGTTCAGCTATGGCGACGAACGGATCGGGCAGGGGCGGGAAAACGCCAAGCAGTATTTGCGCGAGAACAGTCGGATCGCGCTGGAGATCGAAGACAAGATCCGTGCCGCGCACGGGCTGGAGTTCGACATGCCGCCCGGGGCGGACGAGGACGACATCCTCGAAGCGTGATCGACCGGGTCAAAGACAGGCAGGGTGGTCCTTTGGGCCGCCCTGTTTCGTTTGCGGTGCAGCAATCCTGTGGACTATCGGCGGGCGGGCGGCTAAACCGTCGCGACAGATCATGACTGCGCGCTGAGAGAGCCCAATGCCCACGCTGAACGATATCCGCTCAACCTTTCTGAACTACTTTGCCAAACAAGGGCACGAGGTGGTTGCGTCGAGCCCGCTGGTGCCGCGCAACGACCCGACCCTGATGTTCGTCAACTCGGGCATGGTGCAGTTCAAGAACCTGTTCACCGGCCTCGAGACCCGCGACTACAAACGCGCTACCACCGCGCAGAAATGCGTGCGTGCCGGCGGCAAGCACAACGATCTGGACAATGTCGGTTACACGGCCCGCCACCATACTTTCTTCGAGATGCTGGGCAACTTCTCGTTTGGGGATTACTTCAAGGAAGCGGCGATTCCCTTCGCCTGGGAGTTGATCACCAAGGAGTTCGGGATCGACAAGAACCGGCTGCTGACGACGGTCTATCATACCGACGACGAAGCGTTCGAAATCTGGAAAAAGGTCGGCGTTCCCGAGGACAGGATCATCCGCATCGCCACCAGCGACAATTTCTGGCAGATGGGCCCCACCGGCCCCTGCGGCCCCTGCACCGAGATCTTCTATGATCACGGCGATCACATCTGGGGCGGTCCTCCGGGATCGGCCGAAGAGGACGGCGATCGATTCATCGAGATCTGGAACATCGTCTTCATGCAGAACGAGCAGTTCGAGGACGGCTCGATGCGTGAACTGGACATGCAGTCGATCGATACCGGCATGGGTTTGGAACGGATCGGTGCGCTGCTGCAGGGCAGCCACGACAACTATGATACGGATCTGTTCAAAACTCTGATCGAGGCGTCGGCGGATGTGACCAATGTCGACCCCTACGGCGATCAGAACGTGCATCACCGGGTGATCGCCGACCACCTGCGGTCGACCTCGTTCCTGATTGCGGATGGTGTGATGCCGTCGAATGACGGGCGTGGCTATGTGCTGCGCCGGATCATGCGCCGGGCCATGCGTCACGCGCATCTGCTAGGCGCCAAGGATCCGGTCATGCACCGGTTGGTGCCCACGCTGGTGCAACTGATGGGCGCGCAATATTCAGAGCTGGGCCGGGCGCAGGCGCTGATCGAGGAAACGCTGCTGTTGGAGGAAACCCGGTTCAAGCAGACGCTGGACCGCGGCCTCAAGCTGCTGGATGACGAAGTGGCGGGCCTGCCCGACGGTGCGCCCTTGCCCGGCGAGGCTGCGTTCAAACTGTATGACACCTACGGATTCCCGCTGGATTTGACGCAGGACGCCCTGCGTGAGAAGGGCCGGACCGTGGACACCGAAGGGTTCGATGCTGCGATGGCCGAACAGAAGGCCAAGGCTCGGGCCGCCTGGGCGGGATCGGGGGAAGCCGCCGATCAGGCCGTGTGGTTCGACGTTCTGGACGCCGCCGGTGCGACCGATTTCCTGGGCTATGAGACCGAGAAAGCCGAGGGCCAGGTCTTGGCCGTTATCCGCGACGGGGCGCTGGTGGAGAAGCTGGAGCCGGGTGAAAGCGGTTGGATCGTCACGAACCAGACGCCGTTCTATGGTGAAGCCGGTGGTCAGGTCGGCGATACCGGCGTCATTCGGCGCCTGGAGGACCGCGACGAGGTTGCCGTGGTCGAAGACACCAAGAAGTTCGCCGACGGCAAAGTGATCGCGCATAAGGTTGCGGTCGAGCGTGGCGCATTTGCCAAGGGTGAGGCGGTGGAGCTTGAGGTTGATCACGCCCGTCGCGGCGCGATCCGGGCCAACCACTCGGCCACGCACCTGCTGCACGAGGCCCTGCGCGAAACGCTGGGGGCGCATGTGGCGCAGCGCGGTTCTCTGAACGCCGCAGACCGTCTGCGTTTCGATTTCAGCCACACGAAGGCGATGACGCCAGAGGAAATCGAAACGGTCGAGCGTGAGGTCAACGCCTTCATCCGTCAGAACTCGCCCGTGGAAACCCGGATCATGACGCCGGAAGATGCCCGTAAGCTGGGCGCGCAGGCGCTGTTCGGCGAGAAATACGGCGACGAGGTGCGCGTGGTTTCGATGGGCAAGGCACCCACGGGCAAAGGTCATGACGGCGAGACCTGGTCGATCGAACTGTGCGGCGGCACCCATGTGCGCCACACGGGTGACATCGGCACCTTTGTCATCCTGGGCGACAGCGCCAGCAGCGCCGGCGTGCGCCGGATCGAGGCTTTGACGGGGGATGCCGCCCTCGAATACCTCTCGACCCAGGATCGCCGTCTTGTGCAGGTCGCGTCCGAACTCAAGGCGCAGCCCGAGGATGTGGTGAGTCGGGTCAAGGCCCTGCTGGACGAACGCAAGGCCCTGCAGAACGAGGTTGCACAGCTGCGCCGCGAACTGGCCATGGCCGGAGGCGCGGGGCAGGCGAACGGTGCCGTGGCCAAGGACGTCAACGGCATCAAGTTCCTGGCCCAGGCCCTGAGCGGGGTCTCGGGCAAGGACCTGCCGGCCTTGATCGACGAACATAAAAGTCGACTCGGCTCGGGCGCGGTTCTGTTGATTGCCGACAGCGGTGGAAAAGCCGCGGTTGCGGCCGGCGTGACCAACGACCTGACGCAGAAGATCTCGGCGGTCGATCTGGTTCGGGCGGCCGTGCAGGAACTGGGCGGCAAGGGCGGCGGTGGACGCCCCGACATGGCTCAGGGCGGCGGACGCGATCCGTCGAATGCAGCCGCGGCCATCAAGGCGGCGGAACTGGTATTGGGAGGTTAGAATGCCAGCACTCTGGATTGCTCATGTCACGGTAACCGATGCCGAAGCATATGGAAAATATGCCGAACTGGCAGGCCCTGCGATTGCCAAGCATGGCGGGCATTTTATCGCCCGGGCAGGGCGGTACGTTCAGCTTGAGGGCAAGGAACGGCCGCGCAATGTCGTGGCCAAGTTCCCGTCTGTCGAAGACGCGGTGGCCTGCTACAACTCGCCGGAATACCAGCAGGCGCTGGATCATGCGCGCGGGGCAAGTGAACGCGAGTTGATCGTGGTCGAAACGACCGAATGACCCGGTGGCCCGAGGCACGGGCCGCCCTTTTCAAACGTCCAGATAACGCAAACCTTGTGTCTTGCGACGCTAACTGACTTGGTTTGTGGGGCTGAGTAGGATTTTGCGCCGCCCGCAAATGCCGGCGTTTCGCGCCTAGCGATAAACGGCCTGCCGGCCTCTTGATGCCCATTTCTGCCATCATCTTGATCCCAAATTGCCTGATTGACAGACGGATTTTCGCCGTTTTTCGACCCGAATTTGGCGGAAGGTTGCCGTGTTTGGGTATTTGCATGACACTTAGTTGATTGCAGACACCTAGATTTTCATCCGGTGACCAGTGTGCTGTCAGGATCCGGAGGTTGAGATGAAGAAGGCGACCCAATCTTCTGCACTGAAATTGCGATCCGGACCTGTAGTGGCGGCTGGTCGGTGTCGCGCATTGGGTATTTTGGCGGCTGTTGCCATGGCGGCGTTCAGTTCCGCAGCCTTGGCTGACAGCGCTTTCATTACCGGGGCGACCCCTGCTCAGCCGCCATCGGGCGCGTCTCAACTCTGCCAACGATACAGTTGGGCATGCTCGGAAGGATCCAGCCGAACGATTGATGGTCACCGAGAGTTATTGGTCGTGAAGCAGATCAATCGCCACGTGAACGCCTCGACCAGGGAGGTTTCTGACCAGTCACAATACCGTTTGCAGGAAAAATGGGCGCTGCCGACAAAGTTGGGCGGGGACTGCGAAGACTTCGTTCTGCTAAAAAAGAGAAACCTGATCGAAGCTGGCGTTGATCCCAAGCGGCTTCTTATCGCGACCGTACTGGACACGAGACGCCGGGGCCATGCGGTTTTGGTCTATCGGTCGCCGCGCGGCGACATGGTGCTGGACAATGTGACGAACCAGATCAAAGCGTGGAGCGCCACGCGCTACTTGTTTCTGCGCATGCAAGACCCGGATCAACCGCAGCGTTGGCTGGGTGTTTACAGAAGAAGCTGACAATTCCTGCGCGGCAGGTTGGCAAGCGAGCCTGAACGGTCGTCGCCATCAGAACGGACTGTTCGATGGTTCGGGTCGGCCGTTATGGCTTGATTGCAGACGCCAACCGTTCAAAGTCGAACACGGTTTGAATTGAATTCATTCAGGTGTGAAAAGGGGCACTTTACGCTGCCCCTTCAACCTCAGGTTCACCTTCGGATTCGTGTTTTTCTTCAGCTTCGCGTTCGGGCTCGCGATCGCTTTCGCGCTCAGCTTCGCGTTCGGGCTCGCGATCGCTTTCGCGCTCAGCTTCGCGTTCGGGCTCGCGATCGCTTTCGCGCTCAGCTTCGCGTTCGGGCTCGCGATCGCTTTCGCGTTCAGCTTCGCGTTCGGGCTCGCGATCGCTTTCGCGTTCAGCTTCGCGTTCGGGCTCGTGTTCGTCCTTGGGTTCAGTCGGCGGGCTGTCATTGTTGCGACGAGGAGAATCGTTGGCGACGTCGCCCCGGGAGGGTCTGCTGCTTTGACCGGCCGCGCGGTTTGTGCGTTCGGCCTCGTTCGAGGGACCGTCGCCGGATCGCTGATACTGCGCACCGATTGATGCTGTCGGAACGTCGGTCAGCAAGTCGGCTAACGCTGGGCATTCGGCGCTGACACTTGCCAGGATGTTGTCGAAATCGGTTCGGCGCTGAATATAGCGCAACATTGCTGTGGTAACCCTGCTGCACTCGCACAAAACCTGTGCCGACGCCCCTGATTGACGAGCTGTTTTCACGGTACACGCCGCGCTTGCCTCAGTTCCGGCCGAAATCCCGGACGTGAAAAAAAGTGAAAAAACAATGAAAACGCGGGAAAATACTACCATGACCAAGCTCCTCGGCACTGGTTACTCAAAAAACACGCCAACTGCGATGCCACGGCTTGGCAGAGCATACAGAATCGGCGCCACATTCACGCCACGATTACACCCCCGATGCGCCACAATCGCAAGGTTCAGGCCAGGGTGACGGAAGAGTATTCAGACCGTGTTCCCGAAAAAGTACAGTTGAAACAAATGGCCGTTGGGGAAAGCGTGTCTTTTTCGTTTTTTCCCAACGAATTCAGAGTCGAAACAATGACGTCAAGCTGACGTCATTGCTTCCGAGTCAGGTCGGTTTGCCGTTCGGATCAGGCGGATTTGGCCATCCGCTTCCGCTCGTGCGGGTCGAGGAATCGTTTGCGAAGGCGGATCGCGTTCGGGGTCACTTCGACCAGTTCATCGTCATCGATATAAGCGATGGCCTCCTCCAGCGAGAACTGGACATGCGGGGTCAGGCGCACCGCGTCATCCGAGCCACTGGCGCGCACGTTCGTCAGCTTCTTGCCCTTGAGCGGGTTCACTTCGAGGTCGTTGTCCCGCGAATGCTCACCGATGATCATGCCTTGATACACATCAGCCTGCGGGCCGATGAACATGCGGCCGCGCTCCTCGAGGTTCCACAGCGCATAGGCGACGGCTTGGCCATTCTCCATCGAGATCAGAACGCCGGCCCGGCGGCCGGGGATCGGGCCCTTGTGCGGCGCCCAGCCGTGGAACACGCGGTTCAAAACACCGGTGCCGCGGGTGTCGGTCAGAAACTCGCCGTGATAGCCGATCAGCCCACGCGACGGGACATGCGCGATGATGCGGGTCTTGCCGGCACCGGCGGGGCGCATCTCGACCAGTTCGCCCTTGCGCGCGCCGGTGATCTTTTCGATCACGGCGCCCGAATATTCGTCATCCACGTCGATGGTGACTTCCTCGATCGGCTCCAGCCGCTGGCCATTTTCCTCGCGGAACAGAACCTGTGGGCGCGAGATGCTGAGTTCGAACCCTTCACGGCGCATGTTCTCGATCAGAACGCCCATCTGCAATTCGCCACGGCCCGCAACCTCGAAGGCTTCGCCGCCCGGAGTGTCGGTAACGCGGATGGCCACGTTGGATTCGGCCTCTTTCATTAGGCGGTCGCGGATGACGCGCGACTGGACCTTCTTGCCGTCACGCCCAGCCAGCGGCGAGTCGTTGATGCCGAAGGTGACGGTGATGGTTGGCGGATCGATCGGCTGGGCGGGCAGGGCCTCGTCAACCTGGGGCGCCACCAGCGAATCCGCCACGGTGGCCTTGCTCATGCCCGCGATGGTCACGATGTCTCCCGCTTCGGCCACGTCGATCGGTTGCTGGCTGAGACCGCGGAAGGCCAGGATCTTGGTGGCGCGGAAATTCTCGATCAGGGTGCCGTCGCGGCTGAGCGCTTTGAGCGCATCGCCCGCCTTGAGCGTGCCGCTTTCGACACGGCCCGTCAGGATGCGGCCGATGAACGGGTCGCTGCCCAAGGTCGTTGCCAGCATGCGGAAGGGTTCATCCTTGCGCGCGATTTGCTTGGGGGCGGGAACGTGATCGACGATCAGGTCGAACAGCGCCGACAGATCCTTGCGCGGTCCGTCCAGTTCCATGTCGGCCCAGCCCGACCGCCCCGAGGCGTACATGGCCGGGAAATCCAGTTGGTCATCGTCGGCGCCGAGGTT
This sequence comes from Ruegeria sp. BHSC037, assembly GCF_059613045.1. Taxonomy (NCBI): domain Bacteria; kingdom Pseudomonadati; phylum Pseudomonadota; class Alphaproteobacteria; order Rhodobacterales; family Roseobacteraceae; genus Ruegeria; species Ruegeria sp. BHSC037. Next base: position 39,796 of record NZ_JBXWRT010000021.1, read on the forward strand.
GGCGAACAGGTCAAAGCACTCGTCCAGCGCGCGGTCGGGCTCGGCATCGGGCTTGTCGACCTTGTTCAGCACCACGATCGGGCGCAGCCCCAGCGCCAGCGCCTTCGAGGTCACGAACTTGGTTTGGGGCATCGGGCCTTCGGCGGCATCGACCAGCAGCACGACGCCATCGACCATGCTGAGAATGCGTTCGACCTCCCCGCCGAAATCGGCGTGGCCAGGGGTGTCGACGATGTTGATGCGCGTGCCCTTCCATTCGACGCTGGTGGCCTTGGCTAGAATGGTGATGCCGCGTTCGCGTTCAAGATCATTGCTGTCCATGGCGCGTTCGGCCACGGCCTGGTTCTCGCGGAACGCGCCGGATTGTTTGAGAAGTTCGTCCACCAGGGTCGTTTTGCCGTGGTCCACGTGGGCGATGATTGCGATGTTGCGCAGGTCCATGAAGTCAGCCTTTGAACGGGAAGTTGCCGCGCGCATAACGCGGGACGCCACAAGTTACCAGCCCTAACGCGAGATCAATGCACCGCCGTGTGCGAAAACAGATGAATGACGAGGATTCCGCCCAGAATCATCGCCAGCCCCAGCACCGCAGGCCAATCCAGCCGCTGTCCGAAAACGAGGAACCCGATCAGGGCGATTAACGTGATGCCCAGCCCGGACCAGATGGCATAAACGATGCCAACGGGCATCACCTTTAAGGTCAGAGCCATCAGGTAGAAGGCGACACCATAGCCGACCACGACCAGAACCGAAGGCCAAAACCGCGTGAATTGCTGGCTGGCCTGTAGGGCCGTGGTTCCGATGGTTTCAGCGACGACGGCCAGCAGAAGGATCAGATAGGCTTTGGGCATGAGGCGGCACCTTGTTTCGAGGTTTGCGAAGGTTGACCACAACCGGAACGGATCTGGCAAGGGCCGGGACGTGGGTTGACGCAGAGGTCAGGTAATCCAGACTATGACAAACGGTGAGTTGATGTATCGTAGTGATAGTTATTGGTGTTTTTGTTACGAGTTTTTCAGATGACGACTTTCGTCAAGTTCGTCCTTTGTGCTTCGGCACTCATTGCGGCGACTGGGTGGCTTGCTGACGGGGGGTCCGTCGATACCGACGCAGCCTATTTGGCTGAGAGGTCAAGCAAAACTGAGATTTGATCGCGATGCGACCATGAAAAAGGAGCCCGAGGGCTCCTTTTTTTTGCGGCTTATTTCTTTTCGATGGCCTTCAATTTGGCGCGATGTTCCGACAGCTTGCGGATGACGAACTGGCGGGCCTTGCGCTCGGCCAGGCGCACGCGGATCTCGGTCAGGAAGGCCTCTTCCAGTGATTGCGAGGCCGCGCCCAGCACTTCGCCGACCTCGACATAGAATCGGTCATGGCCTGTCTCGTCCATGACCTTCATGGTGTCCTCGGCCAGTTTGGCGGCCAAGGTGGTGATGGTATCCGACATCAGCGCGTGTTCTCGGTCAGGCGACGTTTCACGTAGTCGGTGACGTTGGTGATCAACGTATCCATGTGTTCGCCCTGGAAGAAATGATCGGCGCCTTCCACCTCGGTATGGGTGATGGTGATGCCTTTCTGCTCGTGCAGCTTGTTGACCAGCGCGGTGGTGTCCGCAGGCGGCGCCACACGATCAGCGGTGCCGTTGATAATCAGGCCCGACGAGGGACAGGGCGCGAGGAAAGAAAAATCATACATGTTGGCGGGCGGTGAGACGCTGATGAAGCCGGTGATCTCGGGCCGGCGCATCAGCAGTTGCATGCCGATCCAGGCCCCAAAGGAAAAGCCAGCGACCCAGCAGTGTTTCGAGTTGTTGTTCATCGACTGCAGATAGTCCAGCGCCGCCGCGGCATCGCTGAGTTCGCCCACGCCCTGATCATACTCGCCCTGGCTGCGGCCGACGCCCCGGAAATTGAAGCGCAGGACCGTGAAGCCCATGTTGTAAAACGCGTAATGCAGGTTGTAGACGACCTTGTTGTTCATGGTCCCGCCGAACTGGGGATGCGGGTGCAGCACGATGGCGATCGGTGCGTCTTTTTCCTTCTGCGGGTGGTAGCGGCCTTCCAGGCGGCCTTCAGGTCCGGGAAAAATCACCTCGGGCATGTGTGCGGTTGTCCTGTCTTTTTCTCGCGGGCGCCGCGATATACTTGACGGTTATCGTCAG
>NZ_JBXWRT010000022.1:0-19798 GCF_059613045.1 Ruegeria sp. BHSC037
CGACATGGGGCAGAAGATCATCCGGTTCTGCCCCGCCACCGGCGTCACCCAGCATGACGACGGCACCTGGACCGTGCATACCGAGAAGGGCGACATCGACTGCGACTATGTCGTCAACGCCGCCGGTTATTACGCGCAGCGCGTGGGCGAATGGTTCAAGCCCTTTGGCGGCCGCACCGTGCCCGCGATGGTCATGAGCCACCAGTATCTGCTGACCGAGGAAATCCCAGAAATCGAGGCCTGGTCCAAGAAAAACGGTGGCAAGCTGCCGCTGCTGCGCGACGTGGATGTGTCCTACTACCTGCGGCAGGAAAAGAACGGCTTCAACCTCGGCCCCTACGAGCCCAACTGCAAGGGCCACTGGATGACCGAGGACGACCCGATGCCCGAGGATTTCAGCTTTCAGCTGTGGAACGACGATCTGGACCGGATCGAGGACATCGTCACCGACGCGATGGAGCGGGTGCCGCTGATGGCGACCTCGGGCGTGGGCCGCGTGATCAACGGGCCGATCCCCTATGCGCCCGACGGCCTGCCGCTGATCGGCCCGATGCCCGGCGTCAAGAACGCGTTCGAGGCGCATACCTTCACCTTCGGCATTGCCCAGGGCGGCGGTGCAGGCAAGGTGCTGGCCGAGTGGATCGTGGATGGCGCCACCGAATGGGACATGTGGGCCGTCGATCCGCGCCGCTATACCGACTACACCGATCAGGACTACTGCAACCAGAAAGGCATGGAGGTCTATGGCAACGAATACGCCATGCACTTCCCCCATCACGAATGGCCCGCCGCGCGCGACAAGAAGCTGTCGCCGGTGCATGCCAAGGTCAAGGAACTGGGCGGCGTCATGGGCGTCTACAACGGCTGGGAGCGCGCCAACTGGTTCGCGCAGCCGGGCGACGACACTTCCGAGGAAAGCACCCACACCTGGGGCCGCTCGGGCCCGTGGGAGCAGCGGATCAAGGAAGAATGCGAGGCCGTGCGCGACCATTGCGGCGTGCTCGACCTGCCGGGTTTCTCGCGCTTTGTCGTCAAGGGCGAAGGCGCGGCCGAGGCGCTGCGCGGGCTGGTCACCGGCGGCCTGCCCAAGGTGGGGCGGATCAACCTCGTCTACATCGCCGACGACCGCGGCCGCATCCTGACCGAGATGTCCTGCATGCGGCTGGGCGAGGATGACTTCGTGATGATCACCGCCGCCACCGCGCAATGGCACGACCGCGACATCATTGTGAACGCGATGCCCGCGGGCGTCACGGTCGAGGACGTGACCACCACCCGCGACACGTTGATTGTGACCGGGCCAAAATCGCGACAGATCCTGTCGGGCCTGACCGATGCCGACCTCTCGCTGGGCTGGCTGACCCATCAGGCCGCCACCGTGGCCGGGCAACCCGCCCACCTGATCCGCGTGTCCTTCGCCGGTGAGCTGGGCTGGGAGGTGCATGCCCTCAACGAGCACATGCCCGCGATCTATGACGCGATCCTCGCCGCGGGGGCCAAGCCGTTCGGCATGTATGCGTTGAACAGCCTGCGCATCGAAAAGGGGTATCGCGCGTGGAAGGGCGATCTCAGTACCGACTACTCGCTGCTCGAAGGTGGGCTTGAACGTTTCATCAAGTTCGACAAGCCGCAGGATTTCCCGGGCAAGGCCGCGTTGCTGGCGGAAAAGCAGCAGGGCGTCAAGAAACGCTTCGTCACCCTGATCGTCGAGGCCGGGGACTGCGACGCGCCCTACATGTCCTGCATCTGGAAGGATGGCGAGATCGTGGGCGAGACCACCTCGGGCGACTGGGGTTATCGCGTGAACGCCTCGATCGCGCTGGGCATGGTCCGCAGCGACATGGCGGTTCCGGGCACCGAGCTTGAGGTCGAAATCTATGGCGAGAAGTGCCGCGCCGTGGTTCAAGAGGACAAACCCCTCTGGGACCCCGAGAACGAACGCCTGCGAGCCTGACCTCTGGCCCGGCCCGCCGTTGTCGAAAGGACAAGACCAATGAGCAAGACCATGCAGGGTGTGTATCTGACCCGGCACGGCGGGCCCGAGGCGCTGGAATGGCGCGAAGACATCCCTGTTCCGGTCCCAGGGCCGGGGCAGGTGCTGGTCCGCGTCGCCGCGGCCGGCGTCAACAACACCGACATCAACACCCGCATCGGCTGGTATGCACCAGAGGTGACCGGGGCAACAGATGCGGTCGATCAGGATGTCGAGGCCGGAGGCTGGGGCGGCGCCCTTTCGTTCCCGCGCATTCAGGGCGGCGACCTGTGCGGCATCGTCGAACAAGTCGGCCCCGGTGCCGGCTTCAAACCGGGCCAGCGCGTGACCTGCCCGATCAACCTGCCGCGTCCTAGGCCGGGCAACCCGACAGGCTTCATCGCGCTGGGCTCGGAAATCGACGGAGCCTTTGCGCAGTATTGCCTGCTCGAGGCCGACGACCTCTATGACGTCACCGCCTCGCCCCTGTCGGACGTGGAAATCGCCGCCATCCCTTGCGCGTTCGGCACGGCCGAAAACCTGCTGACCCGCGCAGGCGTGACCGCAGGGCAGAAGGTGCTGATCACCGGCGCCTCGGGCGGCGTCGGGCTGGCGGCGGTGCAGCTGGCCGCCCTGCGCGGGGCCTCGGTCGCGGGCGTCACCAGCGCGGCCAAGGCGGATACCGTCCGGGCGCAGGGCGCTTCGGAAACCTTCGAGCGCGACGCACCGCTGCCGCGCGACGCGTTCGACGTGGTGATCGACGTGGTCGGCGGCCCGGCCTTTCCCGGCCTGATCCTGGCGCTGAAACCGGGCGGTCACTATGCTGTGTCCGGCGCCATCGCCGGGCCGATCGTGCAGGCCGACCTGCGCGAGATCTATCTGCGCGACATCACCATCCACGGCTGCACCCATCAGGCCTTCGAGGTCTTTGGCCGGCTGGTCGAGATGATCAACGCAGGGCGGATCCGGCCGCTGGTGTCGAAGACCTACCCCCTGCGTGACATCGCCGAGGCGCAGGAGGATTTCCAGTCCAAGGCCTTTCCCGGCAAACTGGTTCTGATCCCTTAAGGAGGTGCGCATGACCGATATCACGCTTCTGGATGGCTCGATCGGGCAGGAACTGGTGAAACGCAGCGGCGACCGGGCGACGCCGCTCTGGTCCACGCGGGTGATGATCGACCACCCCGACCTTGTGGGCGAAGTCCATGCCGACTATTTCCGGCGCGGCGCCACCATCGCGACCACCAACACCTACGCCCTGCACCGCTCGCGCCTTGTGAGGGTGGACATGGAAGACCAGCTGCCCGCCTTGATCGACACCGCGCTGGCCCAAGCCGAACGCGCCCGCGCCGGGTTCCCGCAGGGCCGCATCGCGGGCTCTCTCGGCCCTTTGCTGGCCTCGTACCGCCCAGATCTGAACCCCGACCCGGCCGAGGCGGCGGAAAAATTCCGCGAGATCGTGCAGATGATGGCCGATCGTATCGATCTGTTTCTGATTGAAACCGTCTCGTCAGTGCAAGAGGCCGAGGGCGCGCTGCGCGGCACCCAAGGCTGCGGCAAACCGGTCTGGCTGGCGCTGACCGTGATGGATGACGACGGCACCCGCCTGCGCTCCGGCGAGGCGCTGGGCGACATTGCCCCGCTGGTGGAGCGCTTCGCCCCCGAGGCGGTTCTGATCAACTGCTCGCGCCCCGAGGCGATCCCGGCGGCGCTCGAGATCATCAAGGGCTTCGGGCGGCCCTTCGGCGCCTATGCCAACGGCTTCACCCGCATCTCCGAGGGGTTCCTTCAGGACGCGCCCACGGTGGACGCGCTGGAACAGCGGCAGGATCTGGGGCCAGAGGCCTACGCTGATCACACGATGGGCTGGGTGGCGCAGGGGGCCACGATCGTCGGCGGCTGCTGCGAGGTCGGCCCCGACCACATCGAGGCACTGGCGGGCCGCCTGCGCGCCGCAGGGCACCGGATCGTCTGAGGAGCATAGGCTTGGCGGAGCGGACGGCACCCTTTCCCGAACGGCAATGGCAGGTGGACATCCTCGTCGCCGACGGGTTTGTGCTGACCGAACTGGCCGGGGTGGCCGACGTGCTGCGTATCGCCAACCGGGTCTGCCCGGTGCCGCCCTTCACCTATACCTACCGCTCGCTCAGGGGCGGCACGATCGCCTGCCGCGCCGGGGCTTATGTCGAGACCGAGCCGGTGATCCGGCAGCCCACTGCGGATTACCTCTTCGTCATCGGCAACACCGACCCGGACCACCCCGACCTGTCGCTGGCGCGGGTGATCTCGGACTATACCCACCGCGGCGCGCAGGTCTTTCTGCTGGCCGAGGCCGCCAGCCGCTACATCAAGGACAAGGGCGCCGAGGATCACGCGACGCATTGGGAAAACGCCTCGTTCCTGCGCGAACGCGGGGCGGGATTCAACGCCAAGTTCTCGATCGCGACGGAACACGGCCCCGTCGTCACCTGCGCCGGGATGGGCGCGACCGTGGATGTGACGCTGGCGCTGATCGGCCGCCATGTCTCGGGCGCGGCGAAGATGACCGTCGCTGACATCATGCTGCATGAAAACATCCGCGATTTCGGCTCGATGCAGCCCTTCTCGGGCGTCAATGCGACCACCACCGGCGACGACAAGCTGGACCAGTGCATCAAGATCATGCAGGCCAATATCGAAGACCCGGTGCCGATCAACGAGATCGTCGCGGCCCTCGGCCTGTCGAACCGCTCGCTGGAGCGCAAGTTCAAGACCTATCTCGGCGCCACGCCTAACGGGTTCTATCGCGAAATGCGGCTGGCCAAGGCCAACAACCTGCTGTTGAACACCACCATGAGCGTGCGCGAGATCGGGCTGGCCTGCGGGTTCCCGAACGGGTTCTCGACCATCTACAAAAGCGTCTACGGCGTTACCCCCTTCGTCATGCGCCGTCAGAGGCGCACGCCCGGCTCACGGTGATTATCGCCGGTTTCGTGACGTTTTTGATGGATTTCCTGCCGCCTTCCCGTGGCAGACTTCGCGCAAGACCCAAGATTCGGAGACATCGGAATGGTTGATCTTCCCAGCAAGGCCCGCGTGGTCATCATCGGCGGCGGCGTGATCGGATGCTCGGTCGCCTATCACCTGACCAAGAAAGGGTGGAAAGACGTGGTGCTGCTGGAACGCAAGCAGCTGACCAGCGGCACCACCTGGCACGCGGCGGGCCTGATCGCCCAGCTGCGCGCCACCGCCAACATGACCAAGCTGGCGAAATACAGCCAGGAACTCTACGGCTCACTCGAAGAGGAAACCGGCGTCGCCACCGGCTTCAAACGCTGCGGCTCGATCACCGTGGCGCTGACGGGGGAGCGCAAGGAAGAGATCTATCGCCAGGCCGCAATGGCCCGCGCCTTCGGAGTCGAGGTCGAGGAGATCTCGAACGAGCGGGTGGCCGAACTGTATCCGCATCTCAATCTGGATGGGGTCAAGGGTGCGGTCTATCTGCCGCTGGACGGGCAGGGCGACCCGGCCAACATCGCGCTGGCGCTGGCCAAGGGCGCGCGTCAGCGCGGCGCCATCGTCAAAGAGCGGGTAAAGGCCACCGATATCGCCAAACAGGGCCGCCGCGTTACGGGTGTGGACTGGGTGGCCGACGACGGCAGCGACTCGGGCCATATCGAATGCGACATGGTGGTCAACTGCGCCGGCATGTGGGGGCATGAGGTCGGCCGCATGGCGGGCGTGAACGTGCCGCTGCACGCCTGCGAACATTTCTACATCGTGACCGAGAATATCGAGGGCCTGACCCAGCTTCCGGTGCTGAGGGTGCCGGACGAATGCGCCTATTTCAAGGAAGACGCCGGGAAAATCCTGCTGGGCGCCTTCGAGCCCAACGCCAAGCCCTGGGCGATGGACGGCATCCCCGACAGTTTCGAGTTCGACCAGCTGCCCGAGGATTTCGACCATTTCGAACCGATCCTTGAGGCCGCCTGCAACCGCATGCCGATGCTGGCCGAGGCGGGGATCCACACCTTCTTCAACGGCCCCGAGAGCTTCACGCCCGACGATGCCTATCACTTGGGCCTTGCGCCCGAGATGGACAATGTCTGGGTCGCCGCTGGCTTCAACTCGATCGGGATCCAATCGGCGGGCGGCGCGGGCATGGCGCTGGCCGAATGGATGGACAGCGGCGAGAAACCTTTTGACTTGGGCGATGTGGACATCAGCCGGATGCAGCCCTTCCAGGGCAACAGTAAATACCTGTTCGAACGCTCCAAGGAAACGCTGGGTCTGCTTTATGCCGACCACTACCCCTATCGTCAGAAGGCCACAGCGCGCGGTGTGCGCCGGACGCCGTTCCACCACCACCTGAAAGAACACGGGGCAGTGTTCGGTGAACTGGCCGGGTGGGAGCGCGCCAACTGGTTCGCGAACGAAGGGCAGGAGCGCGAATACTGCTACAGCTGGAAGCGCCAGAACTGGTTCGAGAATTCGGCCGCGGAACACCGCGCGGTGCGCGAGAACGTGGGCATGTACGACATGTCCTCCTTCGGCAAGATCCGGGTCGAAGGCCCTGATGCCGAAAAGTTCCTGAACTATGTCGGCGGCGGAGACTATGCCGTGCCGGTGGGCAAGATCGTCTATACCCAGTTTCTCAACCGCCGCGGCGGGGTCGAGGCCGACGTGACCGTCACTCGCCTTTCCGAGACAGCCTATCTGGTGGTCACCCCGGCGGCGACGCGTCTGGCGGACCAGACGTGGATGATGCGCCACGCAGGGAACTACAACGTGGTCATCACCGATGTCACCGCGGCCGAAGGCGTTCTGGCGGTGATGGGGCCGAATTCACGGGCCTTGCTGGAAAAGGTATCGCCCAACGACTTCTCGAACGCGGCAAACCCCTTCGGCACCGCGCAGGAGATCGAGATCGGCATGGGCCTCGCCCGCGCCCACCGCGTCACCTATGTGGGCGAGCTGGGCTGGGAGATCTACGTCTCGTCCGACATGGCGGGCCACGTCTTTGAAACGCTGCACGAAGCGGGGCAGGAGATGGCGCTGAAACTCTGCGGCATGCACATGATGGACAGCTGTCGGATCGAAAAGGGTTTCCGCCATTTCGGCCATGACATCACCTGCGAGGATCACGTGGTGGATGCCGGGTTGGGCTTTGCCGTCAAGGTGGACAAGGGTTGTAACTTCATCGGCCGCGAAGCGGTGATCGCCCGCAAGGAAAGCGGCCCGAAATCGCGCCTGGTGCAATTCCGCCTGACCGATCCCGAGCCGCTGCTTTTCCACAACGAACCGATCATCCGGGATGGCGAGTATGTGGGCTATCTCAGCTCGGGCAACTATGGTCACACGCTGGGCGGTGCCATCGGCATGGGCTATGTGCCCTGCGAGGGGGAAAAGGCAGCCGACGTGCTGGCTTCGACCTACGAGATCGACGTGTGCGGAACGAAAGTCCGGGCCGAGGCGTCGCTCAAGCCGATGTATGACCCGAAATCCGAACGGGTGAAGGTGTGACCTGCCGGATTGGTGGGGGCTCTGCCCCCGCCGCCTTCGGCGTCTCCCCCGGGATATTTTCAGCCAGATGAAGTGGGCTCTCCCCTTCTTCATCTGGCCCCAAATATCCCGGAGCGCGAGGCAGAGCCTCGCAAAATATTCTTCAAACAAGGTGGGACGTGTCGTGTCCGATCAAGACCCGTGATGGCCGACGCAACAGAATTCCGTATTTCCTTCGCGGCGCAACCTGCCATATGAACCGGGTACAACGCTCGGAGAACCTGAATGGCGCAGCCCGCATTCACCACCGACTCCGGGGACACGCCCAAGGGGCTGGCCCTCGCCGTCACGGCCTATCTGCTGTGGGGGTTCCTGCCGCTTTACATGAAGGCCATGGCGCATATTTCTCCGGTCGAAGTGGTGGCCCATCGGATTATTTGGTCGGTGCCTGTTGCGGGGCTGCTGCTGATCGCGCTGGGCCGGACTGGCGATCTGAAGGCTGCTCTGCGTGATCCGGGCATGCTGGGAATGGCTTGCCTGACTGCTGCGCTGATCTCGGTGAACTGGGCTATCTATGTCTGGGCCATTGCCAGCGGCAACGCTTTGGATGCGGCGCTGGGGTATTACATCAACCCACTGTTCAGCATTGCGCTGGGGGCGATCCTGTTGCGGGAATCTTTGACGCGCACTCAAAAGATCGCTGTTGGTCTGGCGGCCCTGGGCGTGCTGGTTCTTATCCTCGAGGCCGGGCGCCTGCCTTGGGCCGCCTTGGGTCTGATGATCAGCTGGGGGTTCTATGCCTTTTTCAAGCGGTCTCTGCCCATCGGGCCGAACCAGGGTTTTCTGCTCGAGGTGCTGATCCTGTTGGTGCCTGCGCTGGCCTATGTGACCTGGCTGGGTGCCATGGGCGAAGGGCATTTTGGTTTGGTGGCCAGCGACACTTTGCTTCTGGCGGGCGCAGGAATCGTCACGGCGGTGCCTCTGCTGGTCTATGCCAACGGGGCCAAGATGGTGCGGCTGTCGACCATGGGCATCCTTCAGTACATCGCGCCAACGATGATCTTCATCACCGCGATCACCGTTTTCGGCGAGCAGGTCGACCGGGGACGGATGATTGCATTTCCGCTGATCTGGTCGGCACTGGTGGTGTATTCACTGCCGATGATCCGGCAGGTGCGCGGTCAGGCCTGATCGAGGATCAACCGAGCCACTTGCTGCGCCCAGAGAGCATAGGCCTTGGGGCTGGGGTGGTACCCGTCCGGTGCGGCCAGGGCCGGATCGTCCGGCAGAGTCAGGGCCAGGTGTCGCGCTTGCGGATACCGGCTCATGGCCTTTTGCAACCCGGTGTCCAGACGCGCCGCTTGTCGGCCCAACACCCAGGCCAAAGGCTGCGGCAAGGCCGGAAACCGCTCCATCTGTGGGACGCCGGTTGCGATGATACGACGGACACCCAGGTCGCGGGTGAGGCAGTCAAACAGATCGGATTGGTGTTTCTGGAACTGTTTGACCGTCGCACCACGGGTCACGTCATTCACCCCAAGCGCGGTGACGGCAACGTCGAAGGAATCGGTCATGTCACTCAGTGCCTCGATCGTGTCCCGCGTGGTGTGACCGGTGGTCGCGATCAGGCACCACTCGACGCTGAAATGCGGTGCAAGCTGGCGGATCAATTGCCCCGAGAGCGCCTGATCCTGGGTGCCGGCGCCGACGCCCGCCGCCGAGCTGTCGCCGGCAATCAGCAGGCGTAGTCGGGGGCCTTTTCCATGACGCCCCTCGCGCGGGCCGGATGGCTCGGGCAGTCGCAGCGCGCGTTGGCGCACCAGTAAGGCCTGCACCGCCAGCAGCGGAAGCAGAGGCAGTCGGGCGATCTGGTCCACGCCGACGGGGGCAGCCATGGTCAGCCCAACGCTGACTTGAATTCCAGGAAACGGGCGTCGGTCATCACGCGCGCCATCATCGCCTCGCGCAGCGCGCCGATGGTCTTGTATGGGCGCATGACTACCTCGAAGGTCTGGATCAGCCCGTCGTCGTTCAGAGTGATCAGGTCCACGCCCACCGCGTCCAGATCGCCGACCTTGCACTGAAACTCCAGCGCCCAGTCCTTGCCCGTGCCCATGATCCGGCGATAGCGGAACTGGGAAAACACTTGGCCCACATGGCCCAGTACCGCCGCCACCGGCGCGCGTCCCGTCCAAGTGCTGTAGTAGGTCGGCGGCATGAACCGCACATCTTCGGCCAGCAATTCGTGGATCAGGCTCTCGTCGCCCTTGGCAACCACCTCCTGTATGCGTTCGATCGTCGGGTGCATCTCGTCTCCTCCGCTTGGGGGTGAGAGTTGCGCGAACAGCACCCCCATCGCAAGGACGACGTTGCGAGAACCCACGCCCTGCGATAGGCAGCGCGCATGAGCGATACCTATGATCCGCCCCAAACCCCGCTGGACGTGCTGCACGAGGACGCGCAGGTAATCGTGGTGAACAAACCGGCGGGTTTGCTGTCGGTGCCCGGGCGGGGGGCGCATCTGGCCGATTGCCTGCTGACCCGCGTTCAGGCGGCCTTTCCCCAGGCGCTGCTGGTGCATCGGCTGGACCGCGACACATCGGGGGTTATGATCTTTGCCCAGACGCCGCATGCGCAGAAATACCTGGGCCAGCAGTTCGAGAACCGGCAGACCCGCAAGACCTATATCGCGCGGGTCTGGGGGCGGGTCGAACCCAAGGCCGGAACCGTCGATCTGCCATTGATCGTGGATTGGCCGAACCGGCCGCGGCAGATGGTCTGCCATGAAACCGGCAAGCCCGCGGTGACCGATTGGCGTGTGGTCCGGCACGACGGCGACACGACCCGCATCCGCCTGTTTCCCAAGACCGGGCGCTCGCACCAGCTGCGGGTCCACATGCAGGCGCTTGGCCATCCCATTCTGGGCGATCCGTTCTATGCCGAAGGGCCCGCGCGGAATTTTCCGCGCCTGATGCTGCATTCCGAGGAGTTGCGCGTCAAACACCCTGAGGATGGCGTGTCGATGAAATTCCGCTCCGCGCCCGATTTCTGACCCTCTTTGCCCCGGCGGGCAGGTATTCGCCGATCTCGCCATTTTGTCGCTTGAGCCGTATTGCTGCTGGCATGATAAAATGTCGTCAAAGAAGTAGCCCGAAAAACGGGTACAGGAGCAGAAGGTGATTCCATGACGATTTCCAGATTCGCGCTGCCGCTGGGACTGAGCGCCACCCTTATTCTGGGCGCGTGTACCGATCCGGGGACCCTGCGAGTGCAGGACGACCCGAACCAGAACGCCAAGCAGGGCGCCATTCTGGGTGGCCTGATCGGGGCTGGCGTAGGGGCCATCGCCAATGATTCCAACCCCGGACTGGGCGCGTTGGCCGGGGCGGCCATCGGTGCTGCTGGGGGCGGGTTGATCGGCAACCAGTTGGACAAACAGGCCGCCGAGCTGCGCCAGCAACTGGCCAATGACGGCATCACCATCGTGAATGCCGGTGACCGGCTGATCGTCACCGTGCCCAACGACATCACCTTCGACACCGACAGCGCCACTGTCCGTCCGGCGCTGCGGGCCGATCTGGTACGGGTCGGTCAGAACCTTGTGAATTACCCCAAGTCCAATGTGCAGATCATCGGCCATACCGACAGCGACGGCGATGCGGGCTACAACCAGGCCCTGTCGGAACGTCGCGCGAATGCGGTCGCCGACATCCTGCAGGCCAACGGGGTCAGCTATGCGCGCATCACGACCATCGGGCGGGGTGAAAATCAGCCGATCGCCTCGAACCTGACGCCCGAGGGCAAGGCACAGAACCGACGGGTCGAGATCGTGATCGTGCCCAGCGGGAACGCCTGACACGCGAGAGACAACACGATGGGGTCGCGGCGCGCGACCCTTTCTTTTTGCACATTGACTGCGCGTCAAGCGCGCTATGGTTAGCGGCTGGAACGGCTAAACTGCAACCAGACATGATGATGGAGTTTCCCCATGTCCGACCCTATCCTTCTGGGCCTGTCCGGCTCGTTGCGGCAGAACGCCACGAACCGCAGGCTGCTGCGAGAGGCCGCCCGGCTGTTCAATCCTGGCACGTTCATCGAGGCTGATCTGAACCTGCCGCTCTATGATGGCGACCTCGAAGACAGCGTCGGGATACCGGACAAGGTGCAATTGCTGGCGGATCAGATCACCCAGGCGCATGCGGTGGTCATCTCGACGCCCGAATACAACAAGGGGCCGTCGGGCGTGCTGAAGAACGCGCTGGATTGGGTCAGCCGCACCAAGGGGCGGCCCTGGGCCGACAAGCCTGTGGCGGTGATGTCGGCGGCGGCGGGCCGGGCCGGGGGCGAACGGGCGCAGATGATCCTGCGGGCGTTCATGGTGCCGTTTCAGCCGCGCGTTCTGGCGGGGCCGGAACTGCACCTGGCCGACAGTTCGAACGAATTCGACGATCAGGGACGACTGATCAGCGACCGATACGAGGCGACGCTGCGCGAGTTGATGCAGAAGTTGCGGGCAGAAGCCGGGTTTTAGGCCGATGGGCCATCTTGCCGGCCGGATGGGCGCGGCCTAGGGTGCCGCCATGACCGACCGTTCCGCCGAAACCCAAACCGACGTGATGGACCCTGCCCGCGCCGCGGCCTTGCAGATTGCGTTGGGTCAAACCGCATCGATCGAGGCCGGCTCAGCGCTGCCGCCCTTCTTTCACCAGCTGTATTTCTGGTCTCCGCGCCCGCCGGCCGAGCTTGGGCGCGACGGGCACCCGGCCGTAGGGGATGGGCTGATCCCCGACCTTGGGCTGCCGCGCCGGATGTGGGCGGGCGGGCGGCTGCGCTTTCACGCGCCGCTGCGCGCAGGCGTCATGGCCGAGCGCCGCTCGGTACTTGAGCAGGCTACCACGAAAACTGGACGCACCGGGCCTTTGGGCTTCGTCACCCTGCGCCACGAGATCCGTCAGGGCGGAACCCTGTGCCTGACCGAATGGCAGGATCTGGTCTATCGCCAAGACCCCGCAGCGGATGCGCGTAAGCCGATTCCGCCTGTCGCGCGGACCGACGAGACCGATGCGCGCACCGTCACGTTCGATTCGACGCTGCTGTTCCGCTACTCGGCGCTCACCTTCAATGGCCACCGCATTCACTATGATCTGGACTATGCCCGCGATGTCGAAGGCTATGACGGGCTGGTCGTGCATGGCCCGTTGCTGGCGCAGCATCTGATGCTGCTGGCGACCGATCTGCTGGGGCCGCTGGCCGAGTTCTCGTTTCGGGCCTCGTCGCCGCTGATGCATTTCGAACCGGCAAATTTGTGCCGCAACGGGAATGACCTCTGGGTGCGCGGGCCGGACGGGCGGCAGTGCATGCAGGCCTGCGCCGTCGCGCAGTCAGAGTGACGCGTCGGGTCGGAAACCCTCGGGGATGGTGTCGCGGTCTTCCAGAACCAGATCGGCCATGACTTGGGCCACTTTGGGGGCCATGCCGAACCCGATCTTGAACCCGCCATTGGCGATGAACTGACCCTTGTGCAGTGGATGCGCGCCCAGCATCGGCGCGCGGCTTTTGCTGCGGGGGCGCACACCGGCCCAGCGTTCGATCACCTCGGCCCCGTGCAGCACCGGCACCGCGCGCAGGGCGCGTTCGATCACGTCGTCCAGGGCAGCATCGGTGCTGGTGGGGTCATCATAGTCGCGCTCGGACGTCGATCCGATTGCCAGCGTCCCGTCGGCATGGGGCACGATGTGGATCGCATCGGCAAACAGCTGCGGCACGTCGCCCGCGTTGAAGCGCAGCAAGGCCGCCTGCCCCTTGACGCCGCTGCCGACGGTCCTGCCGAAGGCCCGCGACAGCTCAAGCAGCCCGGCCACGCCGGTGGCATGGATCACCCGGCCCCGGTCGGGCGCTTCGGCAGCGACCTCGACCCCCATCGTGGCCAGGGCGGCCACCAGCGCGGCACAGGCCCGGCGCGGGTGCATCCGCGCGCTGAGCGTGTCGTGAATGACAAATCCAGTGGGGCTGGGCGGGCACCAGGCGCCGACCTCCTCGACCCGCCGCACCGTCCAATCGGCGCGGCCCTGCCACAGGCTGCGGGCGGTCTCGGCGCGTTGATGCGCCAGGTCCAGCCCGCGCTGATCGGCGATCGGCTGCAGCCGCCCCAACCGGGCGTAGCCGGGCGACACGCCGCCGGTGGCCTCGACTTGTGTCCAGAAGGGTTCGGCCATCAGCAGGCTTTCGAACTGAAACGCCTTCTTGTCGTTCCAGTTTTCCGGCACATGCGGCGCCAGCGCCCCAACCAGCCCGCCGCTGGAGCCGGCGCCCGGTCCGAACGGGTCCACGACCTGAACCCTGGCACCACGCCGGGCGCAGGTCCAGGCGATGGACAGGCCGAAAATCCCGGCGCCGCGGATCGTCACATCGACCATTGCCAAACCTCTTTCCCTTGTTCAGTGTCGCGCCGCCTAGCTACAGGATTCCCTCATGGCAGACCAGCGCGCCGAATTGTCGTGGACGGACGAAACCATCCCGGTGTCGAACCGGTTCGACGACCCTTATTTCAGCCTGCAAAACGGGCTGGAGGAGACCCGCCACGTCTTTCTGGCGGGCAATGACCTGCCGGCCCGGTTCGCCCCCGGCTTTCACATCGCTGAGCTGGGCTTTGGCACTGGGCTGAACATGCTGACGGCCTGGGCCGCGTGGGAGACCTCGGGGCAGAGCGGCCCGCTGACCTTCACCAGTTTCGAGGCGTTTCCGATGGACCCGTCCGACATGGCGCGCGCGCTGGCGGCTTTTCCCCGGATCTCGCCCTGGGCAGGCCGGTTTCTGGACGCGTGGCAGGGCGGGACCTGTGACCTGGGGTCGTTGCGCCTGACGGTGATCGAAGGGGATGCCCGCCAGACGCTTCCGGGGTGGAGCGGCCAGGCGGATGCGTGGTTTCTCGATGGGTTTTCACCGGCCAAGAACCCCGAGTTGTGGCAGCCAGACTTGATGCGGCAGGTGGCCGATCACACTGCCCCCGGCGGCACGGCGGCCACCTACACGGCGGCCGGATTCGTGCGCCGCGGCCTGCAGGAGGCCGGGTTCGAGGTTGCCCGCGCACCGGGCTATGGCCGCAAGCGGCACATGACCCGGGCGGTCAAGCCATGAGCCAGCAGAACAACGTGAAGGCCGGCATTGCCCTGATGGTCGGCGCGACCATCGTGTTTGCCCTGCAGGACGGGATCTCGCGTCACCTGGCGGGCACCTACAACACCTACATGGTGGTGATGATCCGATACTGGTTCTTCGCGCTTTTCGTGCTGGCGCTTGCGGCGCGGGCGCCGGGCGGTCTGGCCGCTGCGGCGCGGACCCGGCAGCCGGGGTTGCAGATCCTGCGCGGCCTTCTGCTGGCGGGCGAGATCTGCGTGGCGGTCTATGGGTTCACCATCCTAGGCCTGATCGAAAGCCAGGCGGTGTTCATCTGCTATCCGCTTCTGGTGGCCGCGCTCAGCGGGCCGGTTCTGGGCGAGACGGTCGGCTGGCGCCGGTGGGCCGCGATCGGGGTGGGGTGCATCGGCGTTCTGATCATCCTTCAGCCGGGGATGGGCGTGTTCAACCCTTGGGCGGTAATCCCGCTGATCTCGGCGTTGATGTTCGCGGTTTACGGGTTGCTGACGCGCTATGTGGCGCGTCAGGACAGCACCGCCACCAGTTTTTTTTGGACCGGCGTGGTGGGCGCCGTGTTCATGACCGCGATCGGCCTGTGGTTCTGGGAGCCGATGGTGCCGCGCGACTGGCTGTGGATGGGCCTGCTGTGCGTGACCGGGGTTCTGGGGCACTGGCTGCTGATCAAGTGCTATGAGATGGCCGAGGCCAGCGCGGTGCAGCCCTTTGCCTATTTCCACCTGATGTGGAGCGCCATCCTGGGGATCACGATCTTTGACGAAACCCTGCGCCCTGCCGTGGTGGCGGGCGCTGCGCTGGTGGTGGCCGCGGGGCTGTTCACCCTATGGCGCGAACGCCGCCAGGGTTGATCCGGTCAGTTCCCTCGAAAACGGGATAGGCAGCGCCGGCTTGCCCAGCCGCGCGCGATAGACGGGCAGGCTTTCCGTCACCCGCATCACATAGTTGCGGGTCTCGGAAAACGGGATGGTCTCGATCCAGTCGATCATGTCCACCTCACCGCGCAACGGGTCGCCGTAGCGTTCCCTCCACGAGATCGGCCGGTTCGGTCCGGCATTGTAGCCGGCGGCCATCATCACGACGTTTCCGTCGAAATCGGCCGCCAATTTGGCAAGGTAATTGGCCCCCAGCTTGGCGTTGTACTGCCAGTCTGCGGTCAGCCGAGGGGTCTTGTGCCCGCTTAGAATGCCCAATTCCTGCGCCACCAGCTTGGCGGTGGCGGGCATCACCTGCATCAGGCCGCGCGCACCCGCGCCGCTGACCACTACCGGGTCGAACTCGCTTTCTCGGCGGGCGATGGCCAGAACCATCTCTTCGGCCATCGGCAGGCGCATGTCGGCCACGGGGTGCATCGGGTAATAGGCCGCGGGCAGAACGACCCCTTCGGTCGCCGCGCGCTTGGCGATCATCACGGCCAGGTGCGGCTCGTTCAACTCGATAGCTAGGTCGCCCAATTGGCCGGCCTGTACCGGGTCCAGCCCCTCGACCAGATGGGTCAGGAACCGTTCGGCAAGGTCGCGTTCGCCCGCGCGCAGCAGCAGCAACCCGGCCTTCAGAACGCTGGAATTCGCAAAATCGGCCTGTTTCCAATGTGGCGCCCGGCGCGGGTTGGCCAGATCGTCGTCGAACGGGCGGCCGATTTGTTCGGCCGCCAGCAGCCCGTAGAACGACGTCTGATAGTCCGCCCCCAAGGCAAAGGCTTCATAGGCTTTCTCGGCGTTGCCCTGCGCGGCATAGGCCCGGCCCAGCCAATACCCGCCCCGACCCATCGAGATCGGCGATTGAACCGCGCCGAGGAAATTCTGGAAATGCCGCACCGCCGTGTCGGGATCGTTCAGCCTGCGCAGGGCCAGAAACCCCGACAGCCACTCGAGGTCGGCATAGCCATAGCCCATCTCGGGGGTCATGTGGTGGTTGGCGGCAATGGCATAGGCGCGGTTCGCATCGCCCTGACGCATCTCCAGCCGCGCCAGCCGACGCCGCCCCTCGGCCCATTTGTCGGGCTCGCCCAGGGCCTCGGGGCTGGTCGAGCGGGTCAGCATCAGGTCGATGGCGCTGTCGTCCAGTTCCTTGCGGTCACGCCATACGAAACGGTCGAAGGCCAGCCCCGGATCATCGGCAAGCGCCTTGGGCACCGCGGCGATCTTGGCATCCACGCCGGGCGCGCGTTTTTGCAGCGCGATCCGGGCCTCGGCCAGTTTGCGATAGTCGCTGCCCACCAGCGGCAGCATCTGAGCCGCGCTGATCAGGTGCCCGTCCCACAGCATCCGGTCCAGCCGGGCCTGATGATGCGGTTTCAGCAGTTTACCGAAGTTTTCAACATAGTCCTTTTGCAGGCCCTCTCCCATCGGCATGGTGCGCCACGCAGTCACGATATCGGCCTGCGCGTCGCCGACCCGTCCCTTCGCCATCAATGCGATGGCATGGTTCAGGGCGCCTTCGGCCGTTTGCGGAGGGGTGTCCCGGTAGAATTTAAGAACCCGGTCGGGGTCGGCGCCGGTGAAGGTCGGCTCGCTTTTGCGGCGCAACCAGGCCAGTCCGGGCCAGTCGGGTCGCCGGTCAAGAAATACCAGAACGTCGCCCGAACTGCCGAATCCCTGGCGCAGCCAGTGCCACACGATGATGTCGCGCGAAACCGAGCCGCGCGCGCCTGCGACGCGCAGGGCTTCGTTCCAATCTCCGGCACGCATTTCCGCCAGTCCGGCCCGCAGGTCGGCCACGCTGTCGGCGCGCGCGTTTCCGATCTGCATCGTCATCGCCAGAATCGCCGTGGCAATCAGCGCCAGAATCCGTGTCATCCCTTGCATTTCCCGACCAACCGTGGATACAGCCATTCAGGATAAACCTTGCGCCGCCGGGATCAACTCAAGAAACCTAAATTCGTATCGGCCCGCGACGCACATCACACGATTGAACCTCAAGGAGCGCTCCATGTTCAAAGGCTCGATGCCAGCTCTTGTCACCCCGTTCCGCAACGGCGAGTTGGACCTGGATACGCTCAAACAATTGGTGGAATGGCAGATTGCCGAAGGGTCGACCGGTCTGGTGCCGGTGGGCACGACCGGCGAGAGCCCGACGCTGAGCCACGAGGAACACGAAACCGTGGTGGCCGAGGTGGTCAAGGCCGCCGCGGGGCGCGTGCCGGTAATTGCCGGGGCCGGGTCGAACAACACGGTCGAGGCGATCCGGTTCGTGCGATTCGCGCAGAAGGTCGGCGCCGATGCCGCTTTGGTCGTGACGCCCTATTACAACAAGCCCACCCAACGGGGGCTGTTGACCCATTTCCGCGCCTTGCACGACTGCGCCGACATTCCGATCATCATCTACAACATCCCCGGCCGGTCGGTCATCGACATGACCCCGCAGACGATGGGCGAACTGGCCCAGCTGCCGCGGATCGTCGGCGTCAAGGACGCCACCGGCGATCTGGCCAGGGTCAGCCAGCAGCGCGCCACCTGCGGTACCGATTTCATCCAACTGTCGGGCGAGGACGCGACGGCGCTGGGCTTCAACGCCCATGGCGGGGTCGGCTGCATCTCGGTCACCGCGAACGTGGCGCCGAAACTGTGTGCCGAGTTCCAGCAGGCAACACTGGCGGGCGATTACGCCACGGCGCTGGAGTACCAGGACCGCCTGATGCCGCTGCACGAGGCGATCTTCATCGAACCCGGCCTTGTCGGTGCCAAATATGCCCTCAGCAAGCTGGGCCTGTGCTCGGAAGAGGTGCGCTCGCCGCTGACGACGCTGGAGGACGGCACAAAGCAGGCCATCGACGCGGCGATGCGCCACGCGGGCCTTCTCTGATCCGGCGCGGGCTGTCCGCCCGCCTGCCTCCGGGAGTGAGCGGCCGAGGGTCTCTCGTCAGCGCTTGCCGTAGTACAGGCCGACCACATGTTCGGCCTGGGCAAAGAACAGCCATCGGGAAACGGCCACGCCAGCAAGGTGCGACAGCACCGCCAGCGCGGCGAACAGGTGGTTGAACGGTAGCGCCAGCAGAAGCACGGGCAGCACGAAGGCCAGACCAAAGGAAATCACCCGCAGCTTTTCGGCATGTTTGCGTCCGACGACGTGCACGAACTCCCGCAGTAGATAGTTGGTGCCCGTATGCGGGGGCTCGAAGGCGCGCACGGTGCCGCGGTCGCCCAGACCGGTGGCCGTGGCGAGCGTGGTGCCCGCATTCGCGAAAGCCTGGTCGCCCTGACGCCAGTACAGGATCTGGATCAGGGCCGCGATCAGTAGCAGTGGAATGGCCAGGGCCGTCTGCCCCGCCAAAAGCGCGCCGCCCGCCAAGCTGAAACTGAGAAACATGGCCGGGGTTAGCTTCATGTTCCAGCGCGGGATCGTCTTGAGCTGCGTGTAGATCATCGCAGTCGTGAATACGGTCGCCAGCGACAGCAGCGATCCCAGCAGGCCCAGCCCGGCCCAACGCTGGCCGAGGAAAATCACGCCGATAGCATAGAGCCCCATGACCATCAGGGCCAGAACCGCGCACCAGCCCTCGCGACTGAGCCAGCTGGTCTTCCATTGGGTGAACGCCTTGAGCGCGCGTTCGGGATGGCCGAGGTGAAAGGTCGAGGCCAGAAGCCCGCCCACCGCCAGCGCATAGGCGATGGCGAAGAACACGAACGCCACCCAACCCGAGACATTCGGCAAGCCCAGGCCCAGAAAAAACATCAGGCCGAAGCCCAGCCCCGACAGGGTTGTGAACACGATGACAGAGGGTGCGGGATGCATGTCAGAGCTTCTCCAATGCCTTGTCCAGCCAGCCAAGAAAGCCCTTCGGCTCGTCGGCGACCGGCGCCAGCAGGGGCGCCAGGATGTCGATCTGGTCTTCGACCGTGTCCTTGGGGCGGGGTGGCAGGTATTTGTTGATGGGTTTGGTGCCCATTTCAGGCATCAGATCCATGCCGCCGCGCTCGGCCACCAGTTGGCTGACCGCGCTGTCGGGGTCGCCCAGGTCGCCGAAATGACGGGCGCCCGCGGGGCAGGTCCGCACGCAGGCGGGAACGCGGTCTTCCTCGGGCAGGTTGTCGTTGTAGATGCGATCGACACACAGGGTGCATTTCTTCATGACGCCCTCTGCGGCGTCCAGTTCGCGCGCGCCATATGGGCAGGCCCAGGCGCACAGGCCGCAGCCGATGCAGTCGCTTTCGTTGACCAGCACGATCCCATCTTCGACCCGCTTGTAGCTGG
>NZ_JBXWRT010000023.1:0-12642 GCF_059613045.1 Ruegeria sp. BHSC037
GAGGTTCAAATCCTCTCCCCGCAACCAAATTCCAACATATATTACAATACCCTCGCACCGCACTCAGTGCGGCTTTCATATCCGACATGGCGCTGAAAGCGCGTCCCTCCGCTACCCAAAGATTAGACCTGCCCGTCGCAAAATCCTTCACTGTGATGTAAAGTCTGCTCAACCTTTCTAAGGTGCACACATAACGCGTAGCGACAGAGACATTCTAAGTCTGTATCGCCCGCAGACCAGACTTTAAGTTGAATTCAAGCAACGACTGCTTCGAACCCAAAGCGGATGGTCCGCTTTGTTCCAAAGATAGGCCTAACCTTGCAATCCCGAAAATGCTGCTAGCGAGAGAAAAACATCTGCTCCATTTCGCGCCGTATCCGCAGGCGTTCGGGATATTCCTGCAGGAACACCTTGGGCGGTTTGCCTTCCCAGACCTGCGCATAGACGCGCATCTTGTTACCGCCATAGATCTTGGCGAGGTCTTCGTTGGAGTATCCGCGTGCCCAAAGGTCATCGGTAATTGCCGCAAGGATTTTAGCCAGTTCGCCATTGCCAGTAGCGCCGCGATTAAACGCGTCGATCATGTAGCCGCCGTCGTCATACATTGTTGCGTTGGCGGTGGCGAAATCGACCACCAGTTCGGTTGAGAACATGTCATCGGTGGCAATGCCGACGTGATCCACCCCAACCAATTGCACATAGTAATCGATCATATCAGCGGCTTGTTTGGGCGAAATATCTTCTGGCCAGATGCCGTCCATCATCCATTCGGTGAAGGTAGGCGCGACATAGCCACCGGAGTTTGCTGCGCGGACCGCCTCGTCATCGTGAATGGCGCGATAGCATCCTCGCGATGTCCGGTTGGGTTCATCCAAATACAAACCCGCAGGCACCGAATGGGTATAGACGTAAGGCACGCCGGGATAGTTCGCATCCATGTAATCCATCGCATCATTGGCTGTTTTCGACCCGGTATGGCTGAGGTCCAGCAGGATGCCGAAGCGAACCATTTCATCGATCACAGATTCGCCCCATGGCGTTAGTCCGATATCGCGTCCATTGTAGGCGGCCAGCTGGCCCGAGCCAGTACGGAAGATATCGTTATAGGCCAGGATCATCGATTTGATGCCCATGTCCTTGAGCAGGGCCATCTTTTTCAGATCGCCATTCAGGATCGTTGCAGTCTGGCTGTTCCAGATCACCGCCGTCTTGCCTTGGATATGCGCAGCTTCGATATCTCGGGTCTGGTTCACGATCAGGTAGTTTTCGGGGAACTGCGCCATGGCCGCGCGGAAATGGTAATGCTGTTCTAGCAGGGTCTCGAACGACATGTCGGCAGCAGCCAGTGTCATTTCATGCCCGGTGATGCCATTATCGCGCGCGCGCTGGAAATAAGTGTGCAGCTGTTCGTAATCCGTCCAGCCGGTGCCATAGGGGCTAGCCAGCATGCCAATCACTATGGTGTCCTGAACAAATTGCTTGGCTTCTTCCGAAGCGGGCCAGGTCTTGCTTTCTTCGCTGGCGAAAGCGGCCGTCATGCCAAAGGCAAAAAATATGGCGGAAAGCGTCGACTTCATCCTGTACAATTTCCTTTCAATAAACTGCCCAGCGGAGGGCATGAGATCGTGCTGGTTGCAACATCAACCGAGTATTCCCGGGCCCAGCTTAACAGAGTATGACTTATCATTGTGGGTCATTTGAATGGAGATCGCCGTGTCGCAGAACCGTCCCAGACAGGCCGAACTGGTCCTAATCAATGCCGCGCAGGTTATGCCATTTGTCGACACGATTTCCCGGCGGGGCGGCGATATTGCGGGTTTTGCAGAGCGCGCTGGCATGCCTCTGGACGCAGTGCTTGAGGGGCAGGGTCTGATCGGCGAACGTTCGGCCTGGCGCTTTATTGGTTTTGCGGCGCAGGCCTTGGACCTGGACCACCTAGGCCATGTGACCGCGCAGGAGCACCCGGTTCATTCAACGGGCGATTTGGGCGGCATGCGGGTGCGCATGGCATCCACGCTGGGCAGGTTGCTGCGGTTTTTCGTCGAAGATGTCACGTTTGAGAACAACGGCGCGCAATACGCGCTACTCCCGGAAGGCAACACTGTTGTGTTCCGCCGAAATGTGATGTTCCCAGATTGCGTAGGCAGGTGGCAGACCGAACAATACATGGTTACCGTCTTGATGCAGATTATTGCGCTCTGCGCGGGCCCGGACGCACGGCCTTTGCAGATAAGGCTGGCCTCCAACGACCGGCCGTTGCCGGTGCCGGCAGACTGGGATGGTATCGACATCCGATGGGGCAATACGTGGACCGATATCGTTCTGGATGCGGACCTGCTGAACACGCCTTTGGATGCCGGTCTTGCCAAACTGAACCAGTATCATGCGCGGAATGCGGACACGCCGGTATCAATCGACGACATCGACTTTATCGTTGATCGGTTAATCTGGTCCGGGCAGGCACGGCTGGACTGCGTTGCACGCGAACTGGGTGTCAGTGGCAGCACCGTGAAACGAAGGTTGCGCCAAAGCGGGCGCAGGTTTTCCCAGATCGTGGATGCAAGACGTCATTACTGGGCCGAGTACATGCTGAGCGAAACGGACACGCCGATTTCACATACAGCAAGCGCGTTGGGCTACCAGCATCTGTCGAACTTTTCCCGCGCCTTCAAAGTCAAAACCGGCGCGTCGCCGCGCGTGTTTCGCGCTCAATTGAAAGCCAATTCAACCCCAAGAAGCTAGCAAAATCGCCGTAAAGATAGCTTCGGCTCGGACCCTTTCCCAATGACCGCATTGTCCGCATAGCGGAAGTTCGGCTAAAACTCAGGGAATGTCGACGTGGTCTTGCTAACCGGAACACGCTATCAGAGCGGACTATGCCACTCTTGAAACCGGCTAAACCCGAAGAAGATAGATGCCCACTCGCAGGGGCGAGGCTTACGCCCCGCCCTTTACTAGGTTGTCCCGCTTCCAAAGAGGTTGCAGGTTGCTGTAGTGGCAAAGTTCGACGAGGTTTTCCAAAGACCCTGCAGCTGAGAGAAGGGTAATATGGTCCAACTCCAATTGACCATATCGATCCCACGTTATGACGTCCTTGAACCGGGCCTCAATGCGCCGCTGTGATGCAGTAGGCTGTTTTACAATTGTTGCCATGGCCCATATCTCCTGTGTTGGAGACATCTTTTCTGTCTAAGTGCAGAGGAGGCGCAGCGGACACAGTTTCACATGCAGCACAGCAATAAGTGTCCGTCTCGTAAGACCTTTATGCATTGCGAGGAAAGGATGGTGGGTGATGAGAGACTCGAACTCCCGACATCTTCGGTGTAAACGAAGCGCTCTACCAACTGAGCTAATCACCCGTGAGGGGGATGTAGCCAAGCCGGGACGCGCGTGCAAGGGGGAGAGTGCAACTTCCCGGAAGGAATCCGCCGGAAAACCCTGTCGCGCCGCTACTGACCTTTGAGATCCTTCAGGACGGCCAGCAGCTGTGCCACCTCGTGCTCGGTGTTGTAGTGGCACAGCGAGATTCGGATGCAGTCGCTCAGGCCCAGAGGGTCCAGAACATTGCCGCTGTAGTGATCCGCCTTGCGCGTATGGGTGCGGATGCCCTGCCGGTTGAGGTGAGACACGACCTCGGGCGAGGGCATTCCGTCCACCACGATCGAAACCAGCCCCTCGCGCGCGGGGTTGTCCGCGCCCGCAAGGATCGTGACGTGATCCATGTCGCGCAGCCCGGGCAGGTTGCCGGTGCCGTTGATCATCGCATCCGTCAGGTGCATTTCGTAGGCATGGATGACCCGGCCGGCCGCCTCGATCCGGGCGCGGCGGTCGGTCGCGTCCGACACTTGGCCGCCCAGCCAGTCGAAATAGGCAACCACATCCGACATGGTGGCATAGGCGCCGGTGTCGCGGGTGCCGAACTCCCAGCCCGTTTCCGGCGCGCCGATCAGCATGTCATGCGGCAGGGCGGTCAGCCGGTCGGAAATCCAGGCGATCCCGTAGCCGTGGCGTGAAAACACTTTGTAGGGCGAGATCGCGTAACCATCGATACCATAGCTGTCGATATCCATCTGTCCGTGCGCCGCGTGCTGGATGCCGTCGACGATGATGAAACAATCGGGCGCGACGTCGCGGATCGCCTTGGCGATCGCGGCCACGTCCATGCCCATGCCTGTCACCGGCGAAGCGTGCAGGATCGTCGCGACCGAGACATCCGGGGTCATCAGCGCGGCATAATCCGCAGCCGTCACCATACCCGTCTCGTCGTCATGAGGCACGTTCACATAGTCCAGCCCGGCGATTCCGGCCCAGCGGCGCGCGGCGCTGCGGCTGGCCGGGTGTTCGATGCTGCTGCCGATCACCTTTGCCCCCTTGGGCGCGTTCACGCAGGCCGTACGGATCATGCGGAACAAAAGCTCGGTGCCGCTTTCGCCAACGAAGAATTGTCCCGAGGAGGCGTTCATGAACACCGCCAGATCGGCCTTGGCACGGTTGATGATGTCGACCAGGGCGTGGCTGGCCACGTTGTCCCGCCCCTGATTGTCCGGGATGGCCGCAAACCGGGCCGAGGTGTCGACCACCGATTTCAGCGTCAGTGCCCCCCCCGCGTTTTCGAAGAATATGCGTGGACCTTGAAACGGACAACTTTCCACATGGGCAAAGCGCGCTCGGATGGCGTCGAGCAATCCCGGTGTTTCGTGCAGCATGGCGGGTGTCCTGTCCTGTCGAATATGCCTGCCCCGCATCTATGGACGTCGGTGCGCCCGGGTCAATCGTTTCCGCGCCCCGTGGCGGTGGTGCCCGGCTTGCCGTGCCCACCGGCGACCGGCGGGCGGGCCTCTGTGGCTTTACTCGAAGGGCCCGCGCCTTATCATGAACGGCAGCGAGTTTCAGCTGACAGGTTTTCCGATGGCGCGTTTCCTTGTGTTCTTTCTGCTTTGCACGTCTCTTCTGGCGCCGCTCGCGGCGCAGGCGCGGGGCTTTGGCCTCAGCGTTCGCCCCACCTACCGCACCGAGATCCGCCCTGTCGGCGATGGTATCTACGAGGTAAAGGCGATCGGCTCGTCCGCAGCGGTCAATTACTGGTGCGGCATCGGAGACTATGCCATCCGCCAACTCGGCGTGCCGCGCGCGCAGCGGATCTATGTCTGGAAAGCCTACGAGAAAGGGGCCAGAACGGTCCAGTTTTCGCTGAAGCCGCCGCCGGGCGCGGACACCACGCCAGGATATTCGATCACCGTCAACCGGGTGGGCGAGAACATGTCGGCCTCGTCCGCGCAGAACTACTGCTATGACAACTTCATGGATTTCGGGTTCTGAACCTCAGACCCATTTGGCCAGCGGCGGCAAGCTCATCAGCACGGCGTCGGGGTCATGCCCGGTTTCCAGGCCGAATTTCGTGCCCCGGTCATAGACCAGGTTGTATTCGGCATACAGCCCGCGATGTACCAGCTGCACATCCTTGTCGGCCTCGGTAAAGGGCTGCACGCGCCGCTTTTCCACCAGAGGCAGAAATGCCGGCAGGAAGGCCCGGCCGATGTCCTGGGTCAGCGCGAAATCCGCTTGCCAGTCGCCGGTGCAGTAGTCATCCATGAAGATCCCGCCGACGCCCCGTGCGCGCTTGCGGTGCGGGATGTAGAAATACTCGTCGGCCCACTCCTTGAGGCGCGGATAGTGCCCCGGTCCGTGCGGGTCCAGATGCGCCTTCTGCGTGGCGTGGAAATGCGCCGTGTCCTCAGGGTATTCGATGCAGGGGTTCAGGTCGGATCCGCCGCCGAACCACCAGGCATGAGGCGTCCAGAACATGCGGGTGTTCATGTGAACGGCCGGGACATGCGGGTTTTGCATATGCGCCACAAGGCTGATACCCGAGGCCCAGAACCGTGGGTCGTCGGCCATGCCAGGGATGCCCTTGCGCGCGGCCATCGCCTGTTGTGCCCGCTCGCCCAGTGTGCCGTAGACCGTCGAGACGTTGACGCCGACCTTCTCGAACACGCGGCCGCCGCGCATGACCGACATCAGCCCGCCGCCCGCGTCGGACCCATCTTCGGACTGGCGCCGGGTTTCCTTGACCTCGAAACGGCCGGGTTCGGCATCGCTGAAGGGACCGGTGTCGTGGCTGTCCTCCAGCGCCTCGAAGGCGGTGACGATCTGATCGCGCAGGCTGCGGAACCAGGCAGAGGCGGTGGCTTTTTCGGTATCGAACATTGGGCTCAGTGGGCTGGGGCGGCGACCGGATCCAGCAGGGTGCGGCCTCCGTCGATTGTCAGGATCTGGCCGGTCATGAAGCCCGAGGCCTCGGACGCCAGGTATTGCGCCGTGTCGGTCAGTTCGGTCGGGGCGGCGATGCGGGCCAGCGGTGTGTGCTTTTCGATGTCCTTGCGAAAGTCGCGGTTGTCTTTCAGGGTCGTCTGCAACGAGGCGCTCATGACCGAGCCGAGCGCGATCGCATTCACGCGGATGCGGTGCGGCGCCAGGGTCACGGCCAGCGACCGGGTCAGCTGATCCAGCGCCGCGCTGGCCACGGAATAGGCCAGCAGGTCGGGATGCGTACGGCGCCCGGCGATCGAGGACAGGTTGATGATCGAGCCGATCTGGGTGTCTTCGCTGCCGTCGGCCTGTTTGATCATCCGGTTGGCGACCATCTGGCTCAGCCGCAGGGTCGGCATCAGGTTCTGGTTCAGCAGGGCGCGCACCGAGTCGTCCTCGGGGTCCAGTGGGTCCGAGGGGATCACCTGCCGCGCGCCATTGACCAGGATATCCACCTGATCGAACGCGTCCAGCGTGGCGGACAGCAGGTTGGCTACGGTCAGTTTTTCACGCAGGTCTCCGGCAAAATACCTGATGTTGCCGTCGTCGACCTGTTCGCCCAATTCGTCGGCCAGGCCTTTTTCGTCGATGTCGGCGAACATCACGTTGGCGCCCGCGTCGGCGAAATGGCGGCCGATCGCCAGCCCGATGCCGTTTGCGCCTCCGGTCACGATGGCGGTCTTGCCAGCTATGGAAAATGACATGCGGTTCCTCCAGAATCTCGGCGCAGGTTAGACGGCTTCACCGCCGAGGGCGAGAGGCATGGAATACCTTGAAGCGGTTGTCTCCAGCCAGTTCCTCGACCCGCGCGAAGGTCTCGGACAGGGTGGTTTCGTAGGGCAGATGGCGGTTGGCCACCATCCACAGGCTGCCCGAGCGCGTCAGGTTGCGCGCTGCCGACGCGATGAAGCCCTGACCCAACGACGGGTCGGCGCTGCGCGCGGTGTGGAACGGCGGGTTCATGACTACGGTGTCCAACGGCTCGGGCGCGGTCCAGGTCACCGCATCGGCCCAGTGGAACAGGGTGCGCGGATCACTCACGTTGACCCGGGCGCAGCTCAGTGCGGTGTGGTCGGCCTCAACCAGATGCAGGGTGGTCACCGAGTCGCGTTCGAGAACCCCTGCGGACAGGTACCCCCAGCCCGCACCCAGATCGGCCACTTTAGCCCCCAGCTTGGCCGGCAGGGACTTGCGCAGAAGGGCCGAGGCGGGGTCGATCCCGTCGGCCGAGAACACGCCCGGAGCGGTCCGGTATCCGTCGGCTCTCTGTTCCTGCGGCGCGGCCCAGTCGGCAAAGGTGTCGGCACTGGCCCGGAGCCAGAAGATCTTGCCATGTGCCTTGGAAATCGGTCCCTCGACCGCCACGCGTTTGCGGATGTCTTTCAGCAGGCTGTCGATTCCGTCGGTCTTGGCGCCGTCCACTACGATCGGACCACCGGTGCGCTGGCTGGCCTGATGGATCATCGCCCGCGCAAGCGCCTTGGCGCGCGGCAGAAACAGGATGACGCTGCCGCACGGCGCATCGGCCCGGGGCGTGGCGTCGAATCCCTGCGCCTGAAAATGGTCGTAAAACGGTTTGAACGGTTGGACGACCTGCGTGCCGCCTGGCAGCATCGAAAGGTCATGCTCCGGTGTCGGGCCGATCACCGAAACCGGCTCGGGCAGGGTCAGGCCCTGTTGCAGGGCAAGGTGAAGACGAGTGGACATGGGCTGTGGGACCGAGGCACGCGGCCCTACTCCTCTCTCTCCATGGTGCATTGCAGAGGGTGTTGGTGGCGGCGGGCGAAATCCATCACCTGCCCCACCTTGGTTTCGGCGATCTCATGGCTGAATACGCCCACCACGGCCACGCCCTTCTTGTGAACGGTCAGCATGATCTCGAACGCCTGCGCGTGCGACATGCCGAAGAACCGCTCGAGTACATGCACCACGAATTCCATGGGCGTGTAGTCGTCGTTCAGCAGCAGCACCTTGTACAGCGGCGGGCGCTTGGTCTTGGGCTTGGTCTGGACAAGGATGGACGTGTCGCCATCGTCTTCCGATTTGCCAGCCATCATCCAACGGGCAGTCAGCATTGTACCGAGATTTTCCGATTCACATTTCGGGTCGTTTCAGGGCTTATATAACGTCAGCGCGCCCAGAGGAAAGAGCAACCGGCGGAATCGGAATGCATGAAAACCTGACCCTCATCGCCTTCGATGCTGACGACACGCTCTGGCAAAACGAGCGGTTCTTTCGGTTGACCCAGGCCCGCTTTGCCGAGCTGCTGGCCGACCATGCCGATCATAACCACCTCATGGAGCGCCTTCTGGCGGCCGAAAGGCGCAACATCCGGCACTATGGCTACGGCATTAAGGGTTTCGTCTTGTCGATGATCGAGACCGCGCTGGACGTCACCGATGATCGGATTCCGGCCCGCGTCATCCGCGAGTTGATCGCGGCGGGGCAAGAGATGCTGGCCCATCCGATCGAGCTTCTGCCGCACGCCCGCACGGCGGTCGAGGCCGCGGCCGAAACGCATGCCATCGCGCTGATCACCAAGGGAGATCTGATCGACCAGGAGCGCAAGCTGGCTCAGTCGGGGCTGGGCGATCTGTTCGACGAGGTCGAGATCGTGTCTGAGAAGGACCCCGAAACCTATCGCGCCATATTCCAGCGTCTCGGTCATGCGCCGGACCGGGTGATGATGGTGGGCAACTCGATCAGATCGGATGTCGTTGCCCCTATTCAGACTGGCGCCTGGGGTGTGCATGTTCCACATGGGCTGGTCTGGGACATCGAGCGGGCCGAGATCCCATCCGGCCACCCCCGGTTTCTTGAGATCGAGCATCTGGGCCACCTTCCGGCGCTGATCGACCGTTTCACGTGACCTGTGTCCGATAGGGCGCACCGGATGATTACTTGACCGCTCCCTGGCCTTTATTTTGCCGCTTTGGCCTCCGTGGTGGCCCGCGCGATCGGGTGCCCAAGATGTAGCGGTGAAACGGAGCCCGAGGGACGACGGATTCGGACAGCTTTCGGTTTATTTCGTTGGGGGCCTGTGCTATCGTTAAGACAATCAACAAAAATGCCGACCGGAAAAATCCGGCGGCGCGAGGCAGACAGAGGCAAAGATCGTGCAGATTCGGCGGATGATTCCGGCCCGGGCGGGCTTGTTCCTCATTGCGGTGATTTGGATCGCTGCAGTAGCAGCGACTCAGGCGCTGGCCGCGCCTTACGCGGCGATGGTGATCGATGCGCGCACCGGAGAGGTTCTGCATTCGCGCAACGCCGATACCCGCCTCCACCCTGCGTCGCTGACCAAGATGATGACGCTGTATATCGCGTTCGAGGCCGTTCGGAACGGCGAGATCACCCTGGACACCCCCGTGACGATCACCAATCATGCGGCGGCCGAACCGCCGTCGAAACTTGGGCTCCGCGCCGGGCAGAAGATTGCGTTCCGCTATCTGATCCGGGCCGCGGCGGTGAAATCGGCCAATGATGCGGCCACCGCCATCGGCATCGCGCTCAGCGGGTCCGAAGCGGCCTTTGCGCGCCGCATGACCCGTACGGCCAAAGCCATGGGTATGACCCGCACCACCTTCAAGAATGCGCATGGTCTGACGGAGTCGGGCCACTTGTCCACCGCCCGTGACATGACCACGCTGGGCCGGCATCTCCTCTACGACTATCCCGAATACTACAACCTGTTCTCACGCCAATCGACATATGCAGGCATCAAGACGGTTCCTAACACGAATCGCCGCCTGCTGGCCGCGTACAAGGGCGCTGACGGCATCAAGACAGGCTATACGCGCGCGGCCGGGTTCAACCTGGTGGCTTCGGCCAAGCGCGGAAACGAACGCATCATCGCCACGGTGTTCGGCGGCAAGTCCAGCGCCTGGCGCAACGCCAAGGTGGCCGAGTTGCTGGACCTTGGGTTCCGCCGCGCCCCGTCCCGCGCCCCGATCCGCAAACCGTCCCGTCCGGCCTATGCCGGGAATGCAGGTCTGGGCGGCACCCAGGTGGCGCGCGCGATCGGTGCGCCGCAACAGAGTTTGCGCCCGGTCATGCGTCCGGGGGCCGGGGTCGCGGTTCAAGTCGCGAGCGTAGTTGCCGAAACAGCCGCCAAGAACGCGCCCCGCATCCAGGACAGCATCGCCCAGGCAATCGTCGCCGCCCAGACCACGCCCACGGCCCCGCCGGTCGAAACCGCCGACACGCGCCCGGCCCTGCGGCCCGACAACCTGGTGCTGGCCTCGACCGAACCGGCCGAGGCCAAACCCGAGCAGGAAATCGTCACGCGGCTGTCCACCTCGGGCGGCCATCTGTGGGGCGTCAATGTGGGCCGCTTCGCAACGCGGTACGAGGCCGAGAAGGTGCTGCTGAAGACGGCGCTGTCGGAAATGACCACGCTGGAAGGCTCGTTGCGTAAAGTGAACCAGAGCTCCAAGGGCTTCGAGGCCACATTCCAGGGCATGACCCGCGAGCAGGCCGATCTGGCCTGTCGCCGCCTCAAGGCGCGCAATGTCACCTGTTTCATGATCGGACCATCATAAGGTTCGGCATTCTCTCCTGAAGGCATCGGCTGCGGAATTCCGCAGACTTTCTTAAATCGAAGACGTTTCCGTGCCGGTACTGTTCGTCCTGACCCGCGGCGGCGTTCAGGGCGGCGACGTTGTCCTTGGTGAAAAAGCCCTCATAGTGGTGGCACCGCTGGAAATACTCGGTGATCAGCAGCGTATGTTTCGAGAGTTTCGAGAAGATCTGCTTTAGGTTCGGGTCGTCTTTGAATTCCCCCACGACATGGGCGAGAAACGGAACGCCTTTTTCCTTCAAGGTGTTGACCACGAAATATACGTTCTTTTCGCCGCCGGCATGGTCGCCGTCGCGTATCTCGACCACCATGTGGTGCAGACGCCGGCCGAAATTGCGCACGACATCCTCGGTGGGTATCGGCAGCTTGGCAAACGAGTTCACGAAGGACGGGGTGTTGTTCGCGGTAAAGACGTTGGCTGGGGATTTCTTGTCGTCGTCCACGCCGGGGTGTCGGTTGACATTGGTCGACGAATTCATCTCGGCGATGTTGTAGGCGCCCCAGAAATACTAGGGCACCATGGTCAGAAACTCGAGGATCAAATCCTCGCGTTCGCCGGTCAGCACCCGCGTGGCCAGATGGTCCAAGCCCAGCATCAGCGGTGCGATCCCGCTGTCCGCGCCTAACTCGGCGGCCCTTGTCAAGCGGTCCTGCTCGGCCACGCTCAGGATCAGCCGCTCGCCCAGGCCCAGACTGTCGGGGTCGTTGAAGTCCAGCGCCGAATAGCCGGCCCGGTTGCAGGTGAAATCCGATAGGGTGATGAACAGCATCCCGTCCAATGTGTGGAAGGGGTTTTCCGTGTCGCTGGCATAGTCGAACCGGATGTTCTGATCCTCGAGGGTGTTGCGCAGATCGTTAAGGTCGCGCGCGGATCAGACCGCGCCGACATAGCGGGTCCGCGGTGACGCCCGGGCCAGCGGGTACATGCGATTGAGGCGCGAGCTGTAGTCCGCGAAGCCGGCGCTGAGCGGGCCATCAGGACCAGCGCCGGAAAGACCTGATGCGCGTGCAGAACGGAAAACCGATGCGTCGGCCCCAGATAGTTTGCGGTAT
Source organism: Ruegeria sp. BHSC037 (assembly GCF_059613045.1). NCBI lineage: Bacteria > Pseudomonadati > Pseudomonadota > Alphaproteobacteria > Rhodobacterales > Roseobacteraceae > Ruegeria > Ruegeria sp. BHSC037. The sequence goes on from NZ_JBXWRT010000023.1 coordinate 11,942, forward strand.
GGCGCTACGGGGCATCACATAGAGTTCGACCAAAGTGTCAAAGATCGCCTCGGGTTCCACCTCGAGGATGATGGCCGCCATCTGGCCGACTTGCTCTGTGACACCCGAGGCTTGTCGGTGCTGATAGATTTTTGGCAGGTATTCGTGGAAGAAGTCCGAGTTCATCTTGTCCCCTCGCAGTTGGTAGGTCATCAGATCGAGAGACATGGACGCCTCCTTGCGCGGATGGGCGGTGTGATGAACTCAGGTCGAGCTTTTGCGGATCATGCTAGGCGGTGGTTGACCCTTGGGCAACTTCTGCGGGCTATTCAAGCGCCGCAGCCGGCATCGCGCATGGCGGGGGGCTCCGAATCCAGCGCCGAGGCGTGGTGGAAGGGGCAGATGCCGCGCGATGCGAGTCGCTCTTCGTTGTGGCGTAGGGTGCGATGTGTACAATATATTGTGGGGCGCGAATCCTCCGGCCTGAGGGCCGCAGCTGAGCGCGCAGTGCCGCACTTCATTGATGTAGGTATGCCTACCGCGGCCAGGCAGTCAATCATTTGATAATAAAAGATAAAATGTCGATCTGCAAAAAAATGCATCGAGATGCGATTTTCCCCTTGCGGCTTTGGTTGGATAATCTTAGAACCCCCTTCACCGGCGCTGGTGAGGTGTTGGTGACGGGCTGGAGAGGCGGCCTGACGGACTGGAAAGACGGTTGT
>NZ_JBXWRT010000024.1:0-10265 GCF_059613045.1 Ruegeria sp. BHSC037
CGAGGAGGACCGCGCCGCACCCTATTGGCAGGACCTCGGCACGTTTTGGCAGATGGAACATCAATATGTGAAACCCTATCCGATCTGCCGCTGGGCCCATGCCGCCATAGACGGGCTGCGCACGGTGATGCACACGCACGGTCTGACCCATGACCGGATCGCCCATGTTGATATCAATACCTTTCATGAGGCATGCCAGCTGTTTTCCGGCGTGCCGCAGACGACGTCTCAGGCTCAGTACTCGCTGCCCTTCGCCGTTGCGGTGCAAGCGGTGCACGGCCGGATCGGAGTGGAACACTTGATGGGGTCGGGGCTAGCTGACACGGACGTGGTCGGGTTCATGTCACGAATTTCGGTTCGAACATGCGATCGGCACTCGGCCCGGTTTCCAGCCGGACGCTGGGCGGACGTCTCGGTCACGACACGCGACGGCCGGTTGTTGCACTCGGGGGACACGCATGCCCGGGGTGGCCCCGAAGCGCCGATGTCGCGCCAGGATGTCATTGGCAAATTCCTGGAATTCGCGACGCCGCAGATGGGGGGCGATGCCAAGACGCTGGCCGAGGCTGTTCTCGACCTGGTCGACCCCGATGCGCGGTTCGACCGAGTTGCCAGCTTTCTCTACCCGGGCCTTGACCGGTAACGCCCGCCCCGCCCGATGTCAGGTGTCGGGCAGCAGGGGATAGTCGGCAAGCCGATCATACCGCGATCCCTGCGGAGTCAGGGTCGAGGAGAAAAGCGCGAACCGGTCTACCGGCATGTCTGGCGCATCCGGCAAGAACCCGGAAAAACCCTTGAGCAGAGCCGGATTCGCGCCGCGCTGGATGGTGATGTGCGGCCGAAATCTGCGCCGCGGTACGTCGATGCCCGCCCTTCGCGCCAGTTGCAGAGTTTTCGTCTGCAATTCCTGCAAGGACGGGTTTTTCGCAACGGCCAAGTGTATGGTGTTTCCAAACATTCCCAAACCGTCGAACCGGATGCAAAAGGCAGGGTGCTGAACGCGCTCCAATTCAACATGCAGAACGGAAAGTTGTTCTTCCGGCGTGTCCCCCAGAAAAGCCAGTGTGACATGCAGATTCTCTGCCACAACCGGGCGACCTCCGGAAAAGCCGGATTGTAGGACGCGGCAGAACCGCACCAGATCCGGCGTTGCGGGAATGGCCAGAAAACTGCGCATTTCGTCCAGACCTGACAGGCCGGTTCGGGGCCTGTCTCATGGGTTTGTATTTCGGTCAGCCCATCTTGAGCTGGCGGACGAACTTTGCAAGCCTCGGCGCGACGCCCATGGTCGGTTCAAGGTCGTCATTCTGCGTCCGTTTCGACAAGAGCCAGCAGATCTCGGATTTTTTCGCGCGTTCCGGTGCTGGTCTCCAACAGTTCCCGCGCGTCCTTCAAGGGCGATTCCGGTGACCGTTCCGCCGCGTTATCCAGTTCAGCGCTCAAGGCCATCAACCGGCCCACTCGACCGTCCGAAAGGTTGATCTGCGCCCTTGGCGAACCCGCAAACCACGACAGCCGGGCGGCCTCGACATCCTCTCCCAACTCGGTCAGGATCCCTGCGGCTTCCTCAAATTCGCCCAGTTCGGTCAGTGCCGCGGCCCGCAGACGCTGGATCCGCTCGGATCGGTCATCTGCCAGTTCTTCCAGCGCCTGTCGCGGCTGGCCTTCCATCATCGCGACGCGGGCGCGCAGCCATGCTCGGTCGCGCTGGCGGGTTCGGTCTTGCCCTTTGTCGACCAGCCGCTGGACCTGCGAGGCAAAACCCAGATCGGCATATCGCTTGGCCAGGGCCAGGGCGGTGTCGGTGCTGAGGCGTTGAACCAGCGACGGATCCATCGCGAAGGTCATGCGGACGAAAGTACCGTCATCCGCCCGTTCTGCCATCAACTGCAGGATACGGTTCTGAGTGCCATCCCAATCGGCGTCCCCCACATGAGCCGTGGAAAGCCGGAATGCCGGTTCAAACTCGTTGAACAGGCTCAGCGCTACGGCATGGCTGCGAGCCATGACGGGCCCGAGTTCCGAGTTCTTCAGTTCAACGGCATAGGTCCCGGCAAGGTCCAGCTGTCTTTGGGTGATCGCGCCACGGTCGGCCCATTGCTGCTCGATCAGCCTTGCCAGAGCCAACGGAGCTTCGACCCGCGCCTTGGGATCCTCGATCACCCTGCTCAGCAACGTTCTGCTGCTTTGCGCGTCTTCCGCGGCTGAGGCGACTTGGGCCTTTGCCAAGTTGGTTTCGGCGCTGACTTCTGGCTCGATGCGCTCCACCGAGCGCAGAATCCTGCGGGCAGCCTCCAGTTCTTCGGCCTTCGTGAAGACCTGCGCCAATCTGGGACCAAGATGGCGCCGCAGATGTTCGGGCAACCGTTGGAACGATTGCTCGACTGTTTCCGGCCGAGCCTCGGGCTGCAACTCTCCTTGGGCGAGCGCGGCCCAAAGCGCTATTGCACCGTCACAACGTTGCAACCCCTCGAATGGTGGCGGCCCGTCGGATGGAAGCGCATCGATGACCGTCGCAATGCCGGCAATCCACTCTGCTTCCTCGGGAACCTGGGAGAGCAGGCCCAACGTTTGTACCGCTTCGGCTCCGAAGCCGAAATAGGTCAGGACCTCGGCAAGCCTGATCACGGCGTCTGGATCGATGCGATCGAACTCTTGGAACAGGGCGCGGCGTAGGTCTGCCACCTGCTGATGGAACGGACGGCCATCTGTCCAGGACTCGAAGTCCAATGCGGCGTCCGAGATGCAGGCCGGCCCAGGTTCCAGAATTGGCAATGGCAAATTCGCCATGAAGCCCAACTCGTCCAAAACCGAGGTTATCGCCAGGTTTGGTGACAGGTCGGACCCAAGCAAAGTCGGCGGAGGCGGCGTCGAGGCGCGCGGCCCGACGCCCGACAGGTCGAGATCGACGATCTCGCGGTCGGCACTCTGCAGGAAGCGGGTGGCTAGACGGTCTTCGATGTCTTGCCGGCTCAGGCGCAGTAAAGGTTCGGCCAGATGGGTCAAAGGCAGGTCTTTGGCCGGTGTCGCCTGGTCCACGCGGGGAAGAACCGGTGGCGGGATATCGAGATCGGGCAAGGGCAGCGCCTTCCCCGGAGCGATGTCCACCACGACCATCGTGTCCTTGAACAAAAAAGCGGTTGCCGCACAGTCGCAGCCGAATTCCATTTCCAGCGGCGCGCCCGGCTGCGCTTGCGTGAGGCCCGAAAGCCGGTTGCCCGACAGGCGTGTAAATACCGATTTCATGTCGAACACCACGTCGGTCAGGGCCAGCGAAAGGGTGGCCCCCTTCTTGCGATGTGTCAGCCGCCAGGAGGTTCCGGTCGGAACTTGCACCACCAGCCGGGTATAGCCGTCATGTTCGCCCGATCGCACCGGAATGGTGGTTTGCGCCACTGCTCCTCCGGTCGCGAAGCTCAGAAAAGCAAATGCCATAGCCAGCCTTCGCATCATGCCGCCGCCTGCTTGATTTCCTTTAGTGCTTCTTCCAGTTCAGTGAAATTCGGCCGGTTGTGGGTCGGCGTGTTCTGCCGTCCGACCTCGATACACATCGCCGCGTTGTGGTTGTGAAGGTTGGCGACCAAAACTTCCTTGATCAGTTGGTAGAAATGGTTGTCTTCCTCGACGACCGCTTTCAGCTTTCCGGCGAACGGGCCGACTAGGCCATAAGCCAAAAACACCCCCAGGAAGGTCCCGACCAATGCGCCCCCGATCAACTTGCCCAGAACCTCCGGCGGCTGGTCGATCGACCCCATGGTCTTGATCACACCCAGAACCGCAGCAACGATTCCCAAGGCCGGCAGGCCGTCGGCAACCGTCTGAAGAGCGTGGCTGGAATGCATGGCATGTTGAAAATTGGCTTCCATGCGTTTCTCCAGAACCTCTTCGACCTGGTGCGGGTCATCATAGTTCATCGCCGCAGACCGCAAGGTGTCGCAGATCAGGTCGACGGCTTCCTTGTCGGCCTGAATCTTGGGATACGCCGCGAACAGAGAGGAGTTTTCCGGATCCTCGATATGCCCCTCGACCTCGACCGGGTTGGACCGGGCCAGCCGGATCAGTGAAAACAAAAGGCACAACAGGTCCCGATAGTCTTCGGGTTTCCATTTTGGGCCCTTGAACACCTTTCCCAGATCCTTGACCGTATGCTTGACCGCGGACATGTCGTTGCTGATCAGGAAAGCGCCGACAGCGGCCCCACCGATCATCATCATCTCGAAAGGCAGGGATTTCAGGATGATGGCCATCTTGCCGCCGGCGGCAAGATAACCGCCGAAAACCATCGCGAAAATGACGACAATACCAAGAATTCCAATCATGCTTGCTCTCCGACAGGGCGACATTTGGAGTGGTGGGGCAACGGCCTACTCCGTAGGTGCGTTGGCATTGCGGCCTGCCAAGACGACACTGATCGTATAGGCCACCTGAGGGTTCAGCCCGGCCATGATGCCGGCGGCCGTATCCGAGGGCATGCGCGCCAGGAAACCCGCGGCGAATACAGGGTCCATCGTTTCGAATAACTTTGCGGCGTCCTTCGGCTTCATGTTCTGGTAGACATCGGTCAGACGCGCCAGATCCCGCTCGGCCGCCTGGTCGGCAACGGCCAGAGTTTCCCGCAGCGACTCTTCTGCCTTCCGCAGATCGGCAAGGCGCTGTGCGATCGTCTTTTCCGCGATCTCGACTACCTTTTCCTTCTCGCGCAGCATGTTCTCCCGCTGTCGGAGCGCGGTTTCCCGCTGCGACAGCTCGGCCAGAAGCGCGTTCAGGTCCGAGGCTTGGGGTTGTGGATCGTGGTGCTCGGCCGCAGCTTTGGGTGCGCGGGCAAGGGCGGGCCCCGCCTCAAGCCCCAATCGGATGACGGCGGACCCGATCATCAACGCGGAGATCAGGGTCAATACCCCTCCGCGCGCCCGCGGTTGCGCATGTTGCGGGGCGGAGGTCATTGTCGCGCCTCACCGCCTTGAGTCGTATGACGGAAGAACAGGACGCCTTTGGGCATCGCCTTTGCCTCCTCGGCGCCCTTCTCCGAACCGCCCCTTGCGTCAGGTTCGTCGTTCGGCTCGGTATCACCTCCGCCCGAGGCGTCTTTCGCTGTCTCTTCACCTGCGCTCGCGCCATTTTCTGTTTCGCCGCTTCCTGCGTCGGCTACGCCCGCTTCGGACTCGTTGAATTCCGGTTCGGCCGGTGCCGTGGGCGGTTCGTCAGGTCGAACCAGGTCGTCAGGTTGCGGCGATTCGTTCTTTTTTTCGGTATCCGAGCCAGTCGCGGGCACCACATCGTGCATCGAGGCCATGATCAGCTCTAGCCGTTTGGCAACCGATTCCGCGCGTTCGGTCAGGCCTTGCAGTCGCTGCCCAGACTGATCCGAGGCCGCTCGCGCCGCGTCCAGGGATTTTCTCAGCTCTTCCGCCTGGGCGGACAGCACGGAAACCGCCCCGCCGACCCCTTTCTCAAGGTCGGTGAACCGCTTGAGGCGCCGGGCCAGAACGAAACAGTACAAGCCCGCCCCAAGCGCGCCTGCCGCCAGAAGAATGTCCGCAATCAGCTCCAATTTCGCCTCCTAGTTCAACACGAATTCCATGACCAGAACGTCACGCACCCGGCCCTCGCCCACGACCATGCCGATGCGCCGCAGCAAGTGGCCGCGAATCCGCACCAACGTCAGCGAGTCCTCGAGGTCCGACAGATCGACTGCGCGCAGATAGCTGTTCATGACATCCACGATTCGGGGTTTCATCGCCTCGACTTCCGAGGCGTATCCGGCCTCGACCTCGAGCTGAGCATGGAATTTCAGGTGCCGCGAATCGCCGGTGGTTACCGCAACGATGACCTCCGGCAGGTCGACGAACTGAACGTTCGGCGCCACATGGCCGGCGGGGGACTTTTCCGCCGTTTCTTCATGCGAATCGCGGCCCAGTGGCAACAGCCCTGAACTGGTCATAAAGTACCCGCCGGCAGCGCCAGCCAAGGCCAGCACGAGCCCAACGATCAGCCCTGCTTTACCCGATTTTTCAGGGACTTCTGCCTGTTCTGCAGTCGCGTCCGTCATGGCGGCCTCATTCTTGCGTTCGGACACCGTCATAACCCTGCAGGGACTAACCGATTGTTAAGGGCAATCGTCCAAACAAGGGACGAGCCGCACAGAATGTCGGCGAGTCGGAGGTGAGCGTGCAGCAGATCGGAACTGTCTGGGCAAGTTTGGACAGGCGCAAGCAAATCATCGTGGCGGGCGCCGCGATCCTGGTATTCCTGAGTGTGCTGGCCATGTCGCGGCTGGTGACTTCTCCATCGATGACCCTGTTGTATGCCGGGCTGGAAAGCGGCGCGGCGGGCGACATCGTTCGCGCACTGGATCAACGCGGCGTCGCATATGAGATCCGGGGCGGTTCGATCTATGTGCCAGCCTCCCAGCGGGATGAACTGCGCATGACGCTGGCGTCCGAGGGCCTGCCGGCCAATGGCAATCGGGGCTATGAACTGCTCGATTCGCTCAGTGGGTTCGGCACCACGTCGCAGATGTTTGACGCCGCCTATTGGCGCGCGAAAGAGGGTGAACTGGCCCGCACCATCGTCAGCAGTCCCCATGTCAGCCAGGCGCGGGTGCATATCGCGAACGGGTCGTCCAACCCGTTCCAGCGGTCGGTCGCCCCCACGGCCTCGGTCTATCTTGTGCCGGCTGGCGCCCGGGTGACGGCCGAGCAGGCCAAGGCAATCCGTTTCCTGGTCGCCTCGGCGGTGACCGGATTGGCGCCCGAGGATGTTGCGGTGATCGATTCCAACGGCGCGGTCGTCGGCCCGCAAGAGGCCACGGTCGCTGCCGATACGGCCGACGACAAGGCCAAGCAGCTGCGCGAGCGGGTGTTGCGCCTGGTCGAGGCACGCGTTGGCCCCGGAAATGCCGTGGTCGAGGTGAGCGTCGATACCGTGACCGAGACCGAGTCGATCCGCGAGCGGCGGTTCGATCCCAAGGGCCGCGTTGCCATCAGCACCGATATCGAGGAACGCTCGGACAGCTCGCGTAACCAGTCTTCGGACGTCACCGTGGCGTCGAACCTGCCGGATGGCGATGCCGCCGGCGGGGACGAGTCGAATTCGACCGCGACCCAGACCCGCGAGCGTGTGAACTACGAGGTGTCCGAGACCGAATTGGAAGTGCATCGCGCCCCGGGGGCGATCAAGCGCCTGACCGTGGCGGTCATGGTGAACGGCACGCGCACGGTGGATGCGTCGGTAGCGTCGGTGTTCCAGCCGATGCCCGACACCGAGCTTGAGGCCCTGCGCGAACTGGTGGCCTCGGCGGTCGGCTTCGATGCCGAACGCGGGGACGTGATCACGCTCAAGTCGATGGAATTGCCGCAGGTGGAGCCGCAGGGAACCCTGGCCTCGGCCTCGACTTGGCAGAACATTCATCTGGACACGATGTCGTTGATCCAGATGGCGGTGTTGGCGATCGTGTCGTTGGTAATGGGGCTATTCGTGATCCGTCCGATCCTGACCAACGCTCCGGTCGCGGCATTGCCGCCGGCGGCCGAGCGGTCGACGGCACCGGATGCCCAATATCTGGTCGGCGAGATCGCCGACGGCCAGGATCAGGATTTCGCGCCGCTTGCCCCGGCCGCCGACCAAGGTGCGGTCCCCGCAATTGCGCAAGCCACGTCCGAGGATGCGGTCGCGCGTCTGCGCAGCATGATCGGCGACAAGCAGGAGGAAACGGTCGAAATCCTGCGCAGCTGGCTTGAGGAAAGCGAGGAGAAGGTGTGATGTCGATAGCCCATCTGCTCGAGGATTTCACCGCCCAGGCCGAAGGCGCCCCGATGCGCCTTCTGGACGAGGAAGCGTTGGAGGAAGAACGGTTCGCAGCCTTTGAAAAGGGATACGGGGCCGGCTGGGAGGACGCGTTGCAGGCTCAGGGGCAGGGCCGGGCTGCCCTGACCGAAGAGTTGCGCGCCGCCTTCGCGGACCTGTCTTTCAGCTATCACGAGGCGCTGACCCGCATGACCTTGTCGCTCGAGCCGATGTTCCAGTCGCTCGTGCAGGTGGTTCTGCCGCAGGCCATCGATCAGGGTTTTGCGGCGCGCGTAGTCGAACAGTTGTGCGAACTGTCACGTGAACAGGTTGCCCAGCCGGTGCACCTGGTCGTGCCTCCGGGCGCGGCCGAGGACGTCTCGGCGCTGTTGCCCGGCGGCATCGACCCCGCACCCAAGGTGGTCGAGGACCCGGCGCTGCAGCCGGGTCAGGCGCGGTTGCAGGTCGGCATGGCCCGCGCCGAGGTCGATTGCGCGGCGCTGTTGGAGACGATCGCCGCAGCGTTCAACGCGTATGTATTCGAGGCAAAAGAGGCTTTGGCAAATGAGTGAAAACCCGCCCCCCAAACCGGAAAAACACAACCCGTTCGAGACGGTGCCGATCGAAGTGACCGTCTCGGTCGGCCGGGCGCGTCCGTTGGTTCGCGACCTGCTGAACATGGGCGAAAACGCGGTTCTGACGCTGGACAAACGTGTCGAGGATCCGGTCGACCTGTATGTCGGCGATCAACTGGTTGCGCGTGGTCTGCTGGAAGAGATGGAGGGGGAGCATGCCGGCCAGCTTGCCGTGCGCCTGACCGAGATATCGGATTTCAAGACCGGGCTGGGATGATGCGCGGCGGATTCTGGCTGATCCTCGCGGCGGTGTTGCTGGCGCCGGCACTGGCTTCGGCCCAGGAGCTGTCGCTGTCTCTGGGCGAGGGCGGCTCGATATCGGCGCGCACGATCCAGTTGATTCTTCTGATCACCGTGCTCAGCCTGGCGCCCGGGCTGGCGATCATGGTCACCTGTTTTCCGTTTCTCGTGACGGTTTTGGCAATTCTGCGGCAGGGGATCGGGCTGCAACAGTCGCCGCCCAACATGCTGATCGTCAGCCTGGCGATGTTCCTGACCTATTTCATCATGGAACCGGTTTTCACCCAGGCCTGGGACACCGGAATCCGGCCGATGGTCGAGGAAACGATGGACGTCGAGCCTGCGTTGGAGCGTGCGCTGGTGCCGTTTCGCGAATTCATGGCCGCGCGGCTGGATGCCGATACGTTCCGGGCGATGGCTGCCCTGCGGCCGAATGGCGAAACGTTGGAGCTGTCGCCGCAGGCGCCTCTGTCGGTGCTGATGCCGTCCTTCATGCTGTCCGAGATCGCCCGCGCATTTCAGATCGGGTTCCTGATCTTCCTGCCGTTCCTGATCATCGACCTGGTGGTAGCCGCGGTGCTGATGTCGATGGGTATGATGATGGTTCCCCCGGCTACGGTGTCGCTTCCGTTCAAGCTGGCGTTCTTCGTCATCGCCGACGGGTGGTCGTTGATCGCGGGAGCGCTGGTGCGCAGCTACTCGTGAGGCGGAGCGTCACCTCAGGATCGTGAACCGGGCGCGCAACCCCTGTTCGCCGGCCTCGAACCGCAGGGAGCCGCCGTGTTGTTCGGCCACAGTCGCGACGATGGTCAGGCCAAGGCCGAACCCGTCCGACGAGCCGGTGTTGGACCCGCGCCGGAAAGGGGCCATCAGCGCCTCGATATCGGTGACCGTCAGGTCGGTGCCCTTGTCCTCGACGATGACCGTGGCGGTTTCGGCATCGGTCTCCAGCGCAACCCTGGCGTGCCGACCGTATTTCAGCGCGTTGTCGATCAGGTTGGTCAGCGCCCGCCGCAGCGAGATCGGGCGGGCCATCACCAGGATGCGCCGGCTCTCCGGCAGGCTGGCGTGGCCGCGCCGGGACATGAACAAAGAGGAGGCGCCTTCGACTTCGACCGGGGCGATCTGCTGCAGATTCACCGGCAGGTCCATGTCCTGGTAATCGGCCACCAGCGACTCGACCAGCGAGGTCAGTGAGATCTGCCGCGGTTCCTCGACGCTCAACTCCGACCGGGTATAGGTCAGCACGCTTTCGATCATCCCGGTCATCTGGTCGACGTCCGATTCCAGCTTTTCGCGCAGGTCGGGGTCGGGGATCAAGGCCGCGCGCAGCCGCACCCGCGCGGCAGGGGTGCCCAGATCGTGGCTGACCCCCGACAGGACCGTGGCGCGTTTTTCCAGCTGTGCGCGTTCATCCTGAAGATAGTCGTTCACGGCCGAGACGATGTCGCGCAGCTCGGCCGGGCCGGCAATGTCATAGCTTTGGGGACCGCCATGTCGGCGCCGGTCGCGCAGCGCCTGTGCGAAGCGGGCGAAACTGTCGGTGGCATTGCCGATCGATGTGAGGATAGCGGCCAAGGCTACGACCGCCGCCAGGATCGCCGG
>NZ_JBXWRT010000025.1:0-7420 GCF_059613045.1 Ruegeria sp. BHSC037
AACAAATCCTCAAGATGCCCCAGTCTCTCCTGAGCGTCACAACCGTCTTTCCAGTCCGTCAGGCCGCCTCTCCAGCCCGTCACCAACACCTCACCAGCGCCGGTGAAGGGGGTTCTAAGATTATCCAACCAAAGCCGCAAGGGGAAAATTCAACAATCCCTCAAAAAAGTTTCTTCCAAAGATTTCCGATTATATTTCAACACTTTAACTACACACCCCCGACCGTTCTGACCACCACACGCTCGCTGGTTCGCTCCGGACAGGACCCGCAAACCCGCAGTCCACAGGTTTACCCACAGACTCGGGCGCGAGTCAGGCGGAATCGGAGCTGCTTCGCGCGAACGGATAGCGTGGCACTGGCAGCCGCGACAGTAGAAGGAGGCAGATGACAAGCAGGTAAAGCAAAGGCTCGATCTGGAACCCCTTGGCCACCATCACATAGTGCACACCGGCCAGAACAGCCGCCGGATATACAAGACGATGCAGCTGGCGCCAGGCGGCTCCGAGACGGCGCACCGAGGCGTTGTTCGATGTCAGGCCCAACGGCAGCAATAGCACGAAGGCCGTCATGCCGATCGTGATATATGGCCGTTTCAGGATATCCGCCCAGATCTGCGCGGGCACCTGTACGTCCAGCACCAGCCAGACCAGCAGATGAAAGCTCGCATAACAGACGGTCAGAACGCCGATCGCCCGCCGGAACTTCATCAGGTTCAGCCCGGCCAGACGTCGCAGCGGCGACACTGCCAGTCCCAGGATCAGCAACTGGAGGGCCAGCTCGCCATATTTATGTTCCAGCGCCTCGATCGGCTCGACGCCCAGTCCACCGGTCAAACCCAGATAGAACAGCCACGGCGCCGGCAGTAGGCCCAGCAGGTAAACCGCCCAGACCGGAACGCGACGCAGGAACTGGTTCAGCTTGTTCATGGCTTTAATAATACTCGGACAGATCCATTCCGTCATACAGGCTTGCGACGTCAGACTCGTAGCCATTGAACATCAGCGTTGGCTGACGCTTGGCAAACAATCCGCCGCCGATGACCCGCTCAGAGGCCTGGGACCAGCGGGGATGATCCACGGTCGGATTCACGTTGCTGTAGAACCCGTATTCACGCGGGTTGGCCATGTTCCAGCTGGTTGGCGGCTCGTCCTCGGTCAGGGTGATGCGTACAATCGATTTGATCGACTTGAAGCCATATTTCCAGGGAACCACCAGCCGCAGCGGCGCGCCGTTCTGATTGGGGATCGGGCGGCCATAGATACCCGTCGCCATGATCGTCAGAGGGTGCATGGCCTCGTCCAGCCGCAAGCCCTCGCGATAGGGCCAGTCCAGAACCGGATAGGCAACGCCCGGCATCTCATCCGGACGCAGCGCGGTTTCGAAGGCCACGTATTTCGCCCCCTCCTGCACACCAACCATCTTCAGCAGATCGGCCAGCTCGAACCCGTTCCACGGCACGACCATCGACCAGGCCTCGACACAGCGGAACCGATAGATCCGCTCTTCGATCGTCATCTCGGACATGATATCCTGAAAGTCGTACTCCCCTGGACGGTCAACCAACCCGTCGATTGTCACGCTCCATGGTTCGGTCTTGAGGGTATGGGCGTATTTCGAAGGATCGTCCTTGCGAGTTCCGAACTCATAGTAGTTGTTGTACGAGGTTATATCTTCCCAGCTGTTGGGCTCGGGCACGGCCTCGGCCTGCGCACGCCCGGCCATTGCAGCAAGGCCGGATCCGGCCAGCCCCGCCATAACCTGCCGGCGGTTTAGAAACGCCGCCCGAGGCGTTACGTCGGCATATGTCAAATTGTTGGTCCAGCGATGCGCCATCTTGGTCTCCGTTCCGTTTCAACCCCTGACCCGACCTAGCCCGGTCTTAGCACGGGACCAACGCAACTTGCGTCACGATTGAGAGACGGGACTGTAACGAACCGGCCGCCCGCTGACGCCGGACCGACAAAAAAAGGCCCGCCATCTCTGGCGGGCCTTTCCTGTTTCAACCAAGCCGCAGCTTAGTGCACGACGGCTTCGTCCGGGCGCGGGCGGTCGCTGGTGCCCAACCGGTCGCCGATGATCAGGCCATCGGGTCCGGCAGTCACCGGCACGGTATCGCCGTCCCGGATTTCGCCAGCCAGCAAAGCCTCGGCCAGCGGGTTCTGCAGGGCACGCTGGATCACGCGCTTGAGCGGACGCGCCCCGAAGACCGGGTCGTAGCCTTCGTTGGCCAGCCATTCCTTGGCGGCCTCGTCCAGCTCCAGCCGGATCTTGCGCGCGGCAAGCCGCTTCTGCAGGCGGGCCAGCTGGATGTCGACGATCGCAGCCATATCCGACCGCTGAAGCCGATCGAAGATGATGGTCTCGTCCAGACGGTTCAGGAACTCGGGCCGGAAATGCGCCCGGACCGCGTCCATCACGTCGCGCTTGGCCTGCGCCGTGTCGGCGCCTTCGGGCAACTGGCTCAGCGCCTGCGACCCGAGGTTCGAGGTCAACACGATCAGCGTCTGCTTGAAATCGACCGTGCGGCCCTGGCCATCGGTCAGGACACCATCGTCCAGCACCTGCAACAGCACGTTGAACACGTCCGGATGCGCCTTCTCGACCTCGTCGAACAGCACCACCTGGTACGGCCGCCGACGGACGGCTTCGGTCAGAACGCCACCTTCCTCATATCCGACATAGCCCGGCGGTGCACCGATCAGGCGGGCGACGGCGTGTTTCTCCATGAATTCGGACATGTCGATCCGCACCATCGCGTGTTCGTCGTCGAACAGGTATTCGGCGACGGCCTTGGTCAGCTCGGTCTTACCCACACCGGTCGGGCCGAGGAACAGGAACGAGCCCAGCGGGCGATTCTCGTCGTTCAGACCGGCCCGGGCCCGGCGCACGGCATTGGCCACGGCGCGCACGGCCTCGTCCTGGCCGACCACGCGGGCATGCAGCGCTTCTTCCATGCGCAGCAGCTTTTCACGCTCGCCTTCCAGCATCTTCGAGGTCGGGATACCCGTCCAGCGTTCGACCACGGCCGCGATCTGTTCAGGGCGTACCGTTTCCTTGGCCATCACAGCGTTGCTTTCCTGGCTTTCAGCCTCGGCCAGCTTGCGCTCCAGCTCGGGGATCACGCCATAGGACAGCTCACCGGCCTTGGCCAGATTGCCCTCGCGCTTGGCGATCTCCAGCTCGGCGCGCGCCTTGTCCAGCTGTTCCTTCAGCTCGCGGGCGCTGGCAAGCTTGTCACGCTCGGCCTGCCACTGGGCAGTCAGCTCGGCGGATTTCTCCTTGAGCTCAGCCAATTCCTTCTGCAAGGCCTCAAGCCGATCTTTCGAAGCCGCGTCATCTTCGAGCTTCAGTGCCTCTTCCTCGATCTGAAGCTGCAAGATCTGGCGATCCAGCTGGTCCAGCTCTTCGGGCTTGCTGTCCACTTCCATACGCAGACGCGAGGCGGCCTCGTCCACGAGGTCGATTGCCTTGTCGGGCAGGAAGCGGTCGGTGATGTAGCGGTGAGACAAGGTCGCGGCCGACACCAGCGCCGAATCCGAGATGCGCACGCCGTGGTGCAGCTCGTATTTTTCCTTGATGCCGCGCAGGATGCTGATCGTGTCCTCGACCGTGGGTTCCTGCACGTAGACGGGCTGGAACCGGCGGGCAAGGGCCGCGTCCTTCTCGACGTATTTGCGGTACTCGTCAAGCGTGGTGGCGCCAATGCAGTGCAGCTCGCCCCGCGCCAGCGCGGGCTTGATCAGGTTGGCCGCATCCATCGCGCCGTCGGTCTTGCCGGCACCCACCAGCGTGTGCATCTCGTCGATGAACAGGATGATCTCGCCAGCGGCCGCGGTGACCTCGTTCAGAACGGCCTTCAGACGTTCCTCGAACTCGCCACGGTATTTCGCACCAGCGATCAGGGCACCCATATCCAGCGCCAGCAGCTTCTTGTCCTTCAGCGATTCCGGCACGTCGCCGTTCACGATGCGGAGAGCCAGACCTTCGGCGATGGCGGTCTTACCCACACCGGGCTCACCGATCAGAACCGGGTTGTTCTTGGTCCGACGCGACAGAACCTGCATGGCGCGGCGGATTTCCTCGTCGCGGCCGATGATCGGGTCAATCTTGCCCTCGCGGGCGGCCTCGGTCAGGTCGCGGGCATATTTCTTCAGCGCGTCATAGCCTTCTTCGGCATTGGCGCTGTCGGCCGTGCGGCCCTTGCGGATGTCGTTGATCGCCTCGTTCAGCTTCTGGGCGGACACGGCACCGGCTTCCAAGGCCTCCTTGGCCTTGGATTTGACGATGCACAGCGCCATCAGCACACGCTCGACCGGCACGAAGCTGTCTCCGGCCTTCTTGGCAATCTTCTCGGCCTCGTCAAGAACCTTGGCGGTCTGGCCGTCCAGATAGACCTGGCCCGCGTCGCCGCTGACCTTCGGGATCTTGGCCAGGGCAACATCCAGCGCCTCGACCACACGCTCGGGCGCGCCGCCCGCACGTTTGATCAGGTTGCTGGCCAGCCCCTGATCATCATCCATCAGTGCTTTCAGAATATGCTCGGGAGCCAATCTCTGGTGTCCCTCGCGCAGCGCAACAGTTTGCGCCGCCTGCACGAAGCCTCGTGCCCGCTCGGTGAACTTGTTCAAGTCCATCATTCTCTCCTTTTCCAAGCGCCCAAGGTTTTTGCGCCCGCTCGGCGGCACGCTTAGTTCTGGGCCTCATTAATCAATTTGGGAAATGCCCCTGCCGCTTCAAGAGGGTGGCGGGTGAAAAAACGCTCAGCCGCGGGGAATCGTATAGACGGTATAGCCGCCGGTTTCGGCCACCTGCTCGGCATCAAGCGTCTCGACCAGCGACTGCGCGGCGGCGCTGCCGGTGGGGCACGACACGAGGTCCGCGGTGTGGTCCAGGAAATTGCCGGTAAAGGCGGTTTCACCGGTCAACTGGCACCAGTCATCTTCGGACCGATAGCCGCGGACGAGATACAAATCGTCATTGGTCGGGGGCGGCGCAGCGCCTGTTTCGGTTTGCGGCGGCGTGTCGGCACAGGCGGCCAGCGTGGCCATGACGGCCAGCGGAACAAGGTGCTTCATGGTCTGTCCCTTCGGTGTAATTTTCGTTTCTGAATGGCGGCACCATAGCACAGTTGGGACAGCGCGGGGGAAACCACGCCCCCCCTGGCCCGGTGCAGGGTTCAACCGCCTTCGATCTGCCGGATCAGCTTTTGCGCCTCGTCATCGCCCTGCCCGGCCGCGAGGCGAAGAAACCTCAGCGCCTCTTCAACTTCGCCGATTTCATGGAGCAATCGGCCGAACTTGCGCTGCGACTTCATATCGCCGAGCTTCGCGGCCCTTCCTCAGAACACGAAGGCCGTTTCCATGTCCCGAGGCACGCCATCCCGCCCGTGATAGGTCAGAGACCCCAGATTGCGCAGCGCGATGACATTGTCCTGCTTGGCGGCCTGGAAATAATAGTCCAACGCCTGTTCGATGTCCTTGAAATAGCCGTTGTCGCCGGTTTCGTAGATTTAGCCCAAGCGCACCGCGGCATCGGTGCTCCCGTTTCGGGCCGCCATCTTCAGATAGTCGACCGCGCGCCGCATGTCGCGCGTGACATGCGTGCCTTCGCGGTAGAATGTGCCAAGCCGCAGCAGAGACTGCTCGTATCCGAGGAACGCGGCCCTTTCATAATAGTACAGCGCCTTGTCGAGGTCGGGCGCAACACCTTGCCCGTTCTCGTAGCCATACGCGACGTTGTGCATTCCCATCGGCAGACCGGTTTCGGCAGCCGCCATGTACCAGGCAAATGCGGTCACATCGTCCGCGGGAACGATCTTGCCATCGCCATAGAGCGTGGCGAGCGTGTTCATCGCCAGCCCGCTGCCCTCCATCGCGGCCAGCTCCGAGAACTCGAGCGCCATTTTCAGCTTGCCGCCCTTCATCAAAGCCCGGCCAAAGGCGGCGACGACCTCGGCATCGACATTCTGGTTTTTCAGCAGCAGATCGGCACAGATCGCCATCGCATTCTCAGCGTCCATGTCCGCCCATTCCACCCCGTCGAAAAGCGGCGACTGGCCCGGAGCGGTGGCGGCCATCAGGCACTCATATTCTCCGTCCGAATAGTCGGGCTCGTATGGTGGATCGTCGGGGTCGGGTTCCGGCCGGGGCCGCAGGTCGGAGACCCGCAGGCGTCGTTGCGGTTCTTTGGGGGCGTCGACCTCGGCCGGCGCCAGGGCCCCTCCGGTCAGCCCTGCCAGCAGATCGCGCGCAAGTTGGGAATAGATCGAGCACTCCGCGTAGATCTCGGCAAAGCTTTGGATGGCTGCCGCCGACCCGCTGTCCTTGACATCCGCCCAGACCTGTCGGGCCTCGCCGCAATCCGTTTCACCGGCCCAGACTGCGCCCGCCCCGGCCAAAACAGCCGCTGAGGCGACCACACCCAACCGTATCATCCCGTATTTTCCTGCGTCTTTTCTTGTCTGATTGTGCCGCACGCTCTACAGAAGCGCCGATCCCGTCAAGCTTGAAAGGTCGAAACAATGCCCCAAACCGCCGATGACCGCCTGATCGTCGCCCTCGACGTCCCCAACGCGCTGGAAGGGCTGAAGCTGGCCGAGACGCTGGGCGACGCCGTTTCGTTCTACAAGATCGGCCTGGGCATGCTGACCGGGGGCGGGCTGGCGCTGGCCAACGAGCTTAAACAAGAACACGGCAAGCGCATCTTTCTGGACATGAAGCTGTTCGACATCGGCAACACGGTCGAGAATGCCGTACGAGGGCTGGCGCAGTTCGATCTGGATTTCCTGACCGTCCATGGCGACCCCCACGTGGTGCGTGCCGCTAAGGAAGGCGCGGCAGGCAAGGATCTGAAGATTCTCGCGGTGACCATCCTCACCTCGCTGAACCGTGAAGATCTGGATGCCGGCATGATGAAGGCCGGCGACATGCAGGACATGGTGGTGGAGCGCGCGGCCCGCGCCTTCGAGGCCGGGGCCGACGGCGTGATCGCCAGCCCGCAGGAGGCCGCTCTGATCCGCGCCCTGCCCCAGTCCCAGGACCGACTGATCGTCACCCCTGGTGTGCGGCCCTCGGGGGCCGATCTGGGCGACCAGAAGCGGGTCGCCACCCCGGCCAGAGCGATCGCAGACGGGGCCGATCACATTGTGGTCGGACGACCGATCTATCGTGCCGAAGACCCCAAGGCAGCCGCGCGGTCGGTTCTTGAGGAACTGAAATCGGTGCCGCAGGTTTAAGCGCGGCACGCCTTCGCGCGGGGTCTTTTTCGCAGGAAGCGGCGCGCAACCGATTGACCTTGCGTCACTTTTCCCTCGTTCCGCGCCGAATTGTCCCTGTGCCCGAAAACACACATGCGAAACCTCGGTTTTGCCCGGAGCGTCAAAACCCTGTCAAAATAGGCATTTTCGCGCGATTCTGGGCC
>NZ_JBXWRT010000026.1:2500-6067 GCF_059613045.1 Ruegeria sp. BHSC037
GGGTATCGCGGCTGAAACGAACAGAGTTGTCCAAGTCAAGTACACTAACCCGCATGATCAGCGCCGATCGTCACCCGCAAGGATGACCGGCACTCATCTGATCATGCATGTCTTCCATTCTCCGTGCGGGGCCGACCGACATCGGCAGCATGGGTTCCAGGATGGGAGGCGGGAAAGTATGCTTTTGGTTCAGTCAGAGAGACGGGTTGTTACCAGCGCCTGTCATTGGATTTGCTCTGCAAATCCTGTCTTTCTCTTTCTGGATCAAATCAAGCGCGAGAAGGGCGTTTGGTGAATGCCTTGGCAGCAAGAGGCGATGAAGGACGTGATACTCTGCGATAAGCCATGGGGAGCTGAGAATAAGCTTTGATCCATGGATTTCCGAATGGGGCAACCCACCTGACAGTTCGTTATGATCTGCGCGAGCAGTTCATAATGGATTGAGACAGGTACTTAAGACCTGAATACATAGGGTTTTAAGAGCAAACCCGGGGAACTGAAACATCTAAGTACCCGGAGGAAAGGACATCAATTGATACTCCCCTAGTAGCGGCGAGCGAACGGGGACCAGCCGAGCCTTGAGAGTGAGAAGAACATGTTGGGAAGCATGGCCATAGCGGGTGACAGCCCCGTATTCGAAGCTCGATGGGACGTATTAAGTAGGGCGGGACACGTGAAATCCTGTCTGAAGATCGGAGGACCACCTTCGAAGGCTAAGTACTCCTTGCTGACCGATAGCGAACCAGTACCGTGAGGGAAAGGTGAAAAGCACCCCGACGAGGGGAGTGAAACAGTACCTGAAACCGAACGCCTACAATCAGTCGGAGGCTCCTTGCGAGCTGACGGCGTACCTTTTGTATAATGGGTCATCGACTTGGTCTCACGAGCAAGCTTAAGCCGTTAGGTGTAGGCGCAGCGAAAGCGAGTCTTAATAGGGCGCATGAGTTCGTGGGATCAGACCCGAAACCGAGTGATCTAGGCATGGCCAGGTTGAAGGTAAGGTAACACTTACTGGAGGACCGAACCCACATCCGTTGAAAAGGATCGGGATGAGCTGTGCCTAGGGGTGAAAGGCCAATCAAACTCGGAGATAGCTGGTTCTCTGCGAAATCTATTTAGGTAGAGCGTCATCCGAATACCCCGGGGGGTAGAGCACTGGATGGGTAATGGGGCCCCACAGGCTTACTGATCCTAACCAAACTCCGAATACCCGGGAGTACTAGATGGCAGACACACTGCGGATGCTAACGTCCGTAGTGGAGAGGGAAACAACCCTGACCGACAGCTAAGGCCCCCAATTCATGGCTAAGTGGGAAAGCAGGTGGGACGACCAAAACAACCAGGAGGTTGGCTTAGAAGCAGCCATCCTTTAAAGATAGCGTAACAGCTCACTGGTCTAAACAAGTTGTCCTGCGGCGAAGATGTAACGGGGCTCAAGCCATGAGCCGAAGCTTCGGATGCCGTAAGGCATGGTAGCAGAGCGTAGTGTGACATAGTCTCATTCCTCCTTCACGTCTTCGGGCGTATTGGAGGAGAGAGGCTTTCGATGAAGCCGGGGCGTGAGCCATCCGGTGGAGAGATCACTAGTGAGAATGATGACATGAGTAGCGACAAAGAGTGTGAGAGACACTCTCGCCGAAAGTCCAAGGGTTCCTGCTTAAAGCTAATCTGAGCAGGGTAAGCCGGCCCCTAAGCCGAGGCCGAAAGGCGTAGGCGATGGGAACCAGGTTAATATTCCTGGGCCGTGGAGTGGTGACGGATCTCGGGTGTAGTTCAGTCTTATCGGATTGACTGGGCTGCTGAGAGGTTCCTGGAAATAGCCCTCCTATCAGACCGTACCCTAAACCGACACAGGTGGACTGGTAGAGCATACCAAGGCGCTTGAGAGAACGATGTTGAAGGAACTCGGCAAAATACCTCCGTAAGTTCGCGAGAAGGAGGCCCGGTTCCTAGGCAACTAGGGGCTGGGGGCACAAACCAGGGGGTGGCGACTGTTTATTAAAAACACAGGGCTCTGCGAAGTCGCAAGACGACGTATAGGGTCTGACGCCTGCCCGGTGCCTGAAGGTTAAAAGGAGAGGTGAGAGCCTTGAATTGAAGCCCAGGTAAACGGCGGCCGTAACTATAACGGTCCTAAGGTAGCGAAATTCCTTGTCGGGTAAGTTCCGACCTGCACGAATGGCGTAACGACTTCCCCGCTGTCTCCAACATCGACTCAGCGAAATTGAATTGCCTGTCAAGATGCAGGCTTCCCGCGGTTAGACGGAAAGACCCCGTGCACCTTTACTACAGCTTCGCACTGGCATCAGGACTGCAATGTGCAGGATAGGTGGTAGGCTTCGAAGCAGGGACGCCAGTTCCTGTGGAGCCTCCCTTGAGATACCACCCTTTGCATTCTTGATGTCTAACCGCGGTCCGTCATCCGGATCCGGGACCCTGCGTGGCGGGTAGTTTGACTGGGGCGGTCGCCTCCTAAAGCGTAACGGAGGCGCGCGAAGGTTGGCTCAGAGCGGTCGGAAATCGCTCGTTGAGTGCAATGGCAGAAGCCAGCCTGACTGCGAGACTGACAAGTCGAGCAGAGTCGAAAGACGGCCATAGTGATCCGGTGGTCCCGAGTGGAAGGGCCATCGCTCAACGGATAAAAGGTACGCCGGGGATAACAGGCTGATACTGCCCAAGAGTCCATATCGACGGCAGTGTTTGGCACCTCGATGTCGGCTCATCTCATCCTGGGGCTGGAGCAGGTCCCAAGGGTACGGCTGTTCGCCGTTTAAAGAGGTACGTGAGCTGGGTTTAGAACGTCGTGAGACAGTTCGGTCCCTATCTGCCGTGGGTGTAGGAGACTTGAGAGGAGTTGCCCCTAGTACGAGAGGACCGGGGTGAACGATCCACTGGTGGACCTGTTGTCGTGCCAACGGCAGTGCAGGGTAGCTATGATCGGACAGGATAACCGCTGAAGGCATCTAAGCGGGAAGCCCCCCTCAAAACAAGGTCTCCCTGAGGGCCGTGGAAGACCACCACGTCAATAGGCCGGAGATGTAAGCGCAGCAATGCGTTCAGTTGACCGGTACTAATCGCCCGATAGGCTTGATTTGATCCAGTAACAGAAAGACAAATCAAACCAAAAGCATACACCGACCTTGACAATGGATAGCGTCGCAGCACCAAGCCGCGATATTGATTGATTATACAACCGAGTGGCAACGCGCCTTTTGCAAGCAAAAGACGCTGTCTGCCACCCGTCGCTTTCTTACTCGCAAGAAAGTCGACCTGGGGATTTTCCTCGGTTTGGTGGTCATAGCGCAAGCAAAACACCCGGTCCCATCCCGAACCCGGAAGTTAAGTGCTGCAGCGCCAATGGTACTTGGGCTCAAGCCCCGGGAGAGTAGGTCACCGCCAAACCTAGAAAAATCCCCAAACTCTCTAAACGATCAAAAAATCAAAAAACGGCCTCAAAAAATCTCTGCAGGCCGAACGCCAAAAAAATGGCGCGGGGTGGAGCAGCCAGGTAGCTCGTCAGGCTCATAACCTGAAGGTCAGAGGTTCAAATCCTCTCCCCGCAACCAA